>NZ_JBVJND010000031.1:0-132343 GCF_055583825.1 Streptomyces sp. NPDC104367 | reverse complement strand
CGTCCGGGCTCAGCAGGACGTTGCCCAGCGGGCTGCCACGCCACCCGGAGGTGACGGCCTCGCCCAGGTCGAGGGCGTGCACCGAGCCTCCTTCGGCATAGCGCAGCACCGGCCTGACGGGGTCCCACGCGATGCCGTCGTACGGCCGCTGGCCGTTCAGGTCGTGACGGAAGACCGGCGAGTCCGGTACGGACAGCCGCCACACCGCGAGCTGTTCGGGGTCGTTGAGGGCCAGGAAGGCCCCGTTCGGGCTGAAGGCGGCGGAGGCGGCGTCCGGGGAGGCGATGTCGGCGATGAGCCGTCCCGAGGCGGTGTCCCAGACCCGTACGTCCGTGCGGGAGACCGCCGCGAGCCGGTCGCCTGCCGAGTCGAACGCCAGTGATGCGTTGTCGTCGCCGCAGTGGTTCTCCCCGGAATTCGCCCAGCCGCCCGTGAGATCGCGCTGCCGGACGGTGTCCCGGACTTGGAGGGGGCCGCTGACGGGGCAGACGGCCACCAGCCGGCCGTCGGGGGTGCCGGCGATGTCGGTCTCGCTGTCGGTCCGGGCCTGGAGGAGGACATGGCCGTCCGCAACCGAGCGCAGCTGTACCTGTGGCCCGTCGAGATCGCTCACCACGTAGCTGTCAGGGTCGGCGCCGAAGGAGAGCTGATACCGGCCCGGCAGGGCCTGGGCCGCTCCGGTCCATCGGCCCGAGGCCAGGTCCCACAGGCGCGAGCCGCCGTCGCCCGGCAGGGCGAGGGCGAGCACGCGGCCGTCCGGGCTGCTCGCGAGGACCGGGCCCGAGGGCAGCCGCCCGGAGGCGATCGCCCGGTGGGTGACCGTGTCCCAGGTGTGCCAGGTGCGGCCGTTGGCGCTGAGCAGGACGCGGCCGGAGCCGACGAGGAAACGGCGGGTGTCGCTGCCCGGCCCGGGATCGGTGAAGGCGTCGCCCTCGGGCTGGGCGAGGGCGCCGAGCAGCGCGGCGCGGGTTTCCGGGAGGGCCGCGATCCGCCAGGCGGCGAGGCTGAGCAGCATGGCGGTGCGCGGGTCGGTGGTGCGCATGCTGGCGGCCGCCTGGGCGACCCGGCGGGCCGCGGTGTCCTCGTTGTCCCGCACTTCGGTGCTGTGCTGCTGCCAGGTGACCAGGCCGGTCACGAGCACGACGGCCAGCAGGGCGGAGAGCGCCGCGAACAGCCGGCGGGTGCGCTTCCTTGTACGGGCCGCCGACCGGCGCTCCTGCTCCCGGAGCTCCAGGGCCGCCGTCAGGAACGCCCGCTCGGCGGCGGTGAGATCGTCGTCCTCGCGCGGCTCTGCCGGTCGCGGCTCCTGCCGCGGGCCGGGTCCGTGGCCCTGTGCCGGTCCGCGTCCGTGTGCGTGTCCGTAGCGCGGTCCGGGTCCCTGCCCCGGTCCGGGTCCCTGCCCCGGTCCGGGTCCGTGACCTTGTCCGGGTCCGGGTCCGTGGCCCTGGCCCTGTTCCTGGCCCGGTACCCGTTCTCGCACCCGCTTCGCGAAGAGTTCGGCCGCACGGTCCAGGCGGGTCCCCCGGTAGAGCGCTCCCTGGTCCCGGCCCAGTTCGTGCCAGGTGCGGGTGGCCTCCGCCAGGTCGCGGTGGTGCCGCAGCCGCTCGCGGTCCTCGTCGATCCAGCCGCGCAGCCGAGGCCAGCTGGTGATCAGCGCCTCGTGCGCCAGTTCCACCGACTCCCCGTCGAGGGAGACCAGCCGTGCGGCGGCCAGCCGTTCGACGACCGTGGAAAGCTCGGGGTCGGACCATTCGCCCAACTCGCCGCGGACGGCCGAGCGCCGGGTGTCCGGAGTGCCCTCTCCGGGGACTACCAACCGAAGGAGGAGCCGGCGCGCGGTCCGTGTCTGAGCCGGTGTCAGCGCGCCGTATGCCCGCTCCGCGCTGGCGGCGATGGCACCGTGGACGCCGCCGGCCGCCTCGTACGCGGCGAGCGTCAGGATACGGCCGCGCCGTCGTCGCCAGGTCTCCAGCAGGGCGTGGGAGAGCATGGGCAGCCCGCCCGGTTGGTCGACCACCTCTTCCACGATGCGCGAGGTCAGCTCCCGTTCGACGACGAGACCGGCGGCGGCAGCCGGCCCGGTGACCGCTTCCCGCAGTTCGGCCGGGCTCATCGGCCCCACCAGAAGACCGCAGTGCCGCAGCGAGTCGGCGAGTCCCGGCTCTTCGGCGCACCGGCCGTAGAAGTCGGCGCGCATCGCGATCACCACGCGCAGCCGGGAGGCCGGGTTCCTGGCCGAGAGCAGCAGGTCGATGAAGCGGGCGCGTTCGGACCGATCCCTGCAGAGAGTGAAGACCTCCTCGAACTGGTCGACGATCACCCAGCTGTCCGGGTCGCCCTCCTGCGGCGTGAGCAGGCGGCCGTACGTGGCCGCAGGGCGCTCCCCGGGAGTGAGGATGCGGAGAGTGGCCGGGCGCCCGGAGCGCCCTGCCGCCTCCTGGGCGGCGGGCACGAGCCCCGCGCGCAGCAGCGAGGACTTGCCGCTCCCGGAGGGCCCGAAGACGGCGCCGAACCGGTGTTCGCGCACGAGGTCCAACAACTCGGTCACCAGGCGCTCGCGGCCGAAGAACAGGGCCCGGTCGCCCGGTTCGAAGCGGGCCAGCCCCCGGTACGGCGACTGCGCGATGCCGTCCACCTCGGCGTCGTCGCGGGCCGCCGTCTCCTCGGCGGCGACCTCCTCCTCGGCGGCGGTCTTCCAGCGCGGCTCCCACTCGGCCGGATCGGCGCCGCAGGCCCGTGCGTACGCCCGTACCGCCGGCAACGACGGCAGTCGTTCCCCGGCCGCCGCCCGCGCCAGCGTCGTGACCGACGCACCTGATCGCTCCGCCATCACGCGGTACGAGGGGCTGCCAGCGCTCTGCCGCAGCTCACGCAACGCACAGGCGAACCGCTGTGCCGGACCGGCGTCAGGGTCCACCGGCCGCTCGGGACGACCCAAGTAATCTCTCCAAAACGAACAGGAAATACTAATAAAGCATCAAAATCCCTCTTGTTCCTGAACTATTGTGGAGTGAGCCGGCGAAACGCAATGGCCGGGCCGGTGACATCGGTCACCGGCCCGGCTCGGGGCGTCAGCAGTCAGTACGTCAGACGAACCGCTGTCTCACGCGTGCTCGTAGGTGGACAGGTGGCTCTTCCAGTTGAAGACCGTGTCGGGGATGTACGTGCCGCCGGGCGGGGTGATCAGGAACTGGTCGTCCTTGTTGGTCGGATTGGCGCTGTAGGTGAGTCCGTCGCAGGAGACCGCCCAGCGGTTCCCATGGGTGGCGTCCTCGTCCAGGCACTTGCCGTCGGTGGTCATGAGCTCGTCACCGTCGGCGAACCACCACTGGCGGGAGTCCTTGTAGTTGCAGGGGCTGAGGGCGACGTTGTAACTGGTGCTGGTCAGGCAGTTGTTGCCCTGTCCGATCAGGTAGCCGACGGCGCCGTCCCTGTTGGTCTGCGGTGTCTCGGCGATGTCCCAGTTGTAGATCGGGTTGTTGTAGCCGCCGGAGTACAGGTCGTCGCGCACGTCGGCGCCGGAGGCGTGGGACGGGATGCGGAACTGCACGCCGTCGGCGATCGGATTGCCCTTGCTCTCCGCGATGGCGGGCTCGATGGATCCGCCCCCGGTGTACGCCGCAGGGAAGGCCCACGCGGTGCTGTGCGTGATGATGTAGTCGGCGGCGTTCTGGATGCTGCTCACCATGGCCGGGCCCACGCTGCCGATGCGGGCGCCGACGGCCTTGATGGCTTGCCCGGCGCTCTGGAAGGTGGCCCTGACGCCCCTCCCGACGTAGCTCTCGTCCAGCTTGTCGAGGCCAGAGAAGGCCAGCATGGAGACCGAGGCGTCGAAGAAGGCGCCGCCGACACTGCCCCAGTTGAGGGAGCCGTCGGTCAGGTACTGGAAGGCCAGGGCGCCGAAGAACCCGCCGGCGAACGAGGCGAAGCGCACGCCCCACTTGCATGCGGCCGGACCGGTCAACGCGCAGATGAGAGTGGAGGCGAGGATGGTGATCGCCGCGTCCACGGCGATCTCGACCGCCCTGGCGGACAGGTAGGACCAGCCGGCCTGCGTCGCCCCGTGCAGCTTGCTCTCGCAGCTGGTGGTGGCCTCCTTCTTCTTGGTGTCCACGATCTCCACCTGCCGGGTGGTGAGCGGGTAGGAAGCGGCCTGGACAACCGGCCCGGTTGCCACGGGGCGGCTCTGCCGGCCGTAGGCGGTTTCGATCGCGTTGACCGAATCATCACAGATCTTCGTGACCGATATCCGGGGCGTGGCGGCCATGCGCGAAGGTGCGGTGAAGTCCATAACGGTGGCGGTCACGGCGGCGATCACGATCGCGACGATCAGCGTCCGTATCGGCACCCGTCCCTGCGGGCGCCTGGAAACCCAGGTGAGCACTGATGAGCTCCTTGGAGGGAGAGACTGGGGTGTGGGGAGGTGAACCCTGATCCTTCACGGATCATGGTTGTCCCAAAAGCCCCTCGCCAGGCCCGAAACAACTCCGTGAGCTGGGCAGACGCTCCGGGGCGATTTTTTCGCCGGCGACAGTCCCGGCCTGAGACCATCGGAATCACGGGCAGGCACCGCCGGCCCCGGCCACCGAACCGGCCTTCCCGCACCACCGCATGTGTCGGTGCGAGGGACTGCGCGGCCAGCCCGCCACGACCCGCAGATTACGCACCGGACTTCATCGCGGTGCCTGCGCCGCGAGCACCCGGACGACCCCTGGCGCGGCAACCCCGTCGTTGGACAGACCTTCCGCGACGGTGACATGACCGACGTCGCCGCCAACCTGGCCAACCTCCGAGATGTCACATTCGCTGAGGACGCCTCGATCATTCACGCCGGCACCGCTCCCCGCGTCATGGCCACCATCCGCAACCTGGCCATTGGCACCCTGAATCGGACTGTGGACGATGCCGCACGGGCTGTCGTGCTCATGCGAACCGCTGCGCAGATGATCCTGGGACAGCAGTCCCTCGGCACACTGAACGTCAGGACAATCACCCGGCAGCCCGACGGTTCCTGGAAAGTCGTGGCCAGCCTGGACGACGGACCGGTCGAAGCCGTGCTCGATCCGTCCGGCTCCGTCCTCGACTGGAACCGTACTCCGTTGATCACCCCGCCGGGCGCATGACCCGCATTCCGCCGCCCCGGCAGGCGGCGCTTCGGCCGAAACCACTGGGCGACATCACCTTTGGATGGCGTTACGGTCTTATGGGTCTCCTTGTGATTGCCGCGGCGACACTACCTACGCCCTGGGTCGACCACTACGCCGCGCAATGTCACACCCTGGCTGTACGACAATCCCACGTCGGGCACTTCATCAGGTCGCTTCCGTGCGCCGCGGCTGACACCTACCTCGAATTCAGGGTCAAGATCACGTTTTTCGGGTTCTTCCTGGTGTGCGCTTCGACGTTACTCCTGGTCGTCGTATACGTACGAGGCGTGAAGGCCACCGCCTCGTAGGAGTTACACCCTTGCACGGATCTTCGGATCACCAGTCGGAGTGAATCGCCTCAAAAAGAACGGCTGCTGACTGAGCTTCTTCGAACTGGCCAGCGGTACGGAGGCCGACCCGGCTCCCTGGGACGCCGAGGCGCCCATGGCAGTACGGAAACAGCGGCCCGGATCGCGGCGAACTGCAAGCAGGCACTCGCTCGACTCCTGCCGCTCACCCGCAAGCCGGACTGAAGACCGGGACGCGCCTGCGTCGCCAGTCCACCCGTCTCGGCGGGAGCCGGAGGCCGTCCCGGCGGTCCTGGGATCGTCGGCTCCGCCGCGCGTGCCCGCTACCGGCGGAGGACCAACCGAAACCTCGCCAGTGATACCAAGCACGTGCGCGAGTGCGTTATGTGAGAGACGGAGCCCTTAAGGGACAAGCTCAGTCCGAGGCGCCTTCCTTTCGTCGTTGCCTCACTCGGTCGAGAAGGTCCCCATAATCCTCGGCCCACAAGACCGACGACGAGGCAGCGGCCAGTGAACCTCTTTCATCCTGTGTATTGGCAGGTCAAGAGGGTGTGCACGGCTGCCACGGTCCTGCCGATGCGGTTGGTTGAGCAGCGCGCTCGCCGCAGCAGTCGCCAGGACTTGAGGCGGGCGAAGGCTCGTTCGCCAGGCGCGCGCAGGCGGGCGTGGCCGCGGTTGTACTGCTGGTAGTGCTCGGGCAGGTCACGGCCGTAGTAGGGGGTGTGGATCGTGGCGCCGGCGCCCTGGTAGGCGCGGTCGGCCAGGACGAGGATCTGACGGGTGAGGCAGGCTTGGACGATGCCGTGGGCGCGGGCGGCAGTCAGATCGTGCGTCCGCCCCGGCGTCGCCCGCGAGAACCACAGCGGGGTGCCATCCGGACGCGCGATGACCTGGACGTTCATGCCGTGCTTCTTGTGCTTCTGCGAGTAGTAGAACACGGCTCGCTCCTCACTCTGCCAACTCCCCGCTGGAGCTGGTCTTTCCCCAGGCCAGGCCAGTCGCAGTGTGCCCGGAGGGATGTGCGCCTGTCGTGATGTGCGCGATCTCGCCTTCGGACGGAGCGCCTTGCGTCGGCAGGAGCAACTTCGTTCATTCGGTTCCTGTCTGCCTTGATGTTCCTGCTGCCGACGACGGCGACGAGCGACCAGATGTACGGGCGCGTGGCCGGTGTCGTGTCCCGGCGGGCGGGTCAGGGGGCTGACGCTCACGCACAGTATGGCCTGGCTCAACGGTGCCTGTGCGCGGCCTGACGTGTGAGGGGGACGAGGAGGAGCTGGACGGGCGCATGCCTATGACCCTTGTGCGCAGGTGTTGTTGGGGACGGGGCGCTCATGTCGACGGTCATCGGCCAGGTGAGCCCCTGGTTCGGGCCGAGCAGGACGTTGGCGGCGGCGACCCGGCCCCATGAGGCCAGGGCGCGTCCGCTGCCGAGGTCGGGCAGGTGGGCCGGGTGTCCGCGGGCACGGACATCACGCTCTTCTCGTTCGTCTCGCTCGGGGGGACCGGCGCCGGCGGGAGGGCGGTGACACCGGCGTCGAGCAGCATCCGCCCGAACAACTCGCGCGCTCCCTGGGCCACTATGTCGTAGCCGTTCAGGCGCAGGTTCGCCGTCGGCTGTCCCTTCTCCAGGAGGACGGCGGCGATCCGGCCTTCGGCCTGCGCCGCGGTGATCACCTGTTGCATCGGTGCGAGGAGTGCGTAGGCGCGCGAGAGTTGGCTGTCCTGACGGCCGTCCTCGATGCCGAAGACCGAGAAGCCGATGGCGCGGTGGTGCCCCAGAGCCCAGAAGAGGCTGCCGGTCCTGAACCGGGACTCCGGGACGAAGAGCGGGTTGTCCGGCCGCGCGTAGTCGGCGAACGCGGACTTCGCGTCATCGACGTACACGTCGGGGGCGAGCAGGTCGAGGGACGGCGCGGTGGCCTTCCACACATCGATGACCCTGCTTGCCGGACCACCGCTCGGCCACTCGCCGGCCCGATGCTGGCCGGGCTGCGGACCGAGCCAGGCGTTGACGTACATCGGGAGCGGCTTGACCGCTTTGCCGCCGGCCGCCAGCGCCTCGGCATAGTCGGCGAAGCCCCAGGCCATGAACGCTTCCTCGGCCTCCCAGCCGTCGCCGAACACTTCCTCCCAGGAGCCGGACAGGGAGCGCCCCTTCCGGTCCCACAGAGCCGCGAGCTCGGGACGGAGGGCGTCGCTCCGCTGCGCGAGGTGGTCCATCAGGGGCTGCGGAACCGGGGCCCGCCAGGCCGCCTCCGCGGCCGGAGAGCGGTCCCGGCTGTCCCCGAGCACACCCATCTCGTTCTCCACCTGCACCATCACCACGGTGTGATCGCGATCCGCGACGGCCAGGTGCCGCATGAGCGCGGTGAAGGCCCGCTGGTCGGCGGCGCGCAGCTCGGGCGAGAACACGGACAGGACCGGCTTGGGCATGGCGCCGGGATGCGTGAACGCGGGCCGGGCCCTCTCCTCCAGCACGGCGCGCGGGAACCTTTCGGTGTCCGCCCGCACCCACCGGGGCGCATAGGTGGAGGCGGCGTTCTTGAACGCGCCGAACCAGATCAGCACCAGGCTCATCCCCCGCTCCCGGGAGGCGGAGATCTGCGCGTCAACGAGTCCGAAGTCGTACCTCCCCTCTTCCGGCTCGGTCAGCGCCCAGGTCGCGCTGCCGACCACACTGGTCAGCCCCATTGCTGCGAGGCGGTCCCACACATGCTCTATGTGGTCGGCATGAGTCGGCGTCGAGTTGTGAACCTGCCCGCCCAGCAGCAGACGGGCCCTGCCGTCGACGACGAACTGTCCGCCCTGCTCGGTGCTGCGCAGGTACGGCAGGGGGCGGCCGGTTGTTCCGGCGGAGGAAGGGGGCATCCGTGGGGCCTTGTCATCCATCAGTAACCAGAATCCGCATTCTGGATGTTCCGATGATGTGCGTCCGCCGGCGATCCGGCCAGTGAACCGGCCCCCGAAAGTGATCAGGATCTCATCCGCTACCCGCGCGACGGGGGAAGCCTCCCGGCGTCTGGGTCCGGCCCGCCCAGGGAGCTGCCGCGCTGGTCGCGGCACCAGGCGGCACCAGGCGGGCCCACGGCGGTGAAGACCAGCCGTGCCTCCCGGTGTCCTCGGCCGCGCCCCCGACCCGGACCACCGAAGAACCGGGCTGCTCCAGCACTTGCTTCTGCGGGTAGTGGTCGCCCTGGGGGCCCCGGTGTACTTCCGGCGGACCGCGAACAGCCACGGATTCCTGCGGACGGTCGTCGTTCTGGGTGTGGTCTGGGCGCTGCGGCTCAGGGCCGATCGCCGCGAGGTGTGCGACGCGATCGCGGAGGACGCCCTCTCCGAGAGCTCCGCGGGCCGGCCCGGACGATGTGGGCGGGACGCGCTCCCGCCCGGAATGACACCTGCATCGCTCTTACGCTCCATGCCACCGGTGACGGCCGTCGACGAGATCTCGGCCGACCGGGCGCGTGGAGCGTCGGCGTCCCTGCCGGAAGCCGGCCGGCTCAGCCCGTGGCGGCGACCGGCGTGCCCTTCACGACCGTCGGGCCGAACTGGCGCACCTGCGGAACCGTGGTGACCATGTGGGCGACGACCCGTTCGCTCAGGCAGATGTGCCGGTGCGGGACGTCGCCCGGGAACCGTACGAAGTCGCCCGCCGCCAGCTCGACCGGCTCGCTCAGCGGTCCGGTGCGCAGCTTCCCGGTGACGACGTACAGATGGTGCAGGGTGCCCGCGGAGTGCGGCTCGACCGGCTGCGGGTCCCTGTCACCGCGTTCCAGGCGCAGGACGAGCGCGCGGACGTAGCCGGAACCGTAGGTCTCGTCGAGGATTCGCTCCGACCAGTTGGCCGCCTGCTGCCACTCGCCCTCGCTCTGGCGCTGCACGTAGACCGGCGTCCCCCACTCGGTCAGCAGGCGGCGGGCGGGGACGTCCAGGGCCGCGCCGAGCAGTGACAGCGTCTCCACGGTCGGGTTGCCGGCCCCCTGCTCGATCTTCGACAGCGTCTGCTTGGACAGGCCGGAGCGCCGGGCGAGTTCCCCGAGTGACATGGCCCGTTCCTGCCGGAACCGCCGGACGTTGCGGGCCACGAGATCGTTCTCGTGGGCGAGAGCGTCACTTTTAATGTGCATCCCGTCATTATTGACGAACCCCGGTTTCGTTCGCATGCTTGTCACGTAAAAGTTGGCAAAGCGTCCAGTGAAAGTGACGCGGCTGCTCCGAAGCCGAGGTGAAAAGATGACTGCCACTCTCGTCGGCCCCCCGCGTGACGACCGAGCAGCCGTCGACAAGGCCATCAGCCTGCTCGTCGCCCTGGGCGACCGGACCAGCTCCGGCACGGGCGTCAGCGAGCTGGCCCGACGGGCTCAGCTGAGCAAGACGACCGCGCACCGCGTCCTCGGGATGCTCGAACGCAACGGCGTGGTGGAGCGGATCGGGACCGAGTACCGGCTGGGGGAGCGCCTGCACCACCTCGGGCGGGCCGTCTACGCGCCCGGCTCCGAGACCGTCCGCGACCTGCTCCTGCCCTACCTGGCCGACCTGTACGAGGCCACCCGCGAGACCGTCCACCTGTCGGTGCTGCACGACACCCACGTCGTCTACCTGGCGAAGCTCTACGGCCATCGCAGCGCCCCGGTGCCCTCACGGATCGGCGGCCGTCTGCCCGCCCACGCGACGGCGGTCGGCAAGGTCCTGCTCGCCTACGACTCACAGGCCGCCGAACGGGCCATGAGCGAGCCCCTGGGCCGGTACACCCCGCGCACCCTCGCCACACCGGCGGAACTCGCCGCCGAGCTGGACCGGATCCGCTGTACCGGGGTCGCCTTCGACGACGAGGAGTACCAGCCGGGGCTGGTCTGCGTGGCCGCGCCGGTGCTCGACCGGGGCGGCCTGCCGGTCGCCGCCCTCTCGGTCGCCGGACAGCGCGGCCGCACGGACACCCGGCGCCTCAGCGCGCACGTACGGCGGATCGCCGCCGAGGCGTCCCGTGCCTGGCCCACACGCAACCGCAGACCCCGGCCGACCCCGACCCCGGCCCAGGAGAGCTGACCGCCCGGTCGCGACCCAGGCCCACCTGACCCGTCTGTCCCGGCCCAGGCCCAGGAAGGCTGACCTGCCGGCCCCTGCACCGACCCCGGCCCCTGCACCGGCCCAGGAGAGCTGACCGCCCGGTCGCGGTCCCGGGCCGGGAGGACTGACCAGCCCCCCCGGCTCCCGGCCCCCAGCCCCCAGCCCCCGGCCCCCGGCCCCCCGGTTCCCGGCCCCCCGGTTCCCGGCCCCCCGGCCGTGCCGGGCGGGCGCCCGGACCTCACTCCGTCGGGGCCGCCGCCAGCAGGTCGAGGGCGATGTCGACGATCATGTCCTCCTGGCCGCCGACGAGCCGTCGGCGGCCGACCTCCAGCAGGATGCTGCGGACGTCCACGTCGTACTGGGCCGAGGCCGCCTCGGCGTGCCGCAGGAAGCTGGAGTAGACACCCGCGTAGCCGAGGGTGAGGGTCTCCCGGTCGACCTGGACCGGCCGGTCCTGGAGCGGGCGGACGATGTCGTCGGCCGCGTCCTGGAGGGCGAACAGGTCGCAGCCGTGCTTCCACCCGTTCAGGTTCGCCACGGCGACGAACGGCTCGATCGGGCAGTTCCCGGCGCCCGCGCCGTGCCCGGCGAGCGAGGCGTCGACGCGCGTGACACCCTCCTCGACGGCGACGACCGAGTTCGCCACCGCCAGCGAGAGGTTCTGGTGGGCGTGGATGCCGATCTGCGTCCCGGGCAGCAGCACGTCCCGGTAGGCGCGGACCCGTTCGCGGACGCCGTCCATGGTGAGCCGGCCGCCCGAGTCGGTGACGTACACGCACTGCGCGCCGTAGGACTCCATGAGCCCCGCCTGCCGGGCGAGTTCGGGGGCGTCGGCCATGTGGCTGAGCATCAGGAACCCGGAGACGTCCATGCCCAGTTCGCGTGCGGCGGCGATGTGCTGGGCGGAGACGTCGGCCTCCGTGCAGTGGGTGGCGATGCGCACGGAGCGCACCCCGAGGGCGTAGGCCTGCTTGAGCTCGGCGATGGTGCCGATGCCCGGCAGCAGCAGCGTGGTGAGCGTGGCGTGCTCCAGGACCGAGGCGGCGGCCTCGATCCACTCCCAGTCGGTGTTGCTGCCGGGCCCGTAGTTGAGCGAGCCGCCGGCCAGTCCGTCGCCGTGGGCGACCTCGATGGCGTCCACCCCGGCCGCGTCCAGGGCGGCGACGATGCGGGTGACGTCGGCGGGGGAGATGCGGTGGCGTACGGCGTGCATGCCGTCCCGCAGGGTGACGTCCTGGATGTAGAGATCGGTGGTCATGCCCGGGCCTCCTGGCGCGCGTGCTGGGCGATGCGTTCGGCGGTGCGCAGGGCGGCCGAGGTCATGATGTCGAGGTTGCCGGCGTAGGCGGGCAGGTAGTGGGCGGCGCCCTCCACCTCCAGGAACACCGAAACCCGGGTGGTGACCGGCGGCGATCCGGCGGGCAGCAGGGTGTGCACCGGTTCGTCCGCGGCGAGCGGGGTGAACTGGACGTCCTGCTTGAGCCGGTAGCCGGGCACGTACCTGGCGACCTCGGCGACCATGTCGGCCACCGAGGAGCGGATCGCGTCGTGGTCGGCGTCGCCGACGAGGCAGAACACGGTGTCCCGCATGATCAGCGGCGGCTCGGCCGGGTTCAGGACGATGATGGCCTTGCCGCGGGCGGCCCCGCCCACCGACTCGATCGCCGACGCGGTGGTCTCGGTGAACTCGTCCAGGTTGGCGCGGGTGCCGGGCCCGGCGGACTTCGAGGCGATGGACGCGACGATCTCCGCGTACGGGACGGGCGTCGTCCGCGCCACCGCGTGCACGACGGGGATGGTGGCCTGGCCGCCGCAGGTCACCATGTTGACGTTGCCGGACGCGAGATGGGCGTCGAGGTTGACCGCCGGCACCGTGAACGGGCCGATCGCGGCCGGGGTGAGGTCGACCAGGACCTTGCCGTACGGCTCCAGGCGCGCCGCGTTGGCCTTGTGCGCCTTGGCGGAGGTGGCGTCGAAGACGATGCCGATGTCGGCGAAGCCGTCCAGGGCGATGAGGCCGTCGACGCCCTCGTGCGTGGTGGGGACCTTCAGCCGGCGGGCGCGGGCGAGGCCGTCGGAGTCCGGGTCGATGCCGACGAGCGCGGCCATCTCCAGGGTGTCCGAGGTACGGAGGATCTTGATCATCAGGTCGGTTCCGATGTTGCCGGAACCGATGATCGCCACCTTGGTCTTGGTCATGCGGAGTCCTTGTCGGTGAAGGTCGCGGACACGGTGCCCAGGCCGGAGATCTCCGCGTGGACGCGGTCTCCGGCGGTGACCACCGCCATGGGGCCGAGGGCACCGGAGAGCACCACCTGTCCGGCGCGCAGCGGGTCGCCGAAGGCGTGCGCGGTACGGGCCAGCCACAGCAGTGCGTTGAGCGGGTCGCCCAGGCAGGCCGCGCCGTCGCCCTCGGAGACCGGTGTGTCGTTGACGTGCATGCGCATCGTCGTCTCGCGGGGCTCGAACGCGTCGAGCGTGCGGCGGGCGTCGCCGAGCACGTACAGCCCGCTGGAGGCGTTGTCGGCGACGGTGTCGGTGAGGGTGATGTCCCAGCCCGCGATCCGGCTGTCGACGATCTCCAGGGCCGGTGCCGCCGCGGCGACGGCGGCCCGCACGTCCGCCAGGGTCAGCTCGGCGGAGTCGAGGTCGGCGCCGAGCACGAACGCGATCTCGGCCTCGACCTTGGGCTGGAGCAGCAGCCCGGTCGGCACCTCGCGTCCGGAGAGGTCCATGTCGTCGAAAAGGACCCCGAAGTCCGGCTGGTCGACGCCGAGCTGCCGCTGGACCGCGGGGGAGGTGAGGCCGATCTTGCGGCCGGTGACGCGGGCGCCCCGGTCCAGCCGGTCGTCCACCAGCGACCGCTGCACGCGGTAGGCGGCTTCGAGGTCGTCCGTGCCCAGCAGGTCCCGGACGGGGGCGCACGGGACACGCCCCTCGGCGGCGGCCGTCAGCCTGCCGGCGGCCGCCACGACGGCCTCGTCACGTTCGGTCGGGCTCATCGTCCTGCCTCCAGCTGTGCGGTCACGACGGCGAATCCGGCGATCCACTCCGGGATCGGCCGGTAGAAACGGGAAGCGAAGCGGTAGTCGCCGGCCGCGGCGAGGGACGCGAACGCGGCGACCCAGGTACGGACCTCGTGGGCGGACCCGCCGCCCTCGGCCCCCATCCACTCGGTGCTCCATGCGTCGACCTCGGCCAGCCTGGCGTCCGCGAGGGTGTCCAGGACCAGGTTGTCCCACTCGGGGTTGATCGGGATCATCGAGCTCGTCCCGGCGGCGTAGTCCCGCCCGGCCCGGACGACGCGCTGCTCGCCCTTGGCCCGCTGCTCGGGCGTGGGCGGGTGGCCCTCGATGAGGGCGTCGGCGACCCGGGGCGGAGCGCCCTCCAGGACCGGCACCGGCGGGTCGTGCGACAGTCCGCCGGACGCCAGGAACAGCACCCGCCGGTCCAGGTCCGCCGCGGCCTCGCCGATCGCGGTGCCGAGTGCCCGGATACGCCTGACCGGGCCGAGCGGGGTGGCCACCCCGTTGACGAAGACCGGTACCACCGGGACGGTGTCGATCCCGCCGAACAGCACCTCCAGCGGCTGCACGAAGCCGTGGTCGACCGTCATCCGGGCGGAGACGGTCAGGTCGACACCGCGGTCGAGGACGCCCCGGGCCAGAGTGCGGGCCGCTTCGGTGTCCACGGAGAGCGGGCCGGCGGTGGACCCGAAGTCCCCGACGGCGTGCGCCTCGGTGGCCAGGCAGAAGGGGGGCATCTCCTTGTAGAAGAAGCCGTTGTAGTGGTCCGGCGCGTAGAGGACGACCAGTTCCGGGTCGAAGTCGTGGACGAAGGAGCGGGCCTCCTCGACGGCCTCCGCCACGGCGGCGAGGACGTCGGGGGCCGGGTCGTTCGTCCCGATCAGGGGCGAGTGGGACAGGCCGACGGCGGCGGCGTTCACGATGCTTCTCCCTGGGGGTGGATGACGAGCTTGCCGGTGAGCCGTCCGTCGATCATGAGCTGGAAGCCCTTGTGGATCTCGGTGAGCGGCAGCGTGCGGTCGATGACCGGGCGCAGCCCGGTGGCGTCCATGAGTTTGAGGAGCGAGACCAGTTCGCTGCGCGTGCAGCCGGTGGAGCCGAGGATGCGCTGCTGGAGGTAGAAGACCCGGCCGAGGTCGGCCGGCGGGTTGGTGCCGGAGGTGGCCCCGGCGATCACGACCGTGCCGCCCGGCCGCAGCGACTTCAGCGAGTGCGACCAGGTCGCCTCGCCGACGGTCTCGACCACCACGTCCACCCGCTCCGGCAGTCGCTCACCGGTGGCCACGGCGGCCCGCGCGCCCCAGGACAGGGCCTGCTCGCGCTTGTCCTGGCTGCGGCTGGTGGCGTACACCACGGCGCCCGCGGCGACCGCGAGCTTGATCGCGGCCGAGGCCACCCCGCCACCGGCGCCCTGGACCAGGACCCGGTCGCCGGCCCGGATGCCGGCCTGGGTGAAGAGCATCCGGTAGGCGGTGCCCCAGGCGACGGGGAGGCAGGCGGCCTCGTCGAAGGTGAGCCAGGCCGGCTTGGGGATGAGGTTGCGGGTGGGGACGGACAGGTACTCGGCGAAGGCGCCGTCGTGCTGCTCGGAGAGCAGGGCGCGGCCCGGGTCCAGGGTCTCGTCGCCCAGCCCGGCGTCCGGGTCGGCGATCACCGGGTGGACGAGCACCTCGTTGCCGTCCTCGTCGTACCCGGCGGCGTCGCAGCCCAGGACGACGGGGAGCCGCTCGGGCGGGTGGCCCACTCCGCGCAGGGTCCACAGGTCGTGCATGTTCAGTGCCGAGGCGACGACCCGTACCAGGGACCAGCCGGGCTTCGGCTCGGGCTTGGGAACGTCCCGGAGCAGCAGCCCGGACAGTGGGTCGGACGCGCTCTGGGAGACGGCGGTTGCAGCAAGCATGTCTCCACGTTCGCCTTCCCCGAATGCCCGCCGACAGCTCGTGTTCCGTTCTGCGGAACGACGGTTGGAACCCCTCTGACCTGCTGCTGTTGCCTGAGGGCATGACCTCGACGATCGAACCCCAGGGCGCGGCCACCCCGGCCCCGCGCGGGGCCCTGCGGCGCCCGGCCGGCCTGGCCCCCACCCTCGACGTCTCCGGGCTCGTCGACACCGAGGGCGGGCTCCTTGACCGCGTCATCTTCACCGACCAGGACCTGTACCGGCAGGAGCTGCGCCGTGTCTTCGCGCCCAGCTGGCTCTTCCTGGCGCACACCGACCAGTTCCACAGGCCCGGCGACTTCTTCACCACGTACATGGGCGAGGACCCGGTCATCGTCACCCTCGACCGCGACCGCCGGATCCGCGCCTACCTGAACTCCTGCCGGCACCGCGGCGCCCGCGTGTGCCGGGCCGACTTCGGCACCACCCGCAACTTCACCTGCACCTACCACGGCTGGTCCTTCAACCTGGACGGCTCCCTGGTGAGCGTCCCGAACAAGGACGGCTACCCGGGCGACTTCGACGAGACGAAGTGGGGACTGGTCGAGGTCCCGCACGTGGAGACCTACCACGGGCTGGTCTTCGGCACCTGGAACCCGGACCCGGTCCCGCTGCGCGAGCAACTCGGCGACATGGCCTGGTACATGGACGCCATGCTCGACCACGACGACGAGGGCACGGTCGTCGGCGGCGGCGTCCACAAGTGGGTCCTGGAGGGCAACTGGAAGCTGGCGGCCGAGCAGTTCGCCACCGACTGGTACCACGTGAACATGAGCCACGCCTCGGCGCTCATGGTGCTCTCGCCCGCCGGCAAGAAGCCCAAGGACGAGGTCGTGCACCGCACCGGCCGCCAGTACTCCGACGCGCACGGCAACGGCGCCGGCTTCCCGGTCCACCCGAGGAACCGCTTCGACGCCCAGACCGTGCACAAGTGGACCGACTACGACGCCCTGCGCGAACGGCTCGGCGAGGCCCGCGTCGAGGGGCCGCTGACCAACGGCCACGCCACGGTCTTCCCCAACTTCTCCTACCTCCCCGTCAACGGCTCCATCCGGGTCTGGCACCCCAAGGGCCCGGACCGGATGGAGGTGTGGGCCTGGACGATCGTCGACAGGTCCATGCCGGAGGAGGTCCGCGAGGCCCAGCGCCTCTACAACCTGCGCACGTTCGGACCCAGCGGCATCTTCGAGCAGGACGACGGCGAGAACTGGTCCGAGGTGCAGGCCGTCGCGAACGGCTTCATCACCAACGGCGTGGCCCTCAACTACCAGATGGGCCTGGGCTCGGAGCGCGAGGACGGCCGTCACCCCGGAACCACCAGCGAGCTGTACAGCGACGCCGCCGGACGGGCCTTCTACGGCCGCTGGCGCGAGCTGATGAACACCCCCGCATGGCACGAGGAGCAAGCATGAGCGACGGCAACGGCATCCGGGTGGCGGCCCTGGCCGACATCCCGCAGGGCGAGGGCATCGCCGTCGACAAGGCGGTCACCGGCACCGCCGACAACATCGCCCTGCTGCGCGACACCGACGACAGCGTCTACGCGCTGGACGACACGTGCACCCACGAGACCGCCTCGCTCGCCGAGGGCTGGGTCGAGGACGGCTTCGTCGAATGCCCCCTGCACTCCAGCAAGTTCTGTCTCAAGAGCGGTGAGGTCCAGGGCCTGCCGGCGACGAAGAACGCCTGCCCGCACCGGGTCGAGGTCCGCGACGGCGAGGTCTGGCTCTTCCCCGGGGAGCAGCCGTGAGCATCGTGGTCGTCGGCGGCGGCATCGCGGGCGTCAGCACCGCCGCCGCCCTGCGCTCCCAGGGCTGGGACGGCGAGGTCACCCTCGTCGACGGCGGCGAGTTCCCCTACGACCGCCCCCCGCTGTCCAAGGACTTCCTGTCCGGCGCCCGGACCCTGGAGCAGATCGCCCTCCAGCAGCCGTCCTGGTACGACGACCAGCGCGTGCGCCTGGTCAACCGCACCACCGTCACCGCGCTGCGGCCCGCCGAGGGCAAGCTGGAACTCTCCGACGGCACCCTGCTGCCGGCCGACCGCGTCGTCCTCGCCACCGGCGCCGGCGCCGCCCGCCCGCCGATCCCCGGCGCCGACAGCCCGCGCGTCCATGTGCTGCGCACCGCCGAGGACGCCGACCGGCTGCGGACCGCCCTGGTCCCCGGCGCCCGCTTCCTGGTCGTCGGCGCCGGACTGATCGGCGCGGAGAGCGCCTCCACCGCCGTACGCCTGGGCTGCGAGGTCACCCTCGTCGACCCGCTGGCCGTACCGCTCGCCGGCGTCCTGGGCCCCGAACTCGCCGCATGGGTACACGGGTTGCACGACCGCAACGGCATCACGACCCGGCAGACGGTGGTGGAGTCGTTCACCGACCTCGGTGCCGCCGGCATCGAGGCCCGGTTCGCCGACGGCGGCCCGGCGCACCCCTACGACGCCGTCCTGCTGGGTGTCGGCATGGTGCCGCACACCGCGCTCGCCGAGCGGGCCGGACTCGCGGTCGACCGGGGCATCCTGGTGGACACCGGACAGGTGACGTCCAACCCGGCCGTCCTCGCGGTCGGCGACCCGGCCCGCACCCGGCGGAGCGACGGTGTGCTCCTGCCCCGCGCCGAGCACTGGGAGGCGGCCCAGCACGACGGAGCCCGCGCGGCGGCCACCATCCTCGGGAAGCCGCTGCCGCAGGCGACGGCCTCCTGGTTCTGGACCGACCGGCACGGCCGGCACATCGAGGGCGTGGGCCACCTGGAGTCCGCCGCGCACACCGTCGTCCGCGGCTCCTACGACGACCCGTCCTTCGCCGTGTTCGGACTGCGCGACGGACTCGTGGTCGCCGCGGCCTCCGTGGACGACTCCGCCGCCGTGCGCGCGGCCCGTCGCCTGATCGACCGCAGTGTCGCCGTCGACGCCGGCCGTCTCGCCGACCCGTCCGTCAACCTCCGCTCGCTGCTGCGGGGCTGACATGCCGCACACCGGAACCGTCCAGGGCCGCCCCGACGCGCAGAAGGGACCGAACGACACCGTGAGCACCAGCACCTCCCGCGCCGGAGCACGGGCCGACCGCGACATTCACTTCGAGGTCGAGCAGTTCTACTACGAGGAGGCCGATCTCCTCGACGAAGGCCGCTACACCGACTGGCTCGACCTGCTCGCCGACGACCTCGACTACTGGATGCCGACCCGCACCAACCGGCTGCGCCGCCAGCAGGCCCTGTCGGTGGCCGCCCGGGGCGAGGCCGCGCTCTACGACGAGACCAAGGAGAGCCTGGCCTGGCGGATCCGCCGCTTCGACTCCGGCATGGCCTGGGCCGAGGACCCGCCCTCCCGCACCCGGCACCTGGTCACCAACGTGCTGGTCCGGCACGTCGACCCGGAGGACAACCCCGACTTCGGGGTCGACGACCTGCACGTCCGCTCGGCCTTCCTCGTCTACCGCAACCGCCTGGAGCGCGAGGAGAACGTGTTCGCCGGCGGCCGTACCGACATCCTGCGCCGCACGCCGGACGGTCTGCGCGTGGCCCGCCGGACGATCCTCCTCGACCAGAACATCCTGCTGGCCAAGAACATCTCCACCTTCTTCTGACCTTTCCGACGGGACGTGTCGTGACCGACCTCGAACTCAAACAGCACCGCGTGGCCACCTCGCTCGGCGAGATCGCCGTGGCCGAAGCCGGTGAGGGACCCGTGCTGGTGATGCTGCACGGCGGCGGCCCGGGCGCCTCCGGTGTGAGCAACTACCACCAGAACCTCGCCGCCCTGACCGAGCACTTCCGGGTGGTCCTGCCCGACCAGCCCGGTTTCGGGGGCAGCTACCGCCCGACCGAGGCCGACCTGGACGAGCGGTCCATCACCAGGATCACCGTCGACGCCCTGTACCAGGCCCTGGACTCCCTCGGCATCGACACCTTCCACCTGCTCGGCAACAGCCTCGGCGGAGCCGCCGCCCTCGCCATGGCCCAGGAGCGGCCCGAGCGGGTGACACGGCTGGTGCTGATGGCCCCCGGCGGCGGCTGGCTGCCCTTCGGACCCACCCCGACCGAGGGCCAGAAGGAGATGTTCCGCTACTACAACGGGACCGGCCCCAGCGAGAGGAAGATGGGCGCGTTCATCCGCACCATGGTCTTCGACCACAAGCAGTTCGGCCCCGACGTCGTCAAGGCCCGCTACGAGTCCTCCCTCGACGACAGCCACATCGCCTTCTACCACCGCTACAACGCGGCCTTCGCCAAGCGCGGCGGCATGGACCCGCTCTGGCGCGACCTGCACAAGATCAAGGCACCGACCCTGCTGCTGTGGGGCCGTGACGACCGCACCATCACCCTCGACGGCGCCCAGCTCATGCTCAAGCAGATCCGCGACGTCCAGCTGCACGTCTTCGGCCGCTGCGGTCACTGGGTGCAGCTGGAACGCGCCCGTGAGTTCGAGCGGCTGGTCTCCGGCTTCCTCGCCGAGAGCGGGGAGCGGGCGTGAGCGGCGGCTGGCTGGAGGGGTACAGCGCCCTGATCACGGGCGGCGGCTCGGGCATCGGCCGCGCGGTCGCCGAACGCTTCGTGGCCGAGGGCGCCTCGGTCACCGTCATCGGCCGGGACAAGAAGCGCCTCGACGAGGTCGCCGCGGCCTCCCCGGCACCCGACCGCTTCCACACCGTCGCCGCCGACGTACGCGACTCCGACGCCCTGCACGCGGCGGTCGGCGCCACCGTGGAGCGCTTCGGCAAGCTCGACACCCTGGTCGCCAACGCGGGCGTGTGGGACTACCAGCGCCAGCTCACCCGCCTGTCGGGCCCGGAGCTCGCCTCCGCCTTCGACGAGATCTTCTCGATCAACGTCAAGGGCTACGTGCTGGCGGCCGAGGCGGCCTGGCCGGAACTGGTCAAGACACGCGGCAGCATCGTCATGACGCTGTCCAACGCCTCCTTCTACGTCAACGGCGGCGGCCCGCTCTACACTGCCAGCAAGCACGCCTGCCTCGGTCTGATGAAGGAGCTGGCCTACGAGCTGGCCCCCAAGGTCCGGGTCAACGGCGTCGCCTGCGGCGGCATGAACACCGACCTGCGCGGCCCCGAGGCTCTCTCCCTGAACGACCGCTCCCTGTCGGCCTCGTTCGCCAAGAAGAGCCCGGACGCCCCGCCGCCCCCCATTCCCCTGCACGACTCCAGCACCGACCCGCGCGACTTCACCGGTTCGTACGTCCTGCTGGCCGCTCGCGAGCAGAGCGGCCCCATCACGGGCCAGGCGATCTCCGTCGACGGCGGGATCGGCGTCCGTGGCTTCGCCACCGCCGCCGGCGGCGACCACCTCTGAGCTCAACGAGGAGCCCACCGTGACCACGCCCCACCCGCACAACTCCGGCCTCGGAGTCGACCTCAACCCGGCCGCGGCCGTCGCCCGCAACGCCCGGTACCACGCGGACACCGTCGTCCTCGACTACCCGGGCGGCGACCTCACCTACGCGGAACTGGACGACAGGGCCGCCCGTCTGGCGACGGTCCTCGCCGACGGCGGCACCCGCGACGGTGACCGAGTCGCCTACCTGGGCCTCAACAGCACCGCCTTCTTCGTCACCCTGCTCGCCGCCTTCCGGATCGGCGCGCTGTTCGTCCCGGTCAACTTCCGGCTCGCCGACCCCGAACTCGCCCAGGTCCTGCAGAGCAGCGGCTCCCAGGTGATCGTCTGCGAGGAAGGCCACCGCGCGAGCGTCGACCGGGTGCGCGAGCAGACCTCCCTGACCCGCCTTCTGCTGGTCGACGACGACCCCGAGGTGCCGGCCGGCGCACCGGACGGCGACTGGGAGCCCTGGGCCGCGCTGATCGCCGCCGCCGGACCCACCACGGCCGTCACCGCCAAGCACGCCGACGACCCGGCCATCCTGATGTTCACCTCCGGCACCACCGGAACGCCCAAGGGAGTCGTCCTCACCCACGGCAACGCCTGGTGGAACTCGGTCAACGTCGAACTCCACCTCGACACCCGGCGCGGCGACACCACCTACGCCGCCGCGCCCCTGTTCCACATCGGTGCCCTCAACAGCTTCGCCCTGCGCACCCTCACCCGCGGCGGCACGGTGGCCGTACGCCGGACCTTCGACCCGAAGGCCTGCGCCGACGACCTGGTGAACCTGAAGGCCAACTCGATGTTCGGCGTGCCCCAGATGTTCAGCGCGCTCGCCCGGGTGCCCGGCTTCTTCGACCACGACCTCGGCCACCTGCGGGCCGTCGTGGTCGCGGGCGCCCCGGTCGCGCCGTCCCTGGTCGAGCAGTACGCGCAGCGCGGTCTGCTGCTCCAGCAGGCGTGGGGCCTGACCGAGACCGCGCCGTTCGCCACCCACCTCCCGGCCGAGCGCACCCTCGACAAGGCCGGCTCGGCGGGCATCCCCATGCCGTACACCCAGGTCAGGGTCGTCGACGTACTCAGCAACGAGCCCGTCGAGCCGAACCAGCGGGGCGAGATCGTGGTCCGGGGGCCCAACGTGGCGGCCGGCTACTGGAACAACGCCGAGGCGACCGGGGCCGCGTACGACGCCGAGGGCTGGTTCCACTCCGGTGACATCGGCTACCTCGACGACGACGGCTGCCTCTATGTCGTGGACCGCCTCAAGGACATGATCATCAGCGGCGGCGAGAACGTGTACCCCGCCGAGGTCGAGCACGCGCTCGCCACCATGCCCGGCGTCCTGGACGTGGCCGTGGTCGGTGTCTCGGACCCGCAGTGGGGCGAGACCGTCGCCGCGGTGATCACCGTGGCCCCGGACGCCCGGATCACCCTTGACGACGTCCGCGACCACGCAGCCCGCCATCTGGCCCGGTACAAGCTCCCGCGCCGTCTGAAGATCGTCGGGACCATGCCGCGCAACGGCTCCGGCAAGCTCAACAAACCTGTCATCCGGCAGGTCGCCGCCGAGAAGGAGTGACATGATCCCGGTACCGCCGCTGCCCGAGCTGCACCTCCCCGCACCGTGGACCGCCCGGCCGGCCCGGCTCGGCCGCCACGCCCAGGAACTGCGGACGCCGGACGGCAGCGGCGGTGCCCGGATCCGGCTGGAGCGCTGTGCGGCCGGCCGGCTCCGCGACGCCTACCCGGTGGGCCTCCACGACATCGAGGTCCGGGCGGACGACCTCGCCGGCCACGCGCTCGGCGAGGTGCTGACCGCCCTCACCGCCGCCCTGGCCGACGCCGACCCCCGGTGCCGCCGCCTGGTGGTGGCGGCCCCCGCGGGCGACGGCCCGCGCATCGCCGCGGCCGAGTCCGCGGGCTTCCGCAACGTCGTCGACGTGGACCTCGGCTCCGCCGAACTCACCCTGCTGACCTGGGAACCGGCCTGGGCCACCCGGACCGACCCCGATCTCGACCGGGTGCCCGGCGCCTGACGACACGGACGGGCCCACCGCCGTGCCCGCCTCGAACGAAGGACATCGATGCACCAGCCCATCGCCTCATGGATCGGGCACCACGCCCTGCGCGTCCCGGACCGGACGGCCCTCGTGGACCTGGACACGGGCCGGACCACCTCGTACGCCGAACTCGCCGCGCGGGTGGCATCGCTCGCCCACTCCCTCACCCAGAACGGGGTGGGCCGCGGCAGCAGGGTCGCGGTGCTCTCCCGCAACGACCCGCGGGTCTTCGAGGTCCTGTACGCGTGCGCCGCCGTCGGCGCGGTGACCGTGCCGCTGAACTGGCGGCTGACCGCCACGGAACTCGCCGCGGTCGTCGCGGACGCCGAGCCGGCCGTGCTGCTGCACGACGTCCCGGGCGCCGAGGCGGCCGCCCGGATCGTGGCCGAGACGCCGGTGCCGACCGTGCTCGGCTGGAGCGACCAGGAGACCGGCCCTGACCTCTACGAGGAGTGGGCCACCGCACCACGGCCGTCCGGCTGGACGGCGGCGCGGGTCGAGGAGGACGAGGTGTGGGCCATCATCTACACCTCCGGCACCACCGGCCGTCCCAAGGGCGTCCAGATCACCCACCGGTCCATGCTCGCGAGCATGCTCGGCATCCTGGTCGCCCACGGCGTCTCCGGCACCTCCCGCGCGCTCACCGTGCTGCCCACCTTCCACGTGGCCGGACTCAACCTCTTCGCCAACCCCGTGCTGTACGCGGGCGGCACGGTCGTGGTGGCCCGCGCCTTCGACGCGGCGGCCACCCTGGCGCTGCTCACCGACACCGACACGCCCGTCACGCACTTCTGCGGGGTGCCGGCGAACTACCAGTTCATGCAGCAGCTCCCGGACTTCGAGGCCGCCGAGCTGCGCCCCTTCACGGCGGTGGTCGGCGGTTCCCCGGTGCCGTCCGCCCTGCTGGCGCACTGGAAGGCCCTCGGTGTTCCGCTCACCCCCGTGTTCGGCATCACCGAGGCGGGCGCCTGCGTCACCAGCGTGCCCCCGGGCCATGACGCCGCCCCCGGCGTGATCGGCATCCCGACCCTGTACGCCCGCTGCCGGGTGCGGACCTCGGACGGGGCGGACGCGGCCCCCGGCCGGACCGGCGAGCTGCAGATCAGCGGTCCGCTGGTGACGCCCGGGTACTGGCGCGCCCCCGAGGCCACCGCCGAGGCCTTCACCGCCGACGGCTGGCTGCGCACCGGTGACGCGGCGGCCGTCACCGAGGACGGCCTGCTCGTCCTGGTGGACCGCTGGAAGGACATGTACATCTCCGGCGGGGAGAACGTGTACCCCGCCGAGGTGGAGAACGTCCTGCACGCGCACCCCGAGGTGTCGCAGGCTGCGGTCGTCGGCACCCCGCACGTCCGCTGGGGCGAGTCCGGCGCCGCCTTCGTCGTACCGGTGAAGGGCACCGCGCCACAGCCGGACGAGCTGGTGCGGTGGTGCAAGGAGCACCTGGCCGCCTACAAGGTGCCGGTCACGGTCACCGTCGTCGACGACCTGCCCCGCAACGCCACCGGCAAGGTCGTCAAGGCCCCGCTGCGCGAGCGCGCGGCGCACCTCACCCATCCCTGACAGGAGCCAGGCATGGCCGTCCCCCTCCGCCGGCTCACCGACGACCTCGACGCCGAGTCGGCCGATCTGCGACGCCTGGTCGCACCGCTGGACGAGACCGACTGGCGGCTGCCCACACCGGCGGCCGGCTGGTCGGTCCTGGACCAGCTCACCCACCTCGCCTACTACGACGAGGCCGTGGTGACGGCAGCCCTCGACCCGGAGCGGTTCGCCGCGGAGGCCGCCCGGCAGCCGCAGCCGACCCCCGACGACATCGCCGCCCGCCACCGCTCGCTGTCCGGCGCGGACGCGCTCGACTGGTACGACCGGGCCCGCGGCCGGCTGATCGAGGTGTTCGCCGGCCTCGACCCGAGCACACGGCTGCCCTGGTACGGACCGCCGATGAGCGCGGCCACCTGCCTGACCGCCCGGATCATGGAGACCTGGGCCCACGGCCAGGACGTCGCCGACGCCCTCGGCATCACCCGTGAACCGACCGCACGCCTGCGGCACATCGCCCATCTCGGCGTACGGACCCGGGAGTTCAGCTACACCGTCAACGGCATCGAGCCGCCCGGGACACCGGTCCGGGTGGCGCTCTCCGCACCGGACGGGGCGGTGTGGACCTGGGGACCGCCCGAGGCGAGCTGCCGGGTGGAGGGCACGGCCCTGGACTTCTGCCTCGTCGTCACCCGGCGCAGGACCCCCGAGCGGACCCGCCTGCTCACCCTGGGCGACGAGGCGGCCCGATGGCTGCGGCTCGCCCAGGCCTTCGCGGGCCCGCCGTCGGCCTCTTCCCCATCCGACAGAAGGAGCTGAGCAAGTGACCACCGCACCCCTCTGGGAGCGCACCGCCGCCGAACTGACGGCCGCCGTCCGCAGCCGCGAGGTCAGCGCCGAGGACGTCGTACGGTCGTTCCTCGACCGCATCGAGCAGACCAACCCACGGCTGAACGCGCTGGTGGAGGTCCGTCCCGACGAGGCGCTGGAGCAGGCGCGGCAGGCCGACCGGGCCGTGGCCGCCGGCGAACCGCTCGGGCCGCTGCACGGCGTACCGGTCTCGGTCAAGATCAACACCGACCAGCGCGGTCACGTCTCCACCCACGGCGTGGAGGCCTTCAAGGCCGCTCCTCCCGCGTCGCAGGACGCCGCGTGCGTGGCCGCCCTGCGCGACGCCGGGGCGATCCTGCTGGGCCGGAGCAACGCGCCCGCGTTCTCGCTGCGCTGGTTCACGGCCAACGCCGCGCACGGGCGCACCCTCAACCCCTGGGACACCGGCCGTACTCCGGGCGGCTCCAGCGGTGGTGCCTCCAGCAGCCTCGCCGCCGGGATGACCCCCCTCGCGCAGGGCAACGACATCGGCGGCTCCATCCGGCTGCCGGCCGCCTGTTGCGGGGTGGTGGGACTGAGGCCGACCGCGGGTGTGGTCTCCGAGTGGTCCGGAGGGCCCCGCCTGGACTTCCCTCTCAGCCCCCAGTACATGGCGGTGGAGGGACCGCTCGGCCGGACCGTCTCCGACGTGCGGCTCGCGCTGCGGGTCATGAGCACACCGGATCTGCGCTGCCCGGCGGGTGTTCCCGCGCTGCCCTCCCCGGAGCCCCGGACGCCCGGACGGGTCTCGGTGGTGCGCGGGATCGGCACCGTGGCCAACGCCCCCGCCGTGGACGCGGCGCTGGACGACGCGGTGGCCAAGCTGACCGACGCCGGGTACGAGGTCGAGGAGACCGACGGGCTGCCCCTGCTGGCGGAGGCGGCCCGGCTCTGGCAGCTCCTGCTGTTCGAGGACCTCAGGGCGACGATGCTGCCCGACATCCACCAGGTCGGGGACGACGAGATCCGGACCGCCATGGAGTACTACTACGCGGCGGTGGCCGAGGAGTGGACCGAGCGTCCGTCGCTGGAGACCTACGTCAGGGGCTGGGCGAGAAGGGGATCCCTCATCGTCCAGCTCCAGGAGTTGCTGGGCGGCGGACGGCTTCTGCTCACCCCCGTGACCGCCGAGCCGGCGTTCGAGCAGGGCGCCGACCTGGTGTCGGCCGAGCGGACCGCGGAGCTGATGCGGGCGGTCTGGCCGATGACCTCCGTGCCCGTGCTCGGCTTCCCCGCGGTCACCGTGCCCACCCTGCTGTCGGACGGCCTGCCCACGAGCGTCCAGCTCATCGGCGGCCGGTTCGACGAGAGCGGCATCCTGGCGGCGGCCGAGGCGATCGAGGCGCGCACCGAGCGCTTCGCCCCGGCGCTGTAACGGGTGATCCCCGCCGTGCGGCCCCCGGGAGTCGTCCCGGGGGCCGCACGGCGCGTCAGGCGCCCGTGGCCGCCAGCGGGGGAGTGCGGTCCACCCAGTGGGTGGCCTGCTCGTAGGCGTGCCCCAGCTGGAGCACCGCCAGGTCCGCCCGGTGCCGGCCGATCAGCTGGACCCCCATGGGCAGTCCCCGCTCCCCGAAGCCGACCGGCATCCCAAGGACCGGCAGCCCGGTCAGCGACCAGCAGGCCACGGTCTCCATCCAGCGGTGGTACGTGTCCATCGGCCGGCCGTCGATCTCGGCGGGCCAGTGCACCCCCTTGTCGAACGGGAAGACCTGCGCCGACGGGGCGAGCACGAAGTCGTAGCGCTCGAAGAGCCGCTGCACCGCCGCGTACAGGTCGGTCCGGGCGGCGGCCGCCGCGGCGACGTCGAGCCCGTTCAGCCGGAGCCCGTTCTCGATCTCCCAGACGGCTTCGGGCTTGAGCAGCGCGCGCCGCTCCTCGGGCCGGTGAAGGTCGTGTCCGGCCGCCGCGTTGCCCCACCAGCGCCAGGTCAGGAAGGTCTCCCAGATCCGCTCCGGGGCGAAGTCGGGAAGCGCGCTCTCCACCGAGCAGCCGAGGGACTCGAAGACGGCGAAGGAGGACTCGCACAGCTCCAACAGGCCGGGCTCGGTGGCCAGACGGCCGTTCCAGTCCCCGACCCAGGCGATCCGGGCGCCCCGGAAGTCGCGTTCGAGGGACCCGGCGAAGACGGCGGGGTCCTCGTCGACGGCCAGGGGCGAGCCGGGGTCGGGGCCGGCCAGCACGGACAGCAGGGCGGCCAGGTCCTCGGTGGTACGCGCCATCGGCCCCACGACGGCCGGCGAGACCAGGAAGCCGGGCTCGGGCACCCGTCCCGCGCTGGGCCGCAGGCCGAAGACGTTGTTGAAGGCCGCGGGGTTGCGCAGCGAGCCCATGAAGTCGCTGCCGTCCGCCACCGGCACCATCCGCAGGGCCACGGCCGCCGCCGCGCCACCGCTGCTCCCGCCCGCGGTCAGGGCCGGTTCGTAGGCGTTGCCGGTGGTTCCCCAGACCGGGTTGTAGGTCTGCGAACCGAGCCCGAACTCAGGGGTGTTCGTCTTGCCGACGAAGACCGCTCCGGCGGCCCGCATCCGGGCCACGAACAGCTCGTCCTCGGCGGCCACCCGGTCCGCGAACAGCGGGGAACCCATGGTGAAGGGCAGCCCGGCCGCGGCCGCGAGGTCCTTGACCGCGTGCGGGAAGCCGTGCATCCACCCCAGGTACTCGCCTCTGGCCAGCTGTTCGTCCCGCTCGCGGGCCTGGGCGAGGGAGAGTTCCGGGTCCTGGAGGCCGACGATGGCGTTCACCCGTGGGTTCACCCGCTCGATGCGGTCCAGGTACGCCTCCATGACCTCGACGCAGGAGAGGGCGCGCTGCCGGACGGCCCGGGACAGGGATACGGCGTCGAGGGCGACGATGTCGTGCACGAAGTGCCTTTCTGGACGCGAGGGAGCCACGGCGAAGCGGTCGTGCGGGCCCCTGGATCCGGTCCGCCGGGAGCCTGTCCACGGGCAGGGCGGGGCGCCACGGCCGCTGCGGCGCGATGCCCGGGGCCGCGAAGGAGGGGGAGTTGACGGCGCACGCACCCCGGCCCGGGACGGCCCGGGGTGCCGGACCTGCCCTCATCGTGGAGCCGTCCGGCGTGAATAGTCAAGATGACGTCAGTGATTGACTGGATGGTTCATTTCATCGACCGCAAAGGCTGATTCAGTCATCGGTCGCTGTACCGCTGCGCTTGAAGGCCCGGATCACCAGCTGGGTCTCCACCGCCGCCGCCTCCGCCATCCACGCGGCGCCGCCCAGACAGTCCAGAAGGGCCGCCCTGGACGGCTGGGCGACATGCACCAGCAACTGGTGTTCACCGGTGACGACCGCCGCGTAGCGCACCAGCGGATCGCGGGCGGCCAGCGTGCCGACCCGCTCGACCGCGTCGGGGCGGGTGCGCAGCCAGAGCAGTGCCTCCACCGGAAGCCCGAGCAGCGCGGGGTCGACGGAGGCCCGGATGCTGATGACACCGGCCTGGAGCAGTGCCTCGACGCGTCTGCGCGCCGTGGCCTCGGACATGCCCGCGAGCGCCGCGAGTTCCTCGTACGGCAGGCGGCCGTCCGCCGCGAGGGCGGCGACGATCCTCTGTTCGCCGGGATCCAGGACGAGGTCGGGCGCGCTCGCCGAGGGGTCGTCCCGGTCCGGGAAGCGGCTCAGCCCGGCGACCTCGTCCGGGGTCAGGATCCCGGGCTGCCAGCCGCGTACCGTGCGGTGGTAGCGCAGCACCGGTGCCACCGCCCTGGCCGTCAGGCCGGGCAGCCGGGGGAGGTCGTCGAGCGTGAGCGCCGCGAGACGGCCGGCCGGGCACTGGAGTTCGGCCACGCAGTCGCCCGCGCCGCTCAGCACGTAGGTGAAGACCGAGTCCGGCCGTCGGGCCACGGCCCGCGCCGCGGCGACGACGGCGTCCGGGGCGCAGCCGAACCGGACGACGACGGTCTCCCCGGTGGCGACGAGCGCCGCCACGGTGACGAGCCGTTCCGCCAGCAGGCGCCGGCCGCGCCGGGCCACCGTCCGCTCGGACTCGCCGAGGACGCGGGCGACATTGCTCCAGCCGGCCCGCCCGTCGATCTGGAGTGCGGCCACGATCCGCCGGTCCAGGGCGTCCAGGCCGTGCTCGTTCGTGCTCACGGACGGCAGCCTAACCAGCCGCGCTCCGGCCCGGGGGCGGGCCGCGGCACTTACGACAACGCTATTGACGATAGGGGTGCCGTCAGGGTTGCATGCCCCAAGTGGCCGCGGACGAGCGTACGTTCGCCTGCCGTATGCCTCGGCCGTGTCCGCCGGGGCGCGGCCCCGCGCGGCGTGGAGATCCCGCACGCTCTCCGCGCGCGCCGGTACAGCCGCGTCCGTCGCCCCTCGGACGGCGGTGCGTCCGGCGTTCCCGCCGGGGCGGCCGCCCCTCGTCCTCCGCAGCAGCACAGCACCGAGCCTCCTCGGGAGGCTGACAGGAGTTCCATGCCCACCGACCGCGAAACGCCCGCCGAGGAGGCGCTGGCCGAGGCCAGACCCGTCCCGCTCTGGCTGGACACCCCGGACCGCCCGGCTCCCCGGCCGCCCCTGACCGGCGAGCACACCGCCGACCTGCTGATCGTCGGCGGCGGCTTCACCGGCCTGTGGGCGGCCGTGCGCGCCAAGGAGCGGAACCCGGAGCGCGAGGTGCTCCTCGTGGAGGGCGACCGCGTCGCGGAGCACGCCACCGGGCGCAACGGCGGCTTCTGCGAGGCCAGCCTCACCCACGGCGAGCCGAACGGGCTCAGCCGCTGGCCCGAGGAGTACCCGGTCCTCGAACGGCTCGGCGCCGAGAACCTCGCCGGCATCGCCGCGACGGTCGAGAAGTACGGCATGCAGTGCGCGTACACCCCCGGCGGGGTCCTCGCCGTGGCCACCCGCCCGCACACCGTGGCGGCCCTGGAGCCCGGCACCGACGGCTACCTGGACCAGGACGCCGTACGCGGGCTGGTCGGTTCGCCGACCTACCTCGCGGGGCGGCTGCACACCGAGAGCTCGGCGACGGTGGATCCCGCGCGCATGGCGTGGGAGCTGGCCCGGGTCGCCGAGTCGCTCGGGGTGCGCATCGCCGAGGGCACCCGGGTCGCACGGCTGCGCAAGGGCCCGGACGGGGTGACCGCGGAGTGCGGCGCGGCCCGGGTCCACGCCGCTCGGGCGGTGCTGGCCACCAACGTCTTCACCTCGCTGCTCGGGGCCCGGTCGCTGGCGGTCGTCCCCGTCTACGACCACGTGCTCGCCACGGAGCCGCTCACCCCCGAGCAGTGGGAGTCGGTCGGCTGGACCGGGTCCTACGGCATCGCGGACACCAACAACCAGTTCCACTACTACCGGCGCACCCCGGACGGCCGCATCCTCTGGGGCGGCTACGACGCGGTCTACCACTTCGGGCGCGGTATCCGCCCCGAGTACGAACAGCGCGAGCAGACGCACCGGTTGCTGGCCCGGCACTTCTTCGAGACCTTCCCCCAGCTCGCCGGGGTGCGGTTCACCCACCGCTGGGGCGGTGTCATCGACACCTGCTCACGGTTCACCGCGTTCTACGGCGTCACGCACGGCGGCCGGGTCGCCCACGCCGCCGGATTCACCGGGCTGGGTGTCGGCGCCTCCCGGTTCGCCGCCGACGTCATGCTGGACCTGCTGGCCGGCGAGGACACCGAGCGCACCCGGCTGCGCATGGTGCGGGAACGGCCGGTGCCCTTCCCGCCCGAGCCGTTCGCCTGGGCGGGCATCCAGCTGACCCGCCGCGCCATGGCCCGCGAGGACGAGACCGGCCGGCGGTCCCTGTGGCTGAAGCTCCTCGACCGCCTCGGACTCGGCTTCGACTCGTGAACCCGGCGGGCGGTGGTCCGTCCGGCGGACGCTGCCCGGAGCCGCCCCCGCCGGAGCGGGCGGTGCGTACGGCGCGCGCTCACGAACCGCCGTCGGCGCCCGCTCCGCCACCGCCCTCGTTCCCGGGGCGCGCGGGGGCCCGCAGTGACTCCACCATTCCCATCGCCAGGTTCTTCATCCCGGACTGCCGGGACGCCGGAAAGGGCAGCCCGGTCAGCGCGGAGTGCCCGAACGCCATGCAGATCAGGGCGTAGGCGAGCTGGAGGCTCTCCGCCGAGCCGCATCCCGGGACCGACTCGCGGACGACCTTGGCGATCTCGCGCTCCAGCCGGCTGTAGCTGTCGTAGATGCGGCCGCGCAGCCGGACGTCCTGCACCGCGCCGCTGATCAGCGCCTCGATCACGGGATCGTCCTCGTTGCGGGCCATCTGCGGCCCGAAGAGGTAGTCCACCAGCGCCGGCAGCGCGGTTCCGGGCTCCCGCCCCGCCAGGGCCTCGCCCGTCGACGCAAAGTAGGGCGTCATGACGTGGTCCCACAGCGCGTCGATCAGCTGGTCGCGGTTGCCGACGTAGTGGCGGATGTGCGAGCGGCTCATCCCCGACATGCCGGCGATCCGCTCCAGGGTGCTCGCGGCCAGCCCGTACGTGGCCACCGACTGCGCGGCTGCCTTCAAGATCTCTGCCCGCCGCTGGTCGGCGAGGCTCGGCCTTCCCACATGGCCCCCTTCGGTCTAGATTCCTTGTCACTCCCGACAAAGAACATCTGAACGCTCAGTGTAAGGAGACCAAAGTATGTCCCTCGTGTCAGCGACCCCCGAGTCGGTACCGGACTGGGCCGAGACCCATCTCGTCGCCATGCGGGACGGTGTCCGCCTCGCGACGGACGTGTACCGCCCCGCCGGTGCCGCCGCCGCCCTGCCGACCGTTCTCGTGCGCCTGCCGTACGACAAGAACAGCAGGTACGTCTTCATGGAGTCGGTCGCGCGGCGGCTGGTGGCCTGGGGCTACGCCCTGGTCGTCCAGGACGTGCGCGGCAAGTTCCGCTCCGAGGGCGAGGCGCTCGGGCTGGTGAACGAGGCGCCCGACGGTTACGACACCATCGAGTGGATCACCCGTCAGCCCTGGTCGGACGGCCGGGTGGGGATGTTCGGCGACTCCTACTACGGCTTCACCCAGTGGGCCGCCGCCAGCATGTCGCATCCGGCGCTGCGGGCGATCGTGCCGCGGGTGACGTCCGTGGACATGCCCTCGTTCGCGCCCTTCGAGCAGGACACCGTGGCCGACGTGCCCTGGGGCGCCTTCGCCGCCTACATCGCCGGCTGCTGGAGCGGGCGCTGGCTGCACGAGCGCGAGTTCGACTACGGGCGGGTGCCGCTGACCGAGGTCTTCGAGGACGCCTTCGAGGCCATCGGGGAGCGGGCGGCCTGGTACGACCGGGTGGTGCCGGAGCGCGTCCCGGCGGAGATCTTCCCCAAGGACCACCCGTTCGACGCCCGGCCGATCCCCACGCTGCACGTCGTGGGCTGGTACGACAACGTGCTGCCGCACTCGATGCGCGACTACCGGGCGCTGATGAGCCGCCCCGGCCACGCGCCCCTGCAGTACCTCTACGCGGACTCCATCGACCACGAGAACTACCACCTCTCGATCGCCCCGGTCGCGGAGCCGGACGACCACAACGTCGGCGAGGCCGCCCTGGAGCGGATGCTGGACATCTACCTGGATCCGGCGATCGAGTTCTTCGACGCCTTCCTGGCCGAGCGCGCCGATCCCGAGGCCGTTCCCCGGGTGCGCTGGCACCTGGGCCACGCCGGATGGCGGGAGGCCGCCTCCTGGCCGCCGCCGGAGTCCGTCACGCGCACCCTCTACCTGACCGGCCTGGCGGCCGCCGAGGGCGCCGGCACCGGACTGCTCGCCACGGAGGCGCCCGGCCGCGACGAGTCCGTGAGCTGGACGCACGACCCCGCCGACCTGGTTCCCTCGGCCGTGGGCAACTCCTTCGCCGTCCTCTTCGAGTACCCCGACGAGCGTGCGACGGGCGACCGGCCCGACGTCCTGCGGTTCGACGCGCCCGAGGCGGAGCACGACGTGGATCTCGCGGGCCCGGTCGACCTCCACCTGCGGGTGGCGGCGGACGCGCCGACCGCGGACGTCTGCGTCAAGCTCCTCGACGTCGCCCCGGACGGCTCCTGCCGGATGATCAGCCGGGGCCAGGGAGTCCTCACCGCTCCCGGCGCGGACCGCCTCGTCCGGCTGGAGATGACGCCCACCGGGTACCGGCTGCGCCGCGGGCACCGCTTCCGGCTGCACATCGCCGCCAGTGACTACCCGGAGTTCGCGCCGAACCCCGGCACCGACGAGAACCGCTGGAGCGCCGCGCACCGGGTGCCGATCCGGCAGACCCTGCACACCGGAGCGGTCCTGCCGAGCCGTCTGGAGCTGCGGATCCTTCCGTGAGCCGGGAGAAACATCGAATTTTCTTCGTCACCATTGACAAAGAATCGTGGCGGCGAAGACTCTAGTACCCCGCGGATTCATCCGCCCGCAACAAACTTTTCGGCCAGCCACGCATCCAGTGAGCGGTCGGCATATGGGTGACTGCCCATTCCTCCTCTGGCGCCCGCATCCCTACGGCCCGCTTCAGCACATCGAAGGGTCCACTCATGAAGAACACCTACAAGGCCTCGCTGGCCGCCACCCTGGTGGGTGCGTGCGTCCTCACCGGATGCGCCGGCAAGAGCACCTCGGCCGACAAGCAGACCAAGAACCGGACCATCACCACGTCGGTGCCCGCGGCGACCAAGAGCGTGAGCACGGTCAACTGGAACCTTCCCACGGGTGAACCGTCGACCCTCGACCCCGCGCTGTCGGCCACCGAGTCCGTCAGCACCGTCGTGGGCAACATGTGCGAGTCCCTCTTCACCCTCGACAAGAACTCCGAGCCGCAGCCGGCCCTGGCCACGGAGATCGACCACCCGGACTCCCTGACCTACGTGATCCACCTGCGCGACGGCGTCAAGTTCTGGGACGGCAAGCCGGTCACCGCCGAGGACGTCCTCTACAGCATCAACCGGGTGCTCGACCCGAAGACGGGCTCGTCCTGGATCGGCTGGTCGACCAACCTCGACAGCATCAAGGTCACCGGCTCCACGCAGCTCACGATCAAGCTGAAGAAGGTCGACGCCCTGGTGGCCGACTACTTCGCGATGCCCGCCTTCACCGTCGTGGAGAAGGCCTTCGCCGAGGCCGCCGGCAAGGACTTCGGCACCGCCAAGGGCGGGGTCATGTGTACCGGCCCCTACAAGCTGGACAAGTGGTCGCAGGGCCGCAACATCGTCCTGACGCGCAACGACGCCTGGTGGAACACCGAGGTCAAGCCCAAGGTCAAGACCCTGCGCTTCAGCTTCGTCTCCGACCCCTCCGCCCAGACCGCCGCCCTGGCCGGCGGTGACATCGACGGCGAGTACACGGCCCCCGGCGCGGCCCACGAACAGCTCGCGAAGAAGGGCAACATGCTCTTCGGCAAGAGCCTGTCCCCGACCTTCCTGTCGGTGCTCAACGCCAAGGGCGCCCTCTCCGACCCGGCCACCCGCCAGGCGCTCCAGAGCCTCATCGACTACCAGGGCATCGTGAAGTCCGTCTACGACGGCACCGCGCAGCCGCTGCGCGCCCTGGTCCCGCCCTCGGCGTGGGGTTACGGCAAGGACGTCTACCAGGCCGCCTACGACAAGCTGCCCGCTCCGGCGCAGAACCTCGAGAAGGCCAAGTCGCTGGTCAGCAAATCGGCCAAGGCCAAGCAGAAGATCGTCCTGGGATACACCTCGGCGAGCGAGGAAGAGACCAAGATCGCCACGGTGATCGCCGACGCCGCCACCCAGGTCGGCATGAACATCGAGCTGAAGCCGCTCACCGCCGAGCAGTTCGGCGCCATCTTCTCCTCGGCCCAGGCCCGTGCCGGCATCGACATATTCCTGGTGAGCGGCTACCTGGACTTCCCCGAACCCCTCACCTACTACGGCTACTTCACGACCGGCAACTTCTACAACTTCGCCGGTTACAAGAACAAGGCGTACGACAAGGCCATCACCACCGCGCAGACCACCGAGGACGAGGACAAGCGCGCCGAGCTGGTCAGCCAGGCGCAGGCGATCATGGCCAAGGACCTGGCCAACATCCCGATCGTCACCCAGTACGTCAACGTCTACTACCGCAAGGGCCTGACCGGTCTCGTCCCGCGGCAGAACTACCTGTACACCCCCTGGGCCACCAGCCTTGGCGGTGCCTGACCCATGCTCCGCAGCATCGCCCCCTGGGTGGGCAGGCGCCTCCTCGGCGCCCTGCTCACCCTGGTGGTGGCATCCGTCATCATCTACAGCACGTTGCGGCTCGTCCCCGGCGATCCCGTGCTCGCCCTGGCCGGCGGTCGCCGCCTCACCGCCGCGCAGCTCGCGGCCCTGCGCCACAGCTACGGTCTCGACCAGGGCTTCGCCCAGGGCTACCTGGCCTGGATCACCGACGCGCTCCACCTCGACCTCGGCAGGTCGCTGGTCTACCAGACCTCCGTCACCTCACTGCTCACCAGCAGACTGAGCGTCTCGGGGCTGCTGATCGTCTACTCGGCACTGCTGGCGACGGTCTTCGGGCTCGGCGTCGGACTGCTCTCCGCCGTCAAGGGCGGGCTCGTCAACCGCGCCGCCTCGGTGCTGGCCTCCGTCACCACCGCCACCCCGACCTTCCTCGCCGCCATCGGCCTGCTCACGGTCTTCTCCGTCGACCTCGGCTGGTTCCCCGCCACCGGCGCGGGCACCGGCTTCGGCGACCGGATCTGGCACCTGACCCTGCCCGCCCTCGCCATGGCCATCGCGGTCTTCGGTGTGCTCGCCCGGCTCGCCAACGTGGCCTTCGCCGAGGAACTGGGCCGCGAGCACGTGGAGGTCGCGCGCAGCCGGGGCATCGGCGGGGGAGCGGTGATCGCCCGGCACGTCGTGCGCAACGCCCTGCCGCCGCTGCTCACCGTCATCGGCCTGCTCGTCGCGACCCTCTTCGTCGGCACCGCCGTCGTGGAGACCGCGTTCGGCCTCGACGGCGTCGGCTCCCTGCTCGTCCGGGCGGTCAGCCGCCGGGACTTCCCCGTCGTGCAGGGCATCGCCCTCATCGCCGTGGCCCTGTTCGTCGTCGTCAACACCCTGGTGGACCTGGTGACCCCCTTCGTCGATCCCCGCGTCACGAGCGGAGGACCGGCACGATGACGTTCACGATCCCCGCACTGCGGGCCAAGTCGGCGCGCAAACGCCGCCGTCGGCCGCTCAGCCTCACCCTGGCCGCCGCGTTCCTCGCCCTGGCCGCGCTGACCGCGCTGCTGGCACCCGTCCTGGCACCGCACTCGCCGGACGCCACGAGCCTGCTGGACTCGCTGCTGCCGCCCGGCAGCCCGGACCATCTGCTCGGCACCGACTCCACCGGCCGGGACGTGCTCTCCCGGCTCATGTACGGGGCGCGGCTGTCCCTGCTCGCCCCGCTGGGCGTGGTCCTGCTCTCCGCCCTGCTGGGCACCACGATCGGACTGGCGGCCGCACGGGCCGGCGGCTGGGCCGACGCGGTCCTCTCCCGCGGCATGGACATCGTCTTCGCCTTCCCCAGCATGCTGCTCGCGATGCTGGTCGTCGCGGTCTTCGGGCCGGGGGTGGTGGCGCCGGTGTGCGCCCTCGCCATCAGCTACACACCGTTCATCGGGCGGATCGTGCGCAGCGTCGCCCTCCAGGAGAGCGCCAAGCCGTACCTGGAGAGCTACCGCGTCATGGGCTTCGGCGAGATCTGGGTGACCGTCCGTCACCTGCTGCCCAACGTGCTGCCGGTGGTGATCGCGCAGAGCGCCCTGTCCTTCGGCTACGCGCTGGTGGACCTCGCCTCCCTGTCCTACCTGGGCCTGGGCGTGCGCCCGCCGGCCTCGGACTGGGGCTCGATGATCAACGAGGCGCAGAGCGCCATCCTCCAGGGCTCGGCCTGGACCGGCCTGGTACCGGGCGTGGCCGTGCTGCTGACGGTGGTCAGCGTGAACGTCATCGGTGAGCACGTCGGCGCCTCCATCGGCCGCAAGGGAAGTGAGGGGGCATGACCGTGCTCACCGAGGAGAAGGACACCGCGCGGGAGACCGCACTCCACATCGAGCGACTGAGCCTGTCGATCGGCGCCACCCCGCTGCTGGCCGACGTCAGCGTGCGCGTCGCCCACGGGGAGACGGTCGGACTGGTCGGCGAGTCCGGTTCCGGCAAGTCCCTCACCTCCAGGACCGCGCTCGGCATGCTGCCCCGGGGCGCCACCGCCACCGGTGCCGTCCGGGCGGCGGGCCTGGACGTGCTCACCGCGAACAAGGCCGCGCTGCGCGACCTCCGCCGCACCCGGGTGTCGATGATCTTCCAGGACCCCCGGTCCTCCATCAACCCGGTGCGCCGCGTCGGCCACTACCTCACCGAGGGCCTGCGCGCCCGCGGCACCTCCGCCCAGGAGGCGACCGAGCGGGTACTGGAGCTGCTGGACCAGGTCGGCATCCGCGATCCGCGGGGCGCGCTGCGGCGCTACCCCCACGAGTTCTCCGGCGGCATGCTGCAACGGGTGATGATCGCGGGCGCCCTGTCCACCGAACCCCGGATGCTGCTGGCCGACGAGCCGACCACCGCGCTCGACGTCACCACCCAGGCCGAGGTCGTCACCCTGCTCAAGCGCCTCCAGCGGACCCACGGCACCGGAATGCTGTTCGTCACCCACGACCTGGACCTGGCCGCCGCCATCTGCGACCGGATCTACGTCATGTACGCGGGCCGCATCGTCGAAGAGGCCACCAGCGAGCAGCTGTTCGCGGCGCCCTCCCACCCGTACACCAAGGCCCTGCTGGAGGCGAGTCCCTCGGTGCACGGCGACAAGGCCGTGATCAAGGCGATCGAAGGACGGCCCCGGGCCCTGTCCGAGGCGCCGGAGGGCTGCGCGTTCCGCGACCGCTGCCCGCTGGCCGACGGCGACTGCGCCACGCAGGTACCCGCTCTCCGCCCGCACGGGACGTCGCTCGCCGCGTGTCTCCGCCCCGAACAGGTGACGCCATGACCACACCCGTGCTCAGCGTGACGAACCTGGTGAAGAGGTTCAAGGACTTCACCGCCGTCGACGACGTGAGCTTCGACCTGCCGTCCGGCGCCTCGCTCGGCATCGTCGGCGAGTCCGGCTCCGGGAAGACCACCACCGCCCGCATCCTCGCGGGCCTGGAACAGGCCACCTCCGGAACCGTCCAGTTCGACGGCGAACAGGTCACCGCCCGCTCCCGCCGGGACCGGCTGCACCACGCCCGCCGGCTCCAGATGATCTTCCAGGACCCGTACGCCTCCTTCGACCCCCGGCTGACCATCGCGGAGTCCGTCACCGAACCGCTGCGCCTGCACCGGACGGCTCCGGGCCGCGAACAGGAGCGCGTCACCGAGCTGTTGAACCAGGTCGGCCTCAGCACCCGGGCCGGACGGTCCCGGCCCCGCGAGCTCTCCGGCGGACAGCGCCAGCGCGCCGCCATCGCCCGCGCGCTGGCGGTCGAACCGCGCGTCCTGGTCCTCGACGAGGCCGTCGCCGCGCTCGACGTCTCGATCCAGGCCCAGATCCTCACCCTGCTCGACGAACTGCGCCGCGAGACCGCCATCTCCTACGTGTTCGTCAGCCACGACCTGGCGGTCGTCCGCTACATCACCGACTCGGCCATCGTCATGCGCCGCGGCCGGGTGGTGGAAAGCGGACCGACGGAGCAACTCCTGCGCGACCCCCAGCACCCCTACACACGCCTGCTGCTGGACTCCATTCCGTCACCCGACTGGGATCTCGACCGGGTGGCGGAAGACCGCCGCGCGCTGGACACCTACGGAGAGAAAGCATGTTGAACGTCACCCATGTCGGCCCCGGACCCGAGCCCGAGGACGCCCGGCAGGTCATGGTCCCGATGCGCGACGGCGTCCGCCTCGCCGCCGACCTCTACACCGCGGACGCCGACCGTCCCGGCGCGGTGATCCTCGTACGGCTGCCGTACGACAAGGACGGCTCCTACTGCTTCATGCCCGACGTCAGCCGCTACTTCACCGCCCGCGGCTACCACGTCCTGGTGCAGGACGTCCGTGGCAAGTACCGCTCCGAGGGCGCCACCGAGTTCGCGCGCCACGAACCCGACGACGGCTACGACACCATCCAGTGGATCACCGAGCAGCCCTGGTCCGACGGGAACGTCGTGATGTGGGGGGACTCGTACTACGGGTACACCACCATCGCCGCGACGATCAGCGGCCACCCGGCCCTCAAGGCGATATCGCCACGGGTCACCGGCTCCCAGCTCGCCATGACGCTCACGTACGACGACGGCACCGGCGACGTGGAACAGACCACGCGCAAGGGCTACTTCGCCACCCACTACGTGGACGCCGACCACTACGAGTGGGAGCCCGACTGGAGCGTCCGCCCGCTGCGCGACGTCTTCGAGCCCTTCTTCGACCAGCTCGGCAGTCGCTCGCCGAATTTCGACGCCGAGTTCACCGGCGACTCCCCGTTCGTGCCCCGGCCGGTGAGCGCCCTGGCCGGGAGCACCCCCGTGCCCGCCCTCTACACGATCGGCTGGTTCGACAACTGCGCGGTCTGGTCGTGGAACGACGTACGCGCGCTGCAGCGCACCCCCGCCTGGGCCGAGCACCTGTACCTCCGCCTGGAGGCCATCGACCACGAGAACTACTGGCTGGGCCACGCGCCGGTGGGCCCGGAGAACGACCACAGCACCGAGCCGGCCGCCCTGGCCCGGATGCTGCCCCGGTACCTGGACCCCTCGATCGAGTTCTTCGACGCGATCCTCGGCCGGTCCGCCGAGCCCCTGCCGCGGGTGCAGTACGAGGTGTGCCACGGTGACGGCGACTGGCGCACCGACACCGCCTGGCCACCGCCGAAGGCCGCCGAGTACGAGTACCACCTCGCCCCCGACACCCTCGCCGAGCAGCCGCCCGCCGAGGAGAGCCGGCTGGCCTGGACCCACGACCCGGCCGACCTGGTGCCCTCGGCCGGCGCCAACCCGTTCGCCATGCTGCTCGACCGCGCCGACCTGGCGCCGGTCGGCAAGCGCGACGACGTTCTGCACTTCGTCGCTCCGGCGGTCGAGCGGGACACCGACCTCGTCGGCGCCGTGACCCTCACCCTGCGGCTGAAGGCCCCCGAGGGCGCGAACGTCCACACCCGTCTGCTGGACGTGACCCCCGACGGCGAGGCGTACCTCGTCACCTACGGGCAGGCCCGGCTCGACGCCGGGGCGCGGGGCGGCATCACCGCCGTCGACCTCCAGAGCGTCGCCTACCGTCTGCGGGCCGGGCACCACCTCGCCCTGGACGTCATGAGCAGCAACTTCCCGGACTACGTCCCCGAGGCGGCCGCCGGCACCGACCCGTGGACGGCGCTGCCGGGCGGGCCGGTCACCCGCGAACTGCTCACCGGCGGCCCGGCGGCGGCCTCCTGCCTGCGCATCGGCGGCACGGACATCGACAGCCTCCGGCGCGCCGGCACCACCACCCCCTGAGGCCCCAGCACACGGAGAACCATGCACAACGACCGAAGCGGCGCCGCCCGCCGGGTGGGCTTCGTCAGCCACGAGCAGTACTTCTGGCACCAGTCCGTCGTCGCCGTGGGCGGCGACATCGAACCCGGCGCCGAACTGGAGACCCCCACCCCCCGGCGCCGGCTGCTCGGCCTCCTGGCCAAGTCGGGCCTGCTGGCCCTGACCCGTCCCCTCACCCCGCTCGACCTGGAGCGCGCGGACCTCCTGCGTGCCCACGACCCCGGCTACCTCGACGCCTTCGAGCGGCTCTCCGCGGCCGGCGGCGGCGAACTCGGGGACTTCGCCGGGTTCGGGCCCGGCGCCTACGACACCGCCGTGCTCAGCGCGGGAGGCGTGGCCGAGGCGGTGCGCGCCGTCACCGCGGGGGACGTCGACACGGCGTACGCCCTCGTCCGCCCGCCGGGACACCACGCGGAGCGCGACCGCGCCCGCGGCTACTGCCTGCTGGCCAACCTGCCCATCGCCCTCCTCAAGGCACGCGCCGACCAGGGGCTGCGCCGGGTCGCCGTGGTCGACTGGGACGTCCACCACGGCAACGGCACGCAGAGCATCTTCTACGACGACCCCGACGTCCTCGCGATCTCCCTGCACCAGGAGCGGCTCTACCCGCACGACTCGGGCACGGTCGCCGAGACCGGCACCGGCGACGCCGTCGGCACCACGGTCAACGTCCCGCTGCCCGCTGGCAGCGGACGGGGCGCGTACGAGTACGCCTTCGACACCGTCGTGGAGCCCGCGCTGCGGGCGTTCCGCCCGGACCTCGTCGCGGTCGCGTGCGGGTTCGACGCCGGCGGTCTGGACCCGAACGGCCGGATGGCGCTGTCGGCCACCGCGTTCGCGACCCTGACCCGGCGCCTGCTGGAGGTGGCCGGCGAACTCTGCGGCGGCCGGCTCGTGCTGGCGCAGGAGGGCGGCTACTCCCCGCTGCACGTCCCGTTCTGCGGCGCACAGACGCTGAGCGCCCTGCTGGACGTGAGCGGCCTGGTCACCGACCCGTTCGCCGGTATGGACGAGTCCCCGGAGCAACCGCTCGCGCCCCACCAGAAGGCCGCCGTGGACACGGCCCGCCGAGCGGCCCACGACAGCGGCGCCCTACCGGCCGCGGCCGGGTAGCCGCGTCGAACCGGCCGGCGTCGCCGGACCGGCCGGGCACCGGGACGAGGTCATCGGCCGCGTCGCAGGCGCGAGGCCGCGCGCACGGGGCCGGTGGCCGGTGGCCGATGTCGCGGGCCCCGTCGGCGTGACCCGGGCACCGTGCCCTTCTCCGGAGAGCCGCGGCCGGCGCGGCGCCGGGCGGTGGTCGGACCCGGTCCGGTTCGCTCAGGCGGCATCGTCCAGCACGGCCGCGAACCCCTTCAGCATCGCCCGCAGGCCCGCCTCGAAGGCCTGGGTGGCGCGGTGCTCGCCGCCGGGGGTGCTGTCGAGCGCGGCGCTCAGGTACGGGGCGGAGTCGTGGTCGACCATCGAGAGCATGACCGCGGGCGCGACCAGGTCCAGGGCCGAGCCGAGCACGAAGCTCTCCAGGGCGGTGATGAGGGGCATGACCTGGGGGAGCGGGAACCCGGCGTCGGAGAGGGTCCGCGCGACGTTGTCGTAGACCGTGTGCATGAACGTCTCGGAGAGCGGTGCCACGGCGAGGATCGGGATCGCGCCCGGGTGCGCCGCGAAGCCGTTGAGGTAGGCCCGGGCCCACTGGTCGAGGACCTCCTCCCAGGTGCCGGAGTAGGGCTCCTCCATACCGGTCTCGCGCAGCAGTTCCTCACGCATCAGCGCGATGATCTCGTCCCGGCCCCGCACGTGGTGGTAGAGGGCGGACGGGGCCACCCCCAGGGATCTGGCGAGTCCCGGGATGGTCAGGGAGCCTTCGTGGTCGGCCAGTCGCAGGGCCGCTCTGCCGATGACGGCGCGATCCAGCAACGGCGTCCTGGGGCGTCCCATCGGGCTCCTTCTCGGTCCGGCTCGGCTGAGTCCGGGGGGAGGTGGCGCGCGGCCTCCCCCTCCGCGGACACCCGGCGTTAGCGGATCGTTACCGAATGCCATTCAGTAAAGACTTCCCCACGGGCTGTGATGTCCTTAGATTAGCCGTACTGAATGCCTTTCAGTTTGGTGCCCGGGGCGCACGGTTCGCCCTGTGGTGTGCTGCAGCGCGGCCGCACACCGGTCGCGCTCCAGGGCCCGCCCACCCCGTCCACGGCCCGCCGCCCACGGCACCAGTGACCGACAGACCCACCGTCGCCCGGCAGCCGTGTCCACGAGATCGAGGCCCCCCGGTCGCCGGGTGACCCACTCGCCCCTCGTGGAGACAGACCCTCATGACCCACAACTACGTGCCTCCGGCTCCCCCTTCGGCAGCGGGCGTCGATGCGGAGGCCGGCGCGCACCTGCAGCGCAACCTGCTCGGCGTCAGCGACATCGTGTTCTTCGTGGTCGCCGCCGCGGCCCCGCTCACCGTCATGGCCGGAGTGGCACCGCTCGCCATCCTCCTGGGCGGCATCGGAGCGCCCGCCAGCTATCTCGCGGTCGGCGTGACCCTCCTGCTGTTCTCGGTGGGCTTCACCGCCATGACCCCCTACATCCGCAACGCGGGAGCCTTCTACTCCTACATCGCGCGAGGCCTCGGCCGCCCCGCGGGCGTCGGCGCCGCCTACCTCGCCGCGTTCTCCTACAACGCCATGCAGATCGGCATGTACGGGGCCTTCGGCTTCTTCTCGGCCACCACGCTGAACGACATGGCCGGCATCGATCTGCCCTGGCCGGTCTACGGGTTCCTCGGCATCGTCATCGTCTGGTTCCTCGGGTTCCGCTCGATCAACCTGGGCGCCAAGGTCCTCGCGGCCCTCCTCATCGCCGAGACGGCCATCCTGGTGCTGCTCGCCGCGGCCGTGCTGATCGACGGCGGAGCCTCCGGCCTGACCTTCGACTCGTTCGCACCGGCCCACGTGTTCACCGGCGACATGGTGGCCCCGGTGCTCATCGCCGCGGCGGCCTTCATCGGCTACGAGGCCACCGTGATCTACCGCGAGGAGGCCCGCCGCCCCGACCGGACCATCCCGAAGGCGACCTACGTCGCCGTCGCCTTCCTCGCGCTGTTCTACACCTTCATCTCGTGGATCATCATCCAGGCGTTCGGCAGCGACCGGGTCGTCGCCGCCGCGGCCGAGAACCCCTCCGAGCTGTTCTTCGTCGCCATGGACAAGTACGTCGGCGGATGGGCGTCCGACGTCCAGCGCATCCTCATCGTGACCAGCCTCCTGGCCGCCCTGCTCGCCTTCCACAACACGATCACCCGCTACTGCTACGCGCTCTCCGCCGAGCGGGTCTTCCCCGCCCCGCTGGCCCGGGTCCACCTCTCGCACGGCTCGCCGTGGATCGCGGGCGTCGTCCAGTCCGTCCTCGCGGCCATCGTGGTCGCCGTGTTCGTGCTGAGCGGTGTCGACCCCTACTCGGAGTTCTTCCTCTGGGTGAACACCCCGGGGATCGTGGGCATCATGACCCTCCAGACGCTGGCCGCCGTCGCCGTCGTGGTCTTCTTCCGCCGCAACCCGCCCCAGCGCGGGGAGAGCTCCTGGCGCACGCTGATCGCGCCGGCCGCCGCGGCGGTCCTGCTCGCCACCGGCACCACGATGGTCGTCAAGCGCCTGGACCTGCTGACCGGTGCCGGGGACGGCGTCAACCTGACCCTGGCCGCCCTGACCCCGGTCGTCTTCGTGATCGGCCTGGTCGCCGCGCTGCGCCTGCGCAACCGGCGTCCCGACGTCTACCAGAAGCTGGGCACGACCGAGATCGACGCCGGCTGACACCGGCCGACCGGACGGGGCCGGGCGGCCCGATCCGGGTGGACCGCTCGCTCGCACCGAGCCGGCACCAGGTCCGCCCCGCCCCGTCCGCAGCACCCGGTCCCCGGACCCGTCCCCCGTACCGCCCACTCCGCCCGATCGGACCTGCCACCGGAACCGTGATATTCAACCGACGTAGAAGAGCAACTCCCCGTCTCGCCCCGGAACTCGACGATGTCGACCTCGGCAAGGTCTGCCGCCAGCTGGACGTCAGGAACAACGCACGCGCCCGCCCCGTCGTCGGGCCGCTCGTGGAACGGCTCCTCAAGGAGACCGGCCGGGACTGGGACCGCCGCTCGCACCGGCTGGCCGTCCTGGCCTCCATGACCCGGCCCGGCGCTCAGGAGTCCTGGGCCCAGCAGGCCTCCGACAGTGCCGAGGCCATGAACCTGTACGCCTGGGGGGCGATGACACGGGGCGCGCGCACCCCGCTCTCCTACGCCGAGGTCTCCGCCGCCCTGGACGCCTGCCGCAAGGCGGCCCGGCTGGATCCGTCCGACCCCAGCCCCTGGGTCGCCCAGCTGGGGCTGCTGCGCCAGTGGCGCCGGCCCACCGACGAGGTGTTCCCGGTCTGGGACGAGATCGTCTCGCGCGACCCCTGGCACCGCGAGGCGCACGTGCAGATGTTCGGCTACCTGTCGGCCGACGAATGCGGCTCCCACGCCCAGGCCATGGAATTCGTCGACCAGGTGCGGTCCAGCGCGCCCGCCACCGCACCGACGGTGGCCCTGCCGCTGGTCTCGCTCGTCGACCGCTACTTCCGGCTGCTGGCCCAGGGCGGCCTCAACGCCCTGATGGCCGACCAGTTCTGGTCCGGACACGAGGTGGACGGCGTGCTCAGCGAGGGGCTCACCCACTGGTCGCGCCCCGGCCACCTCCAGCACGCCGAGGCGCTGCGCGACCTCAACCTGCTGGCCTTCGCGCTGCTCGCGGCCAAGCAGACGTCCCTGGCCGCCCCGGTGTTCGAGGCCATCGGCGGCGTGGTCACCCCGGTCCCGTGGGGGCACGGAGGCCAGGACCCGGTGGACGCGTTCACCAACGCCTGGCAGCGCACCGACCCGTCCCGCTGACACCCGGTGGTCCACGGGCGGCCCGCCCGTGGACCACCCGGCCCGCGCCCGGAACCCGCCGACGGCACCGCGGCCTACCCCACCGACTCCCGGAAACGGGCGGCCAGTTCGCTGCGCGAGCGGACGCCGAGCTTCCCGTAGACATGGGTGAGGTGGTACTGGACGGTCTTGACGGAGATGTACAGCTCCAGCGCCGTCTGCTTGTTGGTCGCGCCCGCCGCCACCAGCCGTGCCACCTCCCGCTCCTGCGGAGTGAGCCGGGCCAGTCCCGGTGCGAGCCGGGCCGCGTGCAGACCGCCGGCCTGGAGCTCCCGGTCGCAGCGGGCCACGTAGGTGAGCGCGCCGAGCGTGGCGTACAGGTCCCGGGCGTGGTGCAGCACCGCGTCCGCCTCACGGCGCTTCCCGGCCCGGCGCAGCGTCTGCCCGTAGGCGAAGTTCACCCGGGCACGGTCGTACGGCAGCGGAAGCCCCTCCAGCCGGGCCAGCGCCTCCTCGAACCGGTCACGGGCGGCCTCGGTGTCACCGCGCGCCCCGGTGAGCCGTCCGCGGGCCAGACCGAGCCGGGCCGACGACGAGCGGTGCCCCCGTTCGGCGGCCAGTTCCTCGTACGGCGTCAGGAACGCGTCGGCCTCGTCCAGCTCGCCGGTCATCACCAGGGCGTTGGCGTACACGTCCTGCCAGGGCCAGAACCCCGGTTCGTCTATCGAGGCGCGCGAGGGCAGCTGGACGACGGGTTCGAGGGCGTCCAGGACCCGCGCGTAGTCCCCGCGGGCCTCGGCGACCTGCGCCCGGGCCAGGCAGGCGGGCACCAGCATCACCTCGTAGTGGTGCGGAGCGGCGGCGGCCTCCCGGAGGTGGTGCTCGGCGGCGTCCCAGTCGCCGCGCAGGGCGTGGATCTGGGCGGCGGTCCAGTGCACCGTGGGCCGGACCAGTTCGATCCTCGCCTCGGCCAGCCGCGCGGCCGCCTGCTGCACCGTCTCCAGCGCCTCGTTCCAGGCGCCCAGCGCGAACTGGGTGCGGGCCAGCCAGCCCTGCGCCCACAGGGAGATCCGGGTGGAGCCCATCCGGTAGCCGGTCGGTACCGCCGCCTCCAGCCTGCGGCGCGCCGACTCGGGTGCGTCCAGGGCCAGTTCGATCCAGCCCCGGCCCAGCTGGAACCGCTGCGGCTGGGCTCCGCCGGGCATCCGGGCGGCAGCCGCCTCATAGGCCTGGACCGCTTCCCGGGTGCGGCCCGCGGCGGCCAGACCGAGGCCCAGGACGGCCTCCGACTCGACGGCGGAGGGGTCGTCGGGGTCCGCGAGCTCCAGCGCCCGGCGGGCCCAGGAGACCAGTTCGGGGCCGTCCCAGCGGCCCAGGGCGTGCAGCACCCGGCGCTGGCAGATCCTGGCCACCAGGTCCGGGCGGTGCCGGGTGTCGCAGCGGTCCCAGGCGCTGGTGAGGAAGGTCTCGGCCTCGGCGGGCCGGCCCCGCATGATCGCCAGGTAGCCGAGGACGACCTCGCGCAGGGTGCTCGGGGCGAAACTCTCCAGTTCCGCGGCGAACACCGCGGCCTGCGGCACGTCACCGGCGCCGATCATGGCCTCCGCCGCGCGCAGCAGACGGTTCTCCCGCTCGGGTCCGGCGGCGCTCAGGCGGCTGGCCCGCACCAGGGCCTCGGCCGCCGAGGCCCACTCGCCCGCCGCGGCGCGCTGCGCCGCGTACCGGTCGAGTTCCGCCGCGAGCGCGCCGTCCGGGGCGGTGCTCGCGGCGACCCGGTGCGCGAGACGGCGGCCCCGGTCCTCGGTGAGGCCCGCCGCGGCGCGGTGCAGCGCGGCCCGCCGGGACAGGCCGAGTCCGCCGCGGACGGCGGCCCGGACCAGGGGGTGGGTGAAGGCCAGCAGCAGCCGTCCGGGCTCCACCGCGGCCGTGAGCAGCCCCGTCGCACGGGCCTCGTCCACGGCGGGCAGCGGATCGTCGAGGCCCGCCAGGGCGGACACCTCGGTGAGCGTGGCGTCGTCCAGGCCGGAGCACGCCTCGACGAGCGCCCGGGTGGCCGGGGCGCACCGGGCGAGCCGGTGCCGTACCGCCGCCGAGTAGCGGCCGGGCGCGGGCAGTTCGGGCTGCCAGTCCTGCCAGGTCTCGGGCGGCAGTTCGCGCAGCAGCTGCTCGATGTGGCGGGGGACTCCGCCGGTGTGCCGGCACAGCTGCCGCGCGGCCGGCACCGTCAGGGTGACACCGCAGGTCTCCCGGGCCAGCAGCCGGGTCTCCTCCGGCGTGAACGCGACGAGCCGGACCGCGTGGTCCCGCAGACCGTCCAGGAACTCCATGCCGGACAGGACGGACGCCGGTACCTCCTGGCTCTCGTCCGTCACCTCGCTCAGGGTGGAGCGGGCGACGAGGACGACGAGAACCCGGTCGTGCCGCATCCGCCGCACGGCGGACCGGATCGCGCGCAGGCTCTCCACGTCCGCCCACTGCGCGCCGTCGACGACGACCACCAGCGGGTCCCGTTCCTGCCGGGACGACCAGCGCCGGTGCAGCTCCTGCCCCGTCTCCGACAGCGTGCCGGGGGAGTCGGACCGGATCAGCTGCCGGGCCACCGCCAGGGGCAGGTCCGACTCCCAGGAGACCCCCGTGACCCGTTCCACGACGCAGGAGGCCGCCGACGGCAGCCGCAGGACGTGTTCGACCAGAGCCGTCTTGCCGATGCCCGCCGGGCCGTCCACCAGGACCAGCCCCGGCCGCCCCGCCAGTGCGGCCTCGATCGCCCGGGTCAGCGCGGCGATCCCGTCCCGCCGCCCGATCAGGCGGGCCTCTGGGCCGGAGCGGTCAGTCATGAACCAGCACGCTAACACCGAAGGCGCTGGTCACCCCAGGTCTCCGCCGGCGACCGGCAGTACCGTGCCCGTGATGTACGACGCCTCGTCGGACGCCAGGAAGCAGATCGCCGCCGCCTGCTCGTCGAGAGTGCCGTAGCGCTTGAGCAGGCAGGAGCCGAGCGTCTGGTCGATATGGGCCTGGAACCAGGCCTTCTCGCGCTCGTTCCGCGGGATTGGCGTGCCGCGGGAGATACGGCGCGGCGGAGCCTCGGTGCCGCCGGGGGCGGTCGCGACCACCCGGACGCCGGCGTCCGCGTACTCGAGGGCCAGGGAGGCGGTGAGGGCGTTCACCCCGCCCTTGGCCGCGGAGTACGGGATGCGGTGGATGCCGCGGGTGGCCGCCGACGAGACGTTGACGATGGTCCCGCCGCCCTGTCCGACCATGACCGGAAGCACGGCCCGGCAGCACCACAGGGTCGGCATCAGCGAGCGGCTCACCTCGGCCTGGATCTGGTCCGCGGTGAACTCGGTGAACGGCTTGAAGTTGATCGCACCGCCGACGGTGTTGACCAGGACGTCCACCCCGCCGAGCCGCTCCACCGCGTGCGCGACGGTCTCCTCGGCGCCGGCGTAGCCCTCCAGGTCGGCCGTGACCGCCCGCGCCCCGATCTCCTCGGCCGCCTCCTTCACCAGCTCCGAGCGGTCGACGAGCAGCAGGGCCGCGCCCTCCGACGCCATCCGGCGGGCGACGGCGAGGCCGATGCCCTGGGCGGCGCCGGTGACGACGGCCCGCTTGCCGGCGAAACGGCCGTCGGGCGTGCTCACGCGGCCTCCGCACCCACGCGGGCGAGTGCCGGCGTGAACTTCTCGTAGTGGAAGCCCGCCGGGCTCACCCCGAGCTCGGCGACGTGCTTGCGGACCCCCTCCACCATGGTCGGCGGACCGCACAGGTAGATGTCCACGTCACCGTCGTGCAGCGTCGAGGCGTCCATCAGGTTCGTGACGAAGCCCTTGTTGCGGGCCGTGGTGGCGGGGTCGGCGACGCAGTGGTCGAAGGTGAGGCCCGGGATGACCTCGGCGTAGTCCTCCAGGGTGTCGAGGTGGACCAGGTCCTGGTCCGTGGTGACGCCGTAGAGCAGGTGGATCGGCTGCCCCGACGGCTTGCGGGCCGTCTCCTCCAGCATCGACAGCAGCGGGGCCAGGCCCGTGCCGCCCGCGAGCAGCAGGAGGGGACGGGTGACCTGGCGCAGGTAGAAGCTGCCCATCGGGCCGGTGAACTCGACGCGGTCGCCGACCTGGGCCCGGTCGGCGAGGTAGCCGGACATGGCACCGCCCGGCACGGTCCGCACCAGGAACGAGATCCGGCGCTGCGCGGGCCCCGAGCTGAACGAGTACGAGCGGGCCTGGTCCGTTCCCGGCACGGCGATGTTGACGTACTGGCCGGGGAGGAAGTCCAGCGCGTCCCGGTCGTCGGCGTCGAGGGCGAACTCGACGGTGGTGGCCGAGTGCCGCCGGATGCCGGCGACCGTGGCGGCGTGCGCCGACGGTCCGGTCTTCGCCGAGGCGGCGGAGGCCGGGACGCTCAGCACCAGGTCGCTGCGCGGGGTCATCTGGCAGGGCAGGCAGTAGCCGGACTCCGCCTCGTCGTCGCTCAGCGCCTCCTCGATGTAGTCGCCGCCGTCGTAGGAACCCGACTCGCACAGCGACTTGCAGGTACCGCAGGCACCGTCACGGCAGTCGAGGGGGATGTTGATGCGGGCCTTGTAGGAGGCCTCGGCGACGGTCTCGTCCGGCCGGCACTCGACGAACCGGGTGACGCCGTCCTCGAAGTTGAGGGCGACCTGGAAGGACTGGGTGGGCATGAGGGTGCTCATTTCGGGCCGGTCAGACGTGGTAGATGTCGACGACGTGGTGCACGTAGTCGTTCTTCAGGACGACCTTCTTGCGTGATCACGGGCTCGGGCCCGGAGACGTCGAGGCGGTAGAAGGAGGTGCCGAAGTAGGTGTCGACCGTCTGGTAGCGGTAGTAGAGCGTGAACCAGTTGAAGCGGACGTCCAGGAAGTCGCCGTCGCGGTCCGTGATCTCGACGTTGGTGATGTTGTGGCCGGTGCGCGGCTCCGGCAGGCTCGTGGCGCTGGAGCGGTCGGTGCGGATGCGGAAGACGCGGTCCTCCAGGCCGGCCCGGCTGGGGTAGTAGACCAGGGAGATCTCCGTCTGCGGGTCCCGGGTGAGCTCGTCGTCGTCGGCCCAGGCCGGTATCCAGAACTCGGCGTCCGGGTGGTAGCACTCCAGCCACTTCTCGAACTCGCGGTCGTCGGGGTGGCGGGCCTCGCGGTAGAGGAACTGGCGCACGCCTTCCAGCGTGATCTGCTCGGTCGCCGTGCTCACTTCGTGTCCTCCAGTGCCTTGCGCAGGGTGTCTGCCCAGTAGCCGTGCTGGATGGGGTAGAGCCCTTCGTCCTCGGTGCGCACACCGCTGGCGACCGGGTTGATGCCGATCTTCCTCGCGTCCTCGTCGGGGCCCGCGAGCTGGTGCACGGCCCCGCGGCTGAGGTCGTTCCACGGCATGGAGTCGGCCAGGTACGTCTTCTGGCAGGAGCGGAACTCCTCCAGGTCGTCCGGGGTGGCCATGCCGGTGGCGTTGAAGAAGTCCTCGTACTGACGGATGCGCCGGGCCCGGTCCGCGGGCGGCTCGCCCTTGGGGGCGATGCAGTAGATCGTGACCTCGGTCCTGTCCACCGAGATGGGCCGGAAGTGCCGGATCTGCGAGCTGAACTGGTCCATCAGATAGACGTTCGGGTACAGGCAGAGGTTGCGGGAGACACCGATCATCCAGTCGGCCTTCTCCGCGCCGAACCGCTCGGCCAGCTCGTCGCGCTGGTCGAACAGCGGTCGGTTCGCCGGGTCCAGCCACTTCGTCCACAGCAGCAGGTGGCCGTGGTCGAAGGAGTAGAAACCGCCCTTCTGCTTGGACCAGCCGCCCGCGTCCATGGTCCTGGTGTCGTTCTTGGACTCGCCGGAGGTACGGCGGGCCTGGGTGGCCGCGTAGTTCCAGTGGGTCGCGGAGACGTGGTAGCCGTCGGCGCCGTTCTCCGCCTGGAGCTTCCAGTTGCCGTCGTAGTGGTACGTCGAGGAGCCGCGCAGCACCTCCAGGCCCTGAGGCGACTGGTCGACGATCATGTCGATGACGACCGCCGCGTCGCCCAGGTGTTCCTTGAGGGGCTTGACGTCCGGGTTGAGGCTGCCGAAGAGGAAGCCGCGGTAGTTCTCGAAGCGGGCGACCTTCTTCAGGTCGTGCGAGCCGTCCTTGTCGAACTGCTCGGGATATCCGGCCTCGCGCGGGTCCTTCACCTTCAGCAGCTTGCCGCTGTTGTTGAAGGTCCAGCCGTGGAACGGGCAGGTGAAGGTGGTCCGGTTGTCGGTCTTGCGGCGGCAGAGCATCGCGCCCCGGTGGCTGCACGCGTTGATCAGCAGGTGCAGCTCGCCCTGCTTGTCGCGGGAGACGACCACGGGCTGCCGGCCCATGTAGGTCGTGAAGTAGTCCCCGACCTCCGGGACCTGGCTCTCGTGCGCGAGGTAGACCCAGTTCCCCTCGAAGATGTGCTTCATCTCCAGCTCGAAGAGCTCCTCGTCGGTGAAGACGCTGCGCCGGACCCGGTACACACCGCTGTCCGCGTCCTCCACGAGGGCGTCTTCGAGGATGGCCCGCGCACGGCCGTGGTCCTCCGCCATGGTCCCGTCCCTCCGCTGATGTCACCGCCACCCGGGCCGTCCGGGCGGCAACGGCGCGTTACGGCCGCTTTTCGACACCATGGCAGTCCCGTGAAGAACCGGCCCCAGGCATTTCGCCAGGGTTGACCCAGGGGGGTATTGATATCGCGGACGTCTCAATAGCGTGGAACCAGGTATTTGTGGGATAAGGGAGGTCCTCCCTACGCTGAGACGCATCGAGGGCCCCGGAAAGAGAAGGGGCGATCCGATGGAACTCAGGTATCTCCGGTATTTCGCGGCCGTGGCCGAGACCCGCCATTTCGGCAGGGCCGCGGAACAACTCCACATGGCACAGCCCCCGCTCTCCCAGGCCATCCGCCGGCTGGAATCGGAACTCGGCGTGGAGCTGTTCAGCCGGACCACCCGCCAGGTCTCCCTGACCGGTGCGGGCGAGGTGTTCCGCACCGACGTGGAGCGCATCCTCAAGGCCGTCGACGAGGCGACCGCACGGGTGGCGCGCTTCGCGTCCGGCGCGGAGGGGGTGCTGCGGATCGGGCTCACCGGATCCGCCTCGTACCGACAACTACCCGTACTCGCACGCCTGGTGAAGCGCGAGCTGCCGCACGTGATGATGGAGGTGCACACCGAGATGCTGACCCCCGCGCAGGAGGCCGGCCTGCTGGAACGCCGCCTCGACATCGGCGTGCTGCGCCCCCCGGTCCGCCAGGAGGGCATCGCCCACCGCCCCATCGCCGCCGAGCCGTTGGTGGTCGCCGTACCCGAACAGCACTGGCTGGCCGAGGCGGACACGGTCCGCGTCGAGCAACTTCGGCACGAGGACTTCATCGTGTACGGGGTCACCCTCGGCTCCGTCGTCAACGACGCCGTGGCCCGCAGCTGCCTCGCCGCCGGCTTCTACCCGCACCAGGCCTACGAGGTCACCGAGACCTCCGCCGCCCTGGCCCTGGTGGCCGCCGGCCTCGGCATCGCCGTCCTGCCCGACTCGATCCGCTCCGCGCCCCGCGAGGGCGTGCTGTGCAAGGAGATCGAGGACGCCCTCAGCGTCCGGCTGGACCTGGCGTGGCGCGCGGACGACGAGTCCCCGCTGCTGCGGAACCTGCTGGCGGTGCTGGAGCAGAACGACGTGTTCCTCGAAGGAGTGGCATGAAGATCGTCCGCGTGGAGGCCATCCCCTTCGCCATCCCCTACGCCAAGCCGCTGAGGTTCGCCAGCGGCGAGGTGCACACCGCCGATCACGTCCTGGTGCGGGTGCACACCGACGAGGGCCTGGTGGGCATCGCGGAGGCACCTCCGCGGCCGTACACCTACGGGGAGACCCAGGAGTCGATCGTCGCGGTGATCGACAAGATCTTCACCCCGCAGATCCTGGGCCTGACCCCGCTGGAGCGCGAGGAGATCCACGCCCGTCTGGACCGGACCGTCGGCAACCCGACGGCCAAGGCCGCCCTCGACATGGCTCTGTGGGACATCCTCGGCCAGGCCGCGGGCATGCCGGTGTCGGGCCTGCTCGGCGGTTACACCGACCGGATGCGGGTCAGTCACATGGTGGGTTTCGCCCCGGCCGCTCAGATGGTCGCGGAGGCCGGGCGCATCCGTGACACCTACGGCATCACCACGTTCAAGGTGAAGGTGGGCCGCCGCCCCTACGGCGACGACGTCGCGGCCTGCCGTGCCCTGCGCGAGGCGTTCCCTGACGCCGACCTGTACATCGACGGCAACCGGGGCTGGACCGCGGCCGAGTCGGCGCGTGCGCTCGGGGAGATGGCCGATCTCGGCCTCCTGTTCGCCGAGGAGCTCTGTCCCGCCGACGACGTGCTCGGCCGGCGCTGGCTGGTCGAGCGCTGCCCGGTGCCCTTCATCGCGGACGAGAGCGCCACCCGGGCGGCCGAGGTGACCCGCGAGATCCTCGGCGGCTCCGCGACCGCCGTCAGCATCAAGACCGCCCGCACCGGCTTCACCGCCTCCCAGCGCGTGCTGCACGAGTGCGAGGGACTCGGCGTGCCGGTGGTGATGGGCAATCAGATCGACGGCCAGATCGGCACGTTGTGCACGGTGGCCTTCGGCGCCGCCCACCGCTCCAGCTCGCACTACGCGGGCGAGCTGTCCAACTTCCTGGACATGACCGACGACCTGCTCGCCGAACCCCTGGTCATCGCGGACGGCACCCTGCGTGTGCGCGAAGGAGCAGGACTCGGCATCACCGTCGACGAGCACAAGCTCGCCCGTTACCGCCAGGACCGTTGACCCGCTTCAACGACGAAGAACGGAAGAGACATGACCGACATCATCACCGAGCAGGCCACCGCCGCGGCTTCCGGCGCGGCCGCGACGGAGCAGTTCCGCAGCAAGCAGCGCGCCGAGGGCGCCGGCAGTGACACGCAGCGTGTCGACAGCCTGGTCACCGCCCTGCTGACCGCCGCCCACGGCATCATCCGTGAGCAGAAGGTCACCTATGCCGAGTACGACGCCCTGAAGTCGTGGCTCATCCAGGTCGGCGCGGACGGTGAGTGGCCGCTCTTCCTGGATGTGTGGCTGGAGCACGTCGTCGAGGAGGTCGCGAGCGAGAGCCGGGAGGGCAGCAAGGGCACGATCGAGGGTCCCTACTACGTGCCGGACGCCCCCGCGCTGCCGGCCGAGGCCACGCTGCCGCGGCGGGACGACGAGGCGGGCACCCCGCTGCTGTTCCAGGGCCAGGTGACCGCGGTGGGCGGCACGCCGCTGTCCGGCGCGAAGGTGGAGATCTGGCAGGCCGACGACGCCGGTTTCTACTCCCAGTTCGCCCCGAACCTGCCGGAGTGGAACCTGCGCGGCACCGTCGTCGCCGACGCGACCGGCCACTTCTGGATCGACACGATCCAGCCCGCGCCCTACCAGATTCCCACCGACGGTGCGTGCGGGAGTCTGATCTCGGCGGCCGGCTGGCACCCCTGGCGCCCCGCCCACCTGCACCTGAAGGTGTCGGCGCCCGACTACCAGCTGATCACCACCCAGCTGTACTTCAAGGGCGGCGAGTACGTCGACAACGACATCGCGACCGCGGTGAAGCCCGAGCTGATCCTCGCCCCGACGCCGGCCGCGTCCGGCACCGGCAACGAGGTCACCTACGACTTCGTTCTCGACAAGGCCTGATGCGACGTGCTCTTCGCGGTACGGATGGACGTGGACATCCCGCGTGACCTCGATCCCGGGGTCCGCGGGGACCTGGTGGTCCGTGAGAAGGCCTACTGCCGGGAACTGCAGAAGTCGGGTCAGTGGGTGCACATCTGGCGATGCGTCGGCCAGTACGCCAACATCAGCGTCTTCGACGTCGCCGACAACGAGGCCCTGCACCAACTCCTGTGGAACCTGCCGCTGTTCCCCTACATGAGCATCGAGGTCACCCCGCTGGCCCAGCACCCGTCCGACCTGGCGGCCGGCTGACGGACGAGCGGGCCCATGAGAAAGCCGCCCCTCACGAGGGGCGGCTTTCTCATGGGCTGCGCGGGTCAGCTGGAGGTGGGGAAGTTGAAGCCGGCGCTGACCTGCTGGGCGGGCTGGGGCCAGCGGGTGGTGACGACCTTGGGGCGGGTGTAGAAGCGGATGCCCTCGGGGCCGTGCACGGGGGAGTCGCCGATGAGGGAGTCCTTCCAGCCGCCGAAGGAGTAGTAGGACATCGGGACCGGCACCGGCACGTTGATGCCGATCATGCCGACCTTGATACGGCGCTGGAAGCGGCGGGCGGCCTCACCGGAGCCGGTGAACAGCGCGGTGCCGTTGCCGTACGGGTTGGCGTTGATGAGGTCGATGGCCTGGTCGAGGCTCTCGGCGCGGACGACGGCGAGGACGGGGCCGAAGAGCTCCTCCTTGTAGGCGTCCATCTCGGTGGTGACGTGGTCGAGGAGGGAGGGACCGGTGAAGAAGCCGTCCTCGTGCCCGTCGATCTTCAGGCCGCGGCCGTCGACCACCACGGTGGCGCCCTGCGCGGCGGCGGTGCCCACCGCGTTCTCGACGCGCTCCTGGGCGGTCTTGGTGACCAGCGGGCCCATCTCGGTGCCGGGCACGTCGCCGGGGCCGACCTTCACCTCGTTCGCCTTGCGGGTGAGGATCTCCACGAGGGAGTCGGCGGCGTCGCCGACGGCGACGGCCACGGAGACGGCCATGCAGCGCTCGCCGGCGGAGCCGTAGGCGCCGGCGGTGATGTGGTTGGCGGCGAACTCCAGGTCGGCGTCGGGCAGCACGACGGCGTGGTTCTTCGCGCCGCCCAGAGCCTGGACGCGCTTGCCGTGGGCGGTGGCCTGCTCGTGGACGTACTTGGCGATGGGCGTGGAGCCGACGAAGGAGACGGCCTCGATGCCGGGGTGGGCGAGGATCGCGTCGACCGCGTCCTTGCCGCCGTGCACGACGTTGAAGACGCCGTCGGGCAGGCCGGCCTTCTTGTACAGCTCGGCGACGAAGTTGGCGGCGGAGGGGTCGCGCTCGGACGGCTTGAGGATGAAGGTGTTGCCGGTGGCGATGGCGACCGGGTGCATCCACAGCGGAACCATCGCGGGGAAGTTGAACGGCGTGATGCCCGCGACGACACCGAGCGGCTGGCGGAAGTTGTGCACGTCCACACCGCGCGAGACCTGGTCGGAGAACGAGCCCTTCAGCACGTCGCCGAGGCCGCAGACGTACTCGACGACCTCACGGCCGCGGGTGATCTCGCCACGGGCGTCGTCGACGGTCTTGCCGTGCTCGGCGGAGATGATCCGGCCGAGCTCCTCCTCGTGCTCCACCAGCAGCTGGCGGAAGTTGAACATGACCTGCACGCGCTGCGAGAGCGAGGAGTCCTGCCAGGTCTCGAACGCGGCGGTGGCGGCCTGGACGGCGGCGTCGATCTCGGAGCCGGCCCCGAGGACGACACGGGCCTGCTCGGCGCCGGTGGCGGGGTTGAAGACCGGCTGTGTGGCGGTGCCGGACACGGCGGTGCCGTTGATCCAGTGCGGGATGGTGTTCACAGGGGGGTGTCCTTACAGGTAGTGCCGCTGGGCGCGCTTGTTCGCGGCGTAGGTCTCGTACGCGGTGCGGGTGGTGTCGAGGGCGGAGGTCTGGCTGACCGGCACGTCCCACCAGGCGTGGCCGGGCGGGTTCGGGCCGTAGAGGTCGGTCTCGACGTGCACGACGGTGGTGCGGGTGGCGGCCTTCGCCTTCTCCATCGCGGAGCGGAACTCCTCCACGGAGGCGGCGTGCAGGACGTCCGCGCCCAGGGACGAGGCGTTCGCGGCGAGGTCGACGGGCAGGACGTCGCCGTCGAGCCGGCCCGACTCGCCGTCGCGGTAGCGGTACTTGGTGCCGAAGCGCTGGGAGCCGAGGGACTCGGAGAGGGCGCCGATCGAGGCGAAGCCGTGGTTCTGGACCAGGACGATGACGACCTTCAGGCCCTCGGAGACCATGGTGACGATCTCCTGGGCCATCATCAGGTAGGAGCCGTCACCGACGAGCACGACGACCTCGCGCGAGGGGTCGGCCATCTTGGCGCCGACGCCGGCGGCGACCTCGTAGCCCATGCAGGAGTAGGCGTACTCGACGTGGTAGGCCTTCGGGTCGCGGGCCCGCCACAGCTGCTGGAGGTCACCGGGCATGGAACCGGCCGCGTTGATGACCACCGCGCGGTCGTCCAGGACGTCGTTGAGCGCGCCGAGGATCTCCGTCTGGGCCGGGAGCGGGGAGTGGCCGACGTTGAAGCAGGCGTCCTCGATCTCCCGGGTGCGGGCGATGAGTTCACGGCTGCGACGGCGGTAGGACTCCTCGACCTCCCAGTCGGAGAGGGCCCCGGCGAGGGCCTGGACACCGAGGCGGGCGTCCGCGACCAGCGGCTCCGCCGAGTGCTTGACCGCGTCCAGGCGGGCCACGTTGAGGTTGACGAAGGTGACGTCGGGGTTGGCGAACACCGTGTGGCTGGCGGTGGTGAAGTCGGAGTACCGGGTGCCGATGCCCAGCACCACATCGGCCTCGCGCGCCAGCTCGTTGGCCGCGTACGACCCCGTCGAGCCGATGCCGCCGACCGCGTAGGGGTGGTCCCAGGGGACGGCGCCCTTGCCCGCGTGGGTGTCGGCGACCGGGATGCCGGTGGCCTCCGAGAAGGCGCGCAGCGCGGTCTCCGCGCCGGAGTACACCGCCCCGCCGCCCGCGACGATCAGCGGCTTCTTCGCGTTGCGGAGCAGCGCGGCGGCCCGCTCGACGGCGGCGGGCTCCGGCACCGGGCGGCCCACGTGCCAGACCCGGCGCCGGAAGAACTCGACGGGCCAGTCGTACGCCTCGGCCTGCACGTCCTGCGGCAGGGCCAGGGTCACGGCACCGGTCTCGACCGGGTCGGTCAGCACCCGCATCGCCGCCAGCGCGGCCGGGATCAGCTGCTCGGGCCGCTGGACGCGGTCGAAGTACTTGGACACCGCGCGGAAGGTGTCGTTGACGGTGACGTCACCGCCGCGGGTGTCCTCCAGCTGCTGGAGGACCGGGTCGGCGGCGCGGGTGGCGAACATGTCGGAGGGCAGCAGCAGGACCGGGATGCGGTTGGTCGTGGCCAGCGCCGCACCCGTGATCATGTTCGTCGAGCCGGGACCGGTGGAGGCGGTGCAGGCGAACGTGGCGAGGCGGTCGCGCATCTTGGCGTAGGCCACCGAGGCGTGGACCATGCCCTGTTCGTTGCGGGCGAGGTAGTAGGGCAGGTCGGCCTCGCCGGTGGTGGCGGCCTGGAGGAGGGCCTGGCCGATGCCGGCGACGTTCCCGTGGCCGAAGATGCCCCACACGCCGGGGATCAGGCGCTGCTCCTGGCCGTCGCGCTCGCTGTACTGGGCGGCGAGGAAGCGGACCAGCGCCTGCGCGGTGGTCAGTCGTACGGTCTTCTTCATCGGTCTTCTCCGAAGGGCAGCCGGTCGTCGACGTCCTGGGCGTCCCAGGTCGTACGGACCCAGCCGTGGGCGGGGTCGTCGCAGATCAGCCAGGCGCGGTCCTGGCCCGGGCCCGCCATGACGTTGAGGTAGTAGAGGTCGTAGCCCGGGGCGGCGATGGACGGGCCGTGCCAGCCGTGGGGGATCAGCACCGTGTCGCCGGAGCGGACCTCGGCGAGCACGTCGATCGGCCGCTCCGGGGTGCCGTAGACCCGCTGGTAGCCGAAGCCGTTGTCGTCGCCGGAGACCTCGAAGTAGTAGATCTCCTCCAGCTCCGACTCGACCGGGGTGCCGTCCGCGTCGGTGCGGGCCTCGTCGTGCTTGTGCGGGGGATAGGAGGACCAGTTCCCGCCGGGGGTGAGGACCTCGCACACCAGCAGCTGCTCGGCGTCGAAGGTGCCGGGCAGGCAGTAGTTGTTGACCTGCCGCGAGCAGGCGCCGGCCCCGCGCAGTTCGACGGGCACGTTCTCCCGGGCACCGTACCGGGCGGGGAGGCCACCGCGCCCGGTACGGGCCGAGGGCAGCGCGAACCTCCCGCCGGAGGCGCTGCCGATGACGGCCGTCGACTCGCGGGGAAGGTACGCGAAGTCGGTGGCCGAGGCGAACACGCCCGTCCGGCCGGCGAGTTCGAAGGTGCTGCCGTCCGTGGTGACGGTGCACGAGCCCGTCAGCGGCAGGACCAGGAACTCGCTGTCCCCGGTGGACAGGGCGTGTGTCTGGCCCGGCCCCAGGGTCAGGATCCTGAGGCCGGAGTATCCCCAGCCCGCCGACTCGGGCGTGACCAGGAGGTCGTAGGGTCCGTCAGCCGAAGTCCCCTTCGGCAGGTGGTACTTGTTGGTGCTCACAGCAGGCTCACCGCCTTGTCGACCGCGCCGGCCACGTCGCCGCCCGCGGGGTAGAGCAGGGAACGGCCCACGACCAGACCCTGTGCGGTCGGCTGCTTCAGCGCCCGGCCCCAGGACGCGAACGCCGCCTCCGCGTCCCGCACCTCGCCGCCCAGCAGCAGCGCCGGCAGCGTCGAGGAGGCGAGGACCCGCTCCATGTCGGGTACGACCGGCAGCTTCAGCCAGGTGTAGGCGGTGCGGCGGCCGAGCCCGGACGCGATGGTGACCGACTTGATCACGGCGTCCGTCGACAGGTCGTTGCGGATCTTCCCGTCCTGCCACTCGGACAGGAACGGCTCGATCATGGCGATCAGTCCGCGGTCGTTGAGCTCGTTCACCGCGTGGGCCGTGTTCTCCAGGACCGACGGGGTCGCCGGGTCGCCTAGGGCGATGCGGGTGAGCATCTTGCCGCCGTCGAAGCCCATCGCGGCGATCGTCTCGGCGTCGTAGCCGGTGAAGCGGTCGTCGATCTCGAAGACCGAACCCGCAAGGCCCGCCCGGTTCATGGAGCCGAACACGGACTTGCCGTCCAGCACGCCGAGCAGCAGCAGGTCCTCCAGGATGTCCGCCGTGCCCAGCACGCCCGTCACACCGGGACGTTCCAGCGCGACGCACAGCCGGTCGAGGAGTTCACCGCGGTCGGCCATGGCGTTCGGGTCGCCGCCGACGCCGTTGGCGCCGCGCGCCGGGTGGTCGGCGGCGATGATCATCGCCTTGCCGTGCTCACCCAGCACCGAGTCCGCCTTCACCCGGCGCTCGGCGGCGGTCGCGACCGCGCCGGGGTTCTTCACCCGTGCGTCCACGATCCGGTTCAGGTTCTCAGACACCCGTGGTCACCTCGTCGAGCTTGGCGTCGACCTCGGCCTCGGTCGGCATCGCGTCGGAGCAGGACAGCCGGCCGGCGACGATGGCACCGGCCGCGTTGGCGAAGGACACCGCGCGGCGGGTGTCCCAGCCGGACAGCAGCCCGTGGCACAGGGCGCCGCCGAAGGCGTCACCGGCACCCAGGCCGTTCACCACGTCCACCGGCACCGGCGGGATCTCCGTGGCCGAGCCGTCCCGGTCCATGGCCAGCACGCCCTTGGGGCCCTGCTTCACCACCGCCAGCTCCACCCCGGCCGCCAGCAGCGCCTTCGCCGCCGCGTACGGCTCGCGCTCACCGGTGGCGACCTCGCACTCGTCGACGTTGCCGACCGCGACCGTCGTGTGCCGCAGCGCCTCCCGGTAGTACGAGCGTGCCTCGGCCGGGTCGGCCCAGAACATCGGCCGCCAGTCCAGGTCGAACACGGTCGTCCCGGACTTCGCCCGGACCTCCAGGGCGGCGAGCGTCGCCGAGCGGCTCGGCTCCTCGCTCAGCCCGGTGCCCGTCACCCAGAACACGGAGGCCCCGCGGACCGCCGCCACATCCAGCTCGTCGGGGCGGATGTCCAGGTCGGGCGCCTTCGGCAGCCGGTAGAAGTAGAGCGGGAAGTCGTCCGGCGGGAAGATCTCGCAGAACGTCACCGGGGTCGGGGCGATCCCCGACGTCCCCACGTAGCGGGTGTCCACGCCGTAGCCGTCGAGCGCCGTGCGGACGAAGTCGCCGAACGGGTCCCGGCCGGTCTTCGTGATCACTGCCGCGGAACGCCCGTACCGAGCCGCGGCCACCGCCACGTTCGTCGGGCTGCCGCCGAGGTACTTGCCGAACGACGTGACGTCCGCAAGCCCCACTCCGGTCTGGAGCGGATACACGTCCACCCCTGAACGGCCCATGGTCAGCACATCGAACGACATCACTCTGTTTTCCCTTCAGGCCAACGTTCACTTCGAGCAAGAGTATGTCATGACATATTGATGTCAATACCCTGGGTGGTTCTATCCGATGGCCGAGTCGCGGAGGGCGTGGCGGGTGCGGCTGGCGATCGGGAGGGGGCGGTCGGGGCTGCAGGGGTACATGTCCTGTTCGACGATGACGAAGGTGTCGTCGGCCAGGTGTGCGAGGCCTTCGCCGATCTCCTGGAGGCTGGGCACGCCGAGCGGGGGTTCGCACATGACGCCGAGGCGGACGGCCTCCGCGAAGGGGAGCCGTTCGCGGTCGGCCCTGTCGAGTATCCGGGGGTCGACCTGCTTGAGGTGGACGTACCAGATGCGGTCGGCGTGCTCGCGCATGAGCCGGGCGGTGTTCCCGTGGCGGTAGGCGACGTGTCCGGTGTCGAGGCAGAGGCCGACGAGGTTCGGGTCGGTGTCGGCGAGGAATGCGGCGACCTGTTCGTCGGTCTCCACGTGGGTCTCTGCGTGCGGATGGAAGACGAAGCGGGTGCCGGTCTCCTCGTGAAGGACGCGGGCGAGTTCGGTGGCGCCCTCGACGAGTGTCCGTCGGGCGTCGGCGTCGAGTTCGTCGGGTTCGAGCAGTGAGCCGTTGTGGAGGTCGCGGTACATGGCGGGGAGGAACACGACGTGTTGTGCGCCCTGGCTGGCGACGAGGCGGCCGACCTTGAGGAGTTCGTCGCGGATGCCTGCGTGGGCTTCCTTGATGTGGAGGGGGCCGCCGGCGGTGCCGCCGGACAGTTTGAGGTTGCGGCGGCCGAGTTCGTCGCGGAGTACGTCGGGGTCGGTGGGGAGGAATCCGTAGGGGCCGAGTTCCAGATAGTCGTAGTCCGCGAGGGCGAGTTCGTCGAGGAAGCGTGTCCAGGTGGTCTGGTGGGGGTCGTCGGGGAACCAGATGCCCCAGGAGTCGGGGGCGCTGCCGATGCGGGTGCGGGCGTTCATCGGTGTGTCACCTCGGTGGGAGGAGGGGGAAGGTCCCGCCGGGCGGCCGAGCCGCCCGGCGGACGAATCTGCGGGTGCCGCGAGAAAGGGCTGCCGCGGACGAGGCCGGCGCGGACGAGGCCGGCGCACGGCCGGGCGGGGGCCGCCCTCGGGCGGTGCCGGGGCGGCGGTCCTGCGGCAGTGGGGTGGCGGTTACCGGGCGGCGGTCGTCACGCCGGTTCGGCGACGGTGAACGCGTCGCGGAAGGCGTCCAGCGCGGCGTCGGAGTCGTCGCGGGCCCAGCCTTCGAGGCCGATGACGCCGGTGTATCCGAAGCTGTGGAGAGCGCGCGCGACGGCGGGGTAGTGGATCTCCCCGGTGCCCGGCTCGCAGCGGCCCGGGACGTCGGCCACCTGGATCTCACCGACGAACGGCAGGGCCTGGCGGCACAGTTCGACGAGGTTTCCCTCGCCGATCTGGGCATGGTAGAGGTCCAGGTTCATGCGCAGGTACGGGCTGTCCACGGCCCGGACGAGGGCCAGGGTGTCGGCGGCGCGGGCGAAAGGGGTGCCCGGGTGGTCGACGGCCAGGTTCAGGTTCTCCAGGGTGAAGACCCGGCCCGCGGCCTCGCCCAGCTCCGCGACCCGGCGCAGGGTGTCGGCGGCCGTGAGCCACATCTCGGGGGGCACGACGTCGACCGGCAGTACCGGAAGGCCCTTGTCGTCCAGGCCCGTGCCGTGCAGGTTCAGCCTCGGACACTCGATCCGGGCCGCCGCCTCCAGGGAGGCGCGGGCCGAGGTGAGCAGGGCCTCGATGCCGTCGGGGTCGGTGAGGTTGCCGGTGAGGTAGCCGGTCATGGAGGAGAAGGTCGCGCCGGTGGCGGCCAGGGCGTCGAGGTCCTTGGCCGACCAGTCCCAGATCTCCACCTGGAAGCCGCGCTCGGCGATCCGGGTCACACGCTCGGTGAACGGGCGGTCCCGGTAGAGCATCTCGGCGCTGGCCGCCAGGACGAAGGGGGACCGGGAGGACGTGCTGGTCATGCGGACACCTCGGCGATCGTGGCGGGGCGGCCGGTCTCCACGCTGCGGATCGAGGCCAGGGCGATGGACAGGGCCCGGCGGGCGTCGTGGCCGGTGACTGTGGCGGGGTTCTTGTGGCGGACGGAGTCCGCGAAGGCGGTCAGCTCCCCGACGTACGCCGCGTGCATCAGGTCGGTGTCGCGGCGGGCGGTGTCGATGTGGATGCCCTGGGCGCCGTAGAGCGTCATGTTCGTGGTGCGGGCGTCGCCGGCGGTCACCATGCCCTCCGAGCCGAAGACCTCGGCGCGGACGTCGTAGCCGTAGAGCGCGCAGAAGGATGCCTCGGCGGTGGCGATGGCGCCGTTGTCGAAGCGGACGGTCACCACGGCGGTGTCCAGGTGGCCCTGGTCCTTGGCGTCCGGGCGGACCAGCGCGTCGGCGGTGGCGTGGACGCTGACCGGTTCGGCGCCGGGGTTGAGCCAGCACAGGGTGTCGAAGTCGTGGATGAGCGTCTCCAGGAAGATCGTCCACTGCGGGATACGCGCCGGGTCGGCGGTGAACGGCCCCGGGTCACGGGTGAGCGAGCGCAGCAGCTGGGGGGTGCCGATCCGCCGCTCGTCGATCGCGGCGCGGGCGGCGGCGAAGCCCGGGGCGAAGCGCCGGTTGAAGCCCACCTGGAGCACGACGCCGGCCGCCTCGGCGGCGGCGATGGCGCGGTCGGCGTCCGCCAGCGTCACCGCCATCGGCTTCTCGACGAAGATGTGTTTGCCGGCCTCGGACGCCGCGACGACCAGGTCCGTGTGGGCCCGGGCCGGTGCGGTGACGAGTACGCCGTCGATGTCCTCGTTGGCGAGGACCTCGTTCACGTCTGTGGTGGCCAGCGGCGCGCCCAGTTCGGCGGCGAGGCGCTCGGCGGCACCGGGCACCGGGTCACTGACCGCTGCCAGGGCGACGCCGGGGATGTGCCGGGCGACGATCGCGGCGTGGTTCGAGCCGATGCGGCCCGCGCCGATCGTGGCCAGCCGCAGGGGGCGGGGGACGGGCCGGTGGCGGCCGGGGGAATTGTCAGCGACGACCATGTCGGTGCTCCCAAAAACTAGTACGTTCTAGTCGGGAAGGTAAACGCCCGGAAGGGATCGGTCAAGGGGGTCGATATGCTCGACCGCGGGCCGTCCGGCCGGGCGGCCGAACCGGCATTCGACCAGGTTGGGGAGTGGCGAAGTGACGGAGCTGGACGACGACACCTGCGGCGGCACCGGACGGTCGGGGTCATCGCGCCCCCCGCGTGCCGCTGTTGCCGGCTCCACGCGCAAGGGCCGCCCGACCATGGCGGACGTGGCGCGGGCCGCCGGAATCTCCACCGCCCTGGTCTCGATCGTGATCCGCGGTGTCCCGGGGGCCAGCGAGGAGACCCGGCGACGGGTGCTGCGGATCGCCGACGAGCTGGGCTACGTCCCCGACCAGCGGGCCCGGACGCTCAGGCGGTCCAGCTCACGGGTGCTCGGCGTCGTCTTCGAGCTCCAGCAGCCCTTCCACGGCGACCTCGTCGAGCACCTCTACGCGGCCGCGGCGCGACAGGGTTACGAGGCCGTGATCAGCGCGGTGGCTCCCAGCCGTGCGGAGTCCACGGCCGTCGACGCCCTGCTCAGGGAGCGCTGTGAAGCCGCCGTCCTGCTGGGCAGCAGCCTGTCCGACACGGAACTCGAACAACTGGCCGCCCGGCTGCCCACCCTGCTCGTCGCCCGTCGCAGCGCGGTGCCGACCGTCGGGGCCGTCCGCGGTGACGACCTGCTGGGCATCAGGCTCGCGGTCGACCACCTCGTCGGCCTGGGGCACCGGCGGATCGCGCACATCGACGGCGCCGGCGCCCCGGGCAGTTCCGACCGCCGGATCGGCTTCCTCCAGGGGATGGCCGAGCACGGGCTGGCCGACTTCGCCGACGTGCTCGCGGGCGGCCTCACCGAGGAGGCCGGCGCGGAGGGCATGCGCTACCTGCTGGACCGGCAGGTGTCGCGGCCCACCGCCGTCATCGCCTTCAACGACCGGACCGCCACCGGTGTGCTGGACGTTCTCGCCCATCACGGCCGTGCCGTGCCCGGGGAGATCTCCGTGGTCGGCTACGACGACTCGCGACTGGCGAAGATGCCGCACGTCCAGATGACCACCGTCTCCCAGGACGCGGTCGGCATGGCGGACGCCGCGGTGACCGCCGTCCTGGACCTCATCAAGGGCGGAACCCCGCGGGAGACCGTGCTCACGCCCCGCCTGGTCGAGCGTGCGACGACCGGCCCCGCGCCCCGCTGAGGCCTCCCGGCGGCACCCGCGCGGCAAGCCGGGACGGTCGCATGTCTTGACAATCTCTAGAACGTACTAGTTCCCTAGTGGCATCCCCTCCCGTTGTCGGCGGTGTTCGGCGGCATGGCTCTAGAACGTTCTAGCTCCGAAATGAGAACGTCGTGACAAGCTGATGTCCGGACAAAGTCTTGACAGGGGGCGGGGCAGCGGATTTGATCCCGTCTCGACAAGGCGCCGCGATCGCGGCGAAAGGTTCGTATCCGGCGGTCGGATGACGTCCTGCGGATCCTCGCGATCCACCTCTCCCTCGTCTCTCCCCGTCGCACAGTGAGGTGCACGACAGATGGAACGCTCTACCTCTCGCTCCCGCAGACTGGTCTCCCTGGTGGCTGTCGCGGCTGCGGCGGCCCTGACCCTCGCCGGCTGTTCCAGCAGCTCCGGGGGCAAGAAGTCCGAGGAGGGCGGTACGACCGCCGCCGCGGGCAAGGCCGGCACCCCTCGTATGACGGTCGCGCTGGTCACCCACCAGGCACCCGGTGACACCTTCTGGGACATCGTCCGCAAGGGCGCCGAGGCCGCGGCCGCCAAGGACAACATCAAGCTGGTCTACTCCTCCGACCCGAGCGCCGGCAACCAGGCCAACCTGGTGCAGAACGCGATCGACCAGAAGGTCGACGGGATCGCGGTCACCCTCGCCAAGCCCGACGCCATGAAGGACGTCGTCGCCAAGGCCGTCGAGGCGGGCATCCCCGTCACCGGTCTCAACGCCGGTCTGAGTGACTGGAAGAAGCTCGGCATGCTGTCGTACTTCGGCCAGGACGAGACGGTGGCCGGTGAGGCGTTCGGCAAGAAGCTGAACACGGAAGGCGCCAAGAACGCCGTCTGCGTCATCCAGGAGCAGGGCAACGTCGCCCTCACCCAGCGCTGCGACGGTGTGAAGAAGACGTTCTCCGGCAAGCTCCAGACCCTCTACGTCAACGGCACCGACATGCCGTCCGTGGCATCGACGATCACGGCCAAGCTCAAGCAGGACACCTCCATCGACCAGGTGGTCACGCTCGCCGCCCCGATCGCGATGACGGCCGTGCAGTCGGTGTCCGACGCGGACAGCAAGGCGAAGATCGCCACCTTCGACCTCAACAAGGACCTGACCGGAGCCATCAGCAAGGGCACCATCGCCTTCGCCGTGGACCAGCAGCCCTACCTCCAGGGCTACCTCGCCGTCGACGCCCTGTGGCTCTACAAGAACAACGGCAACTACAGCGGCGGTGGCGAGCAGCCGGTGCTGACCGGCCCGGCCTTCGTCGACAAGTCCAACGTCGCCGCCGTCACCGCCTTCGCCTCGAAGGGCACCCGGTGATGGGGACGACGCAGCACGCCGAGCCGGCGGTGTCCGCACCGCCGGCCCCCGGCCCCGGCCGCGAGACCGACGGCCGCACCGCACAACGCTCGCTGCTGCTGCGCCTGTTGGCGCGTCCAGAGGTCGGCGTGTTCCTCGGCGCCGTCGCCGTGTGGGTGTTCTTCCTGGTCACGGCCCCGCCGGTACGCGACGGCGGTTCGCTGGCGAACATCCTGTACCAGTCGTCCACGATCGGCCTGATGGCCCTGCCGGTCGCCCTGCTGATGATCGGCGGGGAGTTCGACCTCTCGGCCGGTGTCGCGGTGATCACCTCCGCGCTGACCGCGTCGATGCTGGCCTACCAGCTCTCCCTGAACGTGTGGGTGGGCGTGATCGCGGCCCTGGTCGTGTCGCTGGCGATCGGGTTCCTCAACGGCTGGCTGGTGGTGCGCACCGGACTGCCCTCCTTCCTGATCACCCTGGGCAGCTTCCTCATCCTCCAGGGCGTCAACCTCGCCGTCACCAAGCTCGTGACCGGCAACGTCGCCACCGACGACATCAGCACCATGGACGGCTTCGCCCAGGCCAAGAAGGTCTTCGCCTCCTCCTTCGAGCTCGGCGGCGTCCAGGTCAAGATCACCGTGGTGTACTGGCTGGTCTTCGCGGCCCTCGCCACCTGGGTGCTGCTGCGCACCAGGTACGGCAACTGGGTCTTCGCGGTGGGCGGCAACAAGGACTCCGCGCGGGCCGTGGGCGTCCCGGTGACCTTCACCAAGATCTCGCTGTTCATGCTGGTCGGCCTCGGTGCCTGGTTCGTCGGCATGCACCAGCTGTTCTCCTTCAACACCGTGCAGTCCGGCGAGGGCGTCGGGCAGGAGCTGATCTACATCTCCGCGGCCGTGATCGGCGGCTGCCTGCTGACCGGCGGCGCCGGTTCGGCGATCGGCCCGGTCTTCGGTGCCTTCATGTTCGGTCTGGTGCAGCAGGGCATCGTCTACGCGGGCTGGAACCCCGACTGGTTCAAGGCGTTCCTGGGCGTGATGCTGCTCGGCGCCGTACTGATCAACTTGTGGGTCAGCCGCACGGCGACCCGGAGGTGACCCCCATGACATCCACTCACGAAGCCGCGCCCCACGGCGCCGTACCCGCCGATGCCCCGCAGGGCGGCGACGGAGCGATCGTCGAACTGCGCGCCACGGGCAAGTCGTACGGCAACGTCCGTGCCCTGCGCGGGGTCGACCTCAAGGTCTTCCCCGGCCAGGTGACCTGTGTCCTCGGTGACAACGGGGCGGGCAAGTCCACCCTGATCAAGATCATCTCGGGGTTGCACCAGCACACCGAGGGCGACTTCCTGGTCGACGGGGAGCCGGTGCGCTTCTCCAGCCCGCGCGAGGCCCTCGACAAGGGCATCGCCACCGTCTACCAGGACCTCGCCACCGTCCCGCTGATGCCGGTCTGGCGGAACTTCTTCCTCGGCTCCGAGATGACCAGGGGCCCCTGGCCCCTGCGCCGTCTCGACCTCGAGAGGATGAAGCGGACCGCCGACGAGGAACTGCGCAACATGGGCATCGTCCTGGACGACCTGGAGCGGCCCATCGGGACCCTCTCCGGCGGCCAGCGCCAGTGCGTGGCCATCGCCCGCGCGGTGTACTTCGGCGCCCGTGTGCTCATCCTGGACGAGCCGACCGCCGCGCTCGGCGTCAAGCAGTCCGGTGTGGTCCTGAAGTACGTGGCGGCCGCCCGTGAGCGCGGTCTGGGCGTCATCTTCATCACCCACAACCCGCACCACGCCTACATGGTCGGCGACCGCTTCAGCGTGCTGCGGCTCGGCACCCTCGAACTCTCCGCCGAGCGCAGCGAGATCACGCTGGAGGAACTCACCAACCACATGGCCGGCGGCGCCGAACTCGCGGCCCTCAAGCACGAGTTGTCCCAGGTCCGGGGCGTGGACGTGGCGTCCTGAGGTGACCCGGGCGGTGTACGCCCCGCGGTGCCGGGACCTTGGAGGGCTCCGGCGGGCACCGCCCGCCGGAGCCCTCCCGTTTTACGTTTCCCGCTCGCCGGGATTCCGGGCGGCCCCGGACGGACGGGCCCGCGCCGCTCGGCCGGTGGAGCGCCCGGGACCGCGGGCGAGCGCGGTGAGCGCGGCGAGCGCGGCGAGCGCGGCGAGCGCGGTGATCACGGCGATCATGGCGAGAACGCGGGCGGTCGCCGTCGTCCTCAAGTCCGGTGCCGGTGGAGAACAGGGCCGTGCCCGCGTCGACTTGAGGCTCGGGGAGGGTGTGGTGCGGGTGTCCGGGGCGGTGGTGCCGTGTCCGTGCCGGTGTCTTCTCAGCCCGTGCATAGGATGGGGCCGATGCGCCCCACCGGACAGCCGACCCCGCGACCGCCGCACCGGCGGTGGCGAGCGCTGCTCGTGCTGGGGCTGCTGGCCGGGCTGTTCGGTATGCACGCGCTGGCCCCCGGCGGTGTCATGGAACGGCACGGCGCCCACCACCGGGCCCTCCCCGCCATGGCGGTCATGGTCAGCGCCGACGACGGCTGCTCCGGCGGCGACGGTCACTGCGGCGGCGACCACGCCCACCACGCCGACGCCACCTGCGCCTCGGGCGCGGTGAGCGGGGGACCGGTGCTGCCCGCGCTGGTGCCGGACCCGGTGCCCGTCACCGGCCGCGCCGCCACCGCCGAGTCCCTCGCGGCCACGGCGCCGGACGGCGCCCGGGCACCTCCCGATCTGGCCGAACTCCAACTCCTGCGGATCTAGAGGCACCTGAGCCGGCCGCGCGCGTCGAGCGTCGTGGTCGTGCTCCCGCGTGCCCGTTCACACCCTTCGCAGCAGGAGATCCAGCATGACCACCACGCGTACCCGTGCCGTCCTCGTCGCGCTGACCGCGACCGCCGCCCTCGCCCTCACCGCGTGCGGCAGCGGCGACGACACCACGCACTCCGCCCACGGCGCGTCGTCGACGGCGTCCGCCGCCGGCGCGCACAACGCGCAGGACGTGTCCTTCGCGCAGGGCATGATCCCGCACCACCAGCAGGCCCTGGTGATGGCCGGGCTCGCCGCCGACCGGGCCTCCTCCGCCCAGGTCAAGGACCTGGCCGCCCGGATCGAGAAGGCCCAGGACCCGGAGATCAGGACCATGACCGGCTGGCTGAGGGCCTGGGGCGAGGACGTGCCCATGGCGGGCATGGACCACTCCGGCCACGCGGGCATGGCCGGGATGATGGCCGACGCGGACATGACCGCGCTGAAGAAGGCCCGCGGGAAGGACTTCGACACGATGTTCCTCACCATGATGGTCGAACACCACCAGGGCGCCGTCGAGATGGCCGACACCGAGAAGATCAAGGGTGACTACGCCCCGGCCACCGGCATGGCCGACGACATCGTCACCGCCCAGAACGCCGAGATCAAGGAGATGGACACGCTCCTCGGCAAGAGCTGAGCGAGAGCGTGCGGTGGCCGTGCGCACAACGGCGCGCGGCCACCGCACACTCGGCTGTCGGCGCGGCCACCGCACACCCGGCTGTCGGCTCGGGCGCCGACTCGGCTGTCGGCTGGCCGTAGGCTCGGGCGCCGACTCGGCCTCCCCGGCTGAGCACCTCGACTCAGCCTCCGCTCAGCCCCCCCGCTCAGCCTCCGGCTCCCGCCTGCTCAGCCCTCAGGCTCAGCCCCCGGCTCCCCCTTCCGGCTCACCCCCGCTCAGTCCCTCGGCTCAGTCCCCCTCAATCCTCCTGCTCACCCGCTCACCCGCTCACTCCCGTTCAGTCGGCCGGTGTCAGGACCTTCTCCAACGACGCGAGTGCGGAGCGCAGTTCGTCGGCCGTGACGGTCAGCGGCGGGGCCAGGCGGATCGTCGAGCCGTGGGTGTCCTTGACCAGGACGCCCTCGCGCATCAGGCGCTCGCCGATCTCGCGTCCGGTGCCGATCGCCGGGTCGACGTCGACCCCCGCCCACAGCCCGCGCGAGCGGAAGCCCACCACGCCCCTGCCGACCAGCTCCGCCAGCCCGTCCCGCAGGATCACGCCCAGTTCGGCCGCCCGGCGCTGGAACTCACCGGTTTCGAGGAGCCCGACCACCGCCGTGCCGACGGCCGCCGCCAGCGGGTTGCCGCCGAACGTCGAGCCGTGCTCGCCCGGCCGCAGCACGCTCATCACCTCACGCCGGGCCACCACCGCCGACACCGGCACGATCCCGCCGCCCAGCGCCTTGCCGAGCAGCAGCACGTCCGGCACCACGTCCTCGTGGTCGACGGCGAGGGTCCGGCCGGTGCGGCCGAGGCCCGACTGGATCTCGTCCGCGACGAACAGGCAGCCCGCCCGCCGGGTCAGCTCACGGACCCCGGTCAGATAGCCCTCGTCCGGGATCACCACCCCGGCCTCGCCCTGGATCGGCTCGATCAGCACGGCCGCCGTCGTCCCGTCGACCGCCGCCTCCAGCGCGGCCAGGTCGTTGTACGGCACGATCCGGAAGCCCGGCGCGAACGGGCCGAAGCCCGCCCGGGCCGACTCGTCCGTGGAGAAGCCGACGATCGTCGTCGTACGGCCGTGGAAGTTGTCCGCCGCGACGACGATCGTGGCCCGGTCGGCCGGGACGCCCTTCACCTCGTAGGCCCACTTGCGGGCCACCTTGATGCCGCTCTCCACCGCCTCGGCGCCGGTGTTCATCGGCAGCACCATGTCCAGGCCGGTCAACTCCGCGAGCCGCTCGGCGAATTCGGCGAGCCGGTCGTTGTGGAAGGCGCGGGAGGTGAGGGTGAGCCGGTCCAGCTGGCGGTGGGCGGCCTCGATCAGCGCCGGATGGCGGTGGCCGAAGTTGAGGGCCGAGTAGCCGGCCAGCATGTCGAGGTAGCGGCGGCCCTCGACGTCCTCCACCCAGGCGCCCTCCGCGCGGGCGACGACGACGGGCAGCGGATGGTAGTTGTGCGCGAGGACCGGCTCCTCCGCCTCGATCAGTTCGGCGGAGGAGCGAGCCGTACGGGTGCGCGCGGGTGCGGTCATCAGGGCGATCTCCTGGTCCTCAGCGGATTTCCTGGGTGCAGCACTTGATGCCGCCGCCGGCCTTGTGGAACTCCGACAGGTCGACCGGGACGGGCTCGTAGCCCTGGTCGCCCAGGCGGGCGGCGAGGGCCTCGGCCTGCGGGGCGATGAAGACGTGGCGGCCGTCGGAGACGGAGTTCAGGCCGAAGGCCATCGCGTCGTCGCGGGTGGCGAGGACCGCCTCCGGGAACAGCCGGCGCAGCACGTCCCGGCTGCCGGCGGAGAAGGCCTCCGGGTAGTAGACGATGTTCGTGTCGTCGAGCACGAACAGCGCGGTGTCCAGGTGGTAGAAGTACGGGTCCACCAGGGTCAGGCTGATCACCGGGTGGCCGAAGAACTCCTGCGCCTCCCGGTGCGCCTCGCGGGTGGTGCGGAAACCGGTGCCGGCGAGCAGGTAGCGGCCCGTCCAGACCAGGTCGCCCTCGCCCTCGACCACCGAGCCGGGGCGGTGCACGTCGTAGCCCGCCGTCCTGAACCAGAGGTCGTAGTGGGTGGACTCGGGGCGCCGCTCGGGCGAGTGGAACAGCGAGCCGAAGACCCGGCCGCCGACGACCACCGCCGAGTTCGCGGCGAAGACCATGTCGGGCAGGCCGGCGACCGGCTCCAGACGGTCGACGCTGTGGCCGCGGGAGCGGTAGGCGCCGATCAGCGCGGTCCACTGCTCCTGGGCCAGGTCGACGTCGACCCTGGTGTCGGGGTTCATCCAGGGATTGATCGCGTACTGCACGGCGAAGTGTCTGGGTTCGCAGACGAGGAAGCGCCGGACGCGCGGCACACGGCTTTCGGGCACAGAGGTGTTCCTCCGCTCTCCTGCGGTGTCGACTGAGGGTTGACACCAAGGTAGAAAGCGACGTATCCGCACGACAAGCGATAAATGTTGCGTGTCTGTGCAGGAATACTGCGTCTGTGGTCGTGCATACGCAGCATCGGTGCGTTTATCGGGGCCTACTGTGGCGCCGGGTGGGTCGCGCCCGCCTCCGGGCTCTCCGGGAGCAGGTGGGACAGCACCATCACGCTGATCGTCTTCCGGATGAAGGGCTCGACGCGGATCCGCTCCAGCACCTCCTCGAAGTGGTCCACGTCCCTGGCCCGCACGTGCAGCAGCGCGTCCGCGCCGCCGGTCACCGTCATGGCCGCGGTGATCTCCGGATGGTTGCGCACCACCTCCGCGAGCCGCCGGGGCGGTGCCGCGCCCTCGCAGTACACCTCGACGTACGCCTCCGTGCGCCAGCCCAGGGCGGACGGCTTCACGGTGGCGGTGAACCCGGTGATCACACCGGTCTCGCGCAGCCGGTCGACCCGCCGCTTCACGGCCGTCGCCGACAGCCCGACGGCCGCGCCGATCTCGGCGAAACTGGTCCGCGCGTTCGCCATCAGCGCGGTGGTGATCTTGCGGTCGAGATCGTCGAAAGAGGCGGTGCCGCTGTTCATGTCCGCACTGTATCCACGGGCGCGGACGGGCCGGGAACGCCACTTCGTCCGGCGCGGACGTCCACGTCCGGCACATGTCCAGCGCCCCGCTCCGCCGCCTACACTCCGTTCATGCTGCGCGCCCTCGCCGTCGACGACGAACGCCCCTCGCTGGAGGAGTTGCTGTACCTGCTCCACGCCGATCCGCGCATCGGCAGCGTCGAGGGCGCCGGGGACGCGACCGAGGCGCTGCGCCGCATCACCCGGGCCCTGGAGTCCGGACCTCAGGGCGCGGACGCGATCGACGTCGTCTTCCTCGACGTCCAGATGCCCGGCCTGGACGGCCTGGAGATGGCCCGGCTGCTCACCGGGTTCGCCCGGCCCCCGCTGGTCGTGTTCGTCACCGCCCACGAGGACTTCGCGGTCAGGGCCTTCGACCTCAAGGCGGTCGACTACGTCCTCAAGCCGGTGCGCAAGGAACGCCTGGCCGAGGCGGTACGGCGGGCCGCCGAACTGCGCGGCGCCACCCCCCGGATACCCGTGCACGAACCCGACCCCGACCACATACCGGTCGAACTCGGCGGTGTCACACGGTTCGTGGCGGTGGACGACATCACACACGTCGAGGCCCGGGGCGACTACGCCCGGCTGCACACCGACCGCGGCAGCCACCTCGTCCGCATCCCGCTCTCCACCCTGGAGGAGCGCTGGCGCTCCCGGGGCTTCGTCCGCATCCACCGCCGCCACCTCGTCGCCCTGCGCCACATCGGCGAACTCCGCCTGGACGCGGGCACCGTGAGCGTCCTGGTCGGCGGCGAGGAACTCCAGGTCAGCCGGCGCCACACCCGCGAGCTGCGCGACCTGCTGATGAGGAGGGCCTGACCTTGCCCACGGACCCCGCCGAACGCCGGGTCGTCGTCACCGGCCCGCCCCGCCGCAGCCGCCGTACCTCCGGCTACTACCGGCCGCGCACCGAGATCGACGAGCAGACCACCCTCGGCCACACCTACGTCCGCTCCCTGATGCGCACCCAACTCCGCGCCGCCCTGGCCGTGTTCGCGGTCCTCGTGCTCCTCGTGGGCCCGCTCCCGCTGGTCTTCGCCGCCGCCCCCGAGGCCCGCCGCCTGGAGTGGCTGGTGCTGGGCTTCTGCCTCTACGCCCCACTGATCCTGCTCGCCCGCTGGTACGTGCGCCGCGCCGAACGCAACGAGGAGGACTTCGTCCGCCTCGTCGAGGACCGATGAACCGCAGCCGCTTTGAGGCGAGATGAACTCCGGCTACGCCGTACCCGCCGTCGCCCTCGTGGTCGTCGCGACCGTCCTCGTCGGCGCCTTCGGCCTGCGCATCTCCCGGACCACCTCGGACTTCTACGTCGCCTCCCGCACCGTCGGCCCACGCCTCAACGCGGCCGCCATCAGCGGCGAGTACCTCTCCGCCGCCTCCTTCCTGGGCATCGCCGGGCTGGTCCTCGTCCAGGGCCCGGACATGCTCTGGTACCCGGTCGGCTACACGGCCGGCTACCTGGTCCTCCTCCTGTTCGTCGCCGCCCCGCTGCGCCGCTCCGGCGCCTACACGCTCCCCGACTTCGCCGAGGCCCGGCTCGCCTCACAGGCCGTACGACGGCTCGCCGGGACGTTCGTCGTCGGCGTCGGCTGGCTCTATCTGCTGCCCCAACTCCAGGGCGCCGGACTGACGTTGGCGGTGCTCACCGGCGCCCCCGACGCGCTCGGCGGGCTCATCGTGGCCGTGGTCGTGGTGGCCACCGTCGCCGCCGGCGGCATGCGCAGCATCACCTTCGTCCAGGCCTTCCAGTACTGGCTCAAACTCACCGCCCTGCTGGTCCCGGCCCTCTTCCTCGTCCTCGCCTGGCAGAACGCCGGCGCCCCCACCCACGCCTTCGACGAGCCCGCCGCCTTCCGCGACCGGCGCACCGTCGCCGTCCAGGACACCCTCGCCCTCCGGCTCGACCGCCCCCTCACGGTCACCGTCACCGGCACGGTCGACGGCCGCCCGCACCACGACGCGCCGGTCACCCTCCCCGAGGGCACCCACCGCATCGCCGCCGGCACCCGGCTCACCTTCGCCGCGGGCACCCGCGTCCCCGCCACCGACCGCGGCACCGGCGGCGGCATGTCCACCTCGCTCGCCGAGAGCCGCGAGGAACGCCCGCTGTACGCCACCTACGGACTGATCCTCGCCACCTTCCTCGGCACCATGGGCCTGCCGCACGTCGTCGTCCGCTTCTACACCAGCCCGCACGGCGTCGCCGCCCGCCGCACCACGGTCGCCGTCCTCGCCCTGATCGGCCTCTTCTACCTCCTGCCGCCCGTCTACGGCGCCCTCGGCCGCCTCTACACCCCCGAACTCACCCTCACCGGAGACGCGGACGCCGCCGTACTGCTGCTGCCCGACCGGATCATCGGCGGCCTCGGCGGCGAGCTGCTCGGCGCGCTGGTGGCCGGCGGCGCCTTCGCCGCCTTCCTCTCCACCGCCTCCGGACTGACCATGGCGGTCGCCGGCGTCCTCACCCAGGACGTCCTCCCCTCGCGCGGCGTACGCCACTTCAGGCTCGGCACCGTGCTGGCGATGGCCGTACCGCTCGCCGCCAGCGTGCTGGTGGGCGGGCTGCCGGTCGCCGATGCCGTGGGCCTCGCCTTCGCCGTCTCGGCGTCCTCGTTCTGCCCGCTCCTGGTCCTCGGCATCTGGTGGCGGCGGCTGACCCCGCCCGGCGCCGCCGCCGGGATGCTCGTCGGCGGCGGCTCGGCGTTCTGCGCGGTGACCGCGACCATGGCCGACTTCCCGGGCACCGGATCCGCGCACGCCCTGCTCGCCTGGCCCGCCCTCTGGTCGGTGCCGCTGGGCTTCCTCACCATGATCCTGGTGTCCCTCGCGACCGCGAGCCGGATACCGCCCGGCACCGCCGCGATCCTGGCCCGCTTCCACCTGCCCGAGGAACTGCGCGCGGAGGCCACCGGACCCCGTGAGGCCAGGACGTGACCGGATTCCTGGCCGGCCTCCTGGTCGCCATCCTCCCGCTGCTGGCCGCCGGCTTCTGGCTCGGCCGCCGCACCGCCCGCCCCGAGAGCCTCGGCGGCGGCCTCGGCACACCCGTCGAGCACGCCACCTTCGAGACCCTGCACACCGCCTCCCTCGCCGCGCCCCCGCTGCGCGCCGGCCTCACCGAGGAGACCGCCCGCCGCTCGGCCCGCCGGCTGCGCACCCTGCTCGGCACCGACGCGCTCTGCCTCACCGACCACGAGAACGTGCTGGTCTGGGACGGCGTCGGCGGCCACCACCGCACCGAGATCATGGAGCGCCTCGCCGGACCGCTGGAGTCCGGCCGCGGCGAGGCCTTCGGACTGCACTGCGAGACCCCCGACTGCCCGGTCCGCTGGGCCGTGATCACCCCGCTCACCGTCGACGACCGGGTCCACGGCACCCTGGTCGCCTGCGCCCCGCGCGAGTCCGCCGTACTGGTCCGGGCCGCAGGCGAGGTGGCCCGCTGGGTCAGCGTCCAGCTGGAACTGGCCGACCTCGACCGCTCCCGGACCCGCCTCATCGAGGCCGAGATCCGCGCCCTGCGCGCCCAGATCTCCCCGCACTTCATCTTCAACTCGCTCGCGGTGATCGCCTCGTTCGTCCGCACCGACCCCGAGCGCGCCCGCGAACTGCTCCTGGAGTTCGCCGACTTCACCCGCTACTCGTTCCGCAGGCACGGCGACTTCACCACCCTCGCCGACGAACTCCACGCCATCGACCACTACTTGGCGCTGGTCCGGGCCCGCTTCGGCGACCGTCTCACGGTCACCCTCCAGATCGCCCCCGAGGTGCTCCCGGTCACCCTGCCCTTCCTCTGCCTCCAGCCCCTGGTCGAGAACGCCGTCAAGCACGGGCTGGAGGGGAAGACCGGCATCTGCCACATCCAGATCACCGCCCAGGACGCGGGCGCCGAGGCCCTGGTCGTCATCGAGGACGACGGCGCCGGCATGGACCCCGTCCTGCTGCGCCGCATCCTCGCGGGCGAGGGCAGCCCCTCCGGCGGCATCGGCCTGTCCAACGTCGACGACCGGCTGCGCCAGGTCTACGGCGACGACCACGGCCTGGTCATCGAGACCGCCCCCGGAGCGGGCATGAGGATCACCGCCCGGCTGCCCAAGTACCAGCCGGGCGTCCACCGCACGGCCCGCCTCACGGCGGACTGACCGGTCAGCCGTTCTGCTGCGTCATCACCATCGCCAGGGTCAGCAGCCCCAGCACCACCCAGCCGAACCACAGCCAGCCGTTGCCGCCGAGCGCCACCGTGTAGGCCGTGACCACCACCAGGCCGCCGACGGTGAGCACCCCCATCGCCTTGGTCGCGCCGTTCGAACCGTTCGCGGAACCGGGCATCGCGACACCCTCCTCATGGGCCGTCTCCCTCCATGGTGCCCCCGTTCTGCTTCCGGACGGCGCAGACGACGAAATGAGCCCCGGTCTTCCACATCCCCTCACTGGTCCAGGAGGCCGCCTCGTACACGGAAGGGCCGAATCCGTACCGCCGGGGCGGCACGTCCCGCGCACAGGCCGCGTCCGACCTGGTGCGCGCCTGCGCCAGGGTCACACCGGCGCCGAGCCGGGTGAATCCCAGCACCTGCTGGTCGTGCGCCCCCGAGCACGGCACCAGCACGGCCTCCCGCGCCGACGGCACCCGCAGACAGTCCCGCTCCTGCATGGTGGCCGTGTCCGCGAACGAGGTGCCCGCCCCGCGGTGCCCGTCCAACGGCCCGTACACCGGCCCGTGCGCCCCCAGCACCAGACACGCCACCCGCCCGCCGGCGGCCCGGAACCCCCGCCCGGTCGGTACGACGGCCACCGACCGCACATCGGCGAGCCTCCCGCGCAGGTCCCTCGTCCGCCGCGCGCACCGCGCCGCCCCGCGCTCCCGGGCCTCGGCGGCGGACGCCACCGGCACCAGGGCCAGCACCTGGCCGTCCGGCGCCCGGTCCCCGCAGGTCGGGTCCAGGGCCAGCCGCGGAACGCCCGCGAACCGGGTCCCGCCCGGCCAGTCGGCGAGCACGCAGTCGCCGTCCTTCAGCGGGTGCGCGAGACCCACCGCGGCCCCGTACGGCCGCTCGCCCCCGCCGCCGGGCTGCTGCGCGGTCGCCCACCACACCCCGGCCAGGGCGAGCACCACGCCCAGGGCGGCGGCGAGGCAGGCGCGCAGGACGCGGGGCAGGGGCCGCCGCCGGCGGTGCCCGGCCGGCCGCCGGACCGGGCCGGGGGCCTCGCCCCGGGGCGGTACCGAACCCGGTTCGGTGCGCGCCGCGGCGAACGCCTCCCGCGCGGCCAGGACCCGCGCCAGCCCGGCCTCGGCGGTCACCGCCGGGAGGCGCAGCGTCGGGTCCTTGGCGAGCATCCCGAGCACCACGGCGGTCAGGGCCCCGGCCCGCACCGGCGGATCCGGCTCCTCCGTCACCACGGCGGTGATCTCCGACAGCGGCGAACCCCGCTCGAAGGGCCCCCGGCCCTCCACCGCGTGGTACAGCGTGCAGCCCAGCGAGAACAGATCGGCGGCGGGTGTCGGCGGCCCGCCCGTGGCCCGCTCGGGCGCCAGATACCCCGACGTCCCCACCAGCGCCGACGCCGCCGTGTACCGGGTCTCGCCGCCGTCCGGCTGCACCGAGATGCCGTAGTCCGTCAGCAGCACCCTGCCGTACGGCGCCCCCGCGCGGTCCGGGGCGAGCAGGATGTTCGCCGGTTTCACGTCCCGGTGCAGCACCCCGCGCTCGTGCCCCGCGGCCAGCGCGTCCAGCACGGCGAGGCCGATCCGGGCGCACTCGGCGGGCGGCAGCGGCCCGCGCCGCTCCACCAGGTCGCGCAGGTCGACCGCGCCCGGCACGTACTCCATGACGATCCACGGCAGCCCCGCGTGCTCCAGCACGTCGTGCACGGTCACCACGTGCGGGTGCCCGCGCAGCCCGGCCGCGTGCCGCGCCTCCGCCCGGGCCCTGGCCACCCGCGCCGTCCGGTCCCGCTCCTCGTCCGTGTCCCGCAGGGCCAGCTCCTTGAGCGCGACCTCGCACTCCAGTCTCCGGTCGTGCGCGAGCCAGACGTGCCCCATGCCGCCGCTGCCCAGCCGGTTCAGCAGCACATACCGGCCGGCGACGACCCGGCCCACTCCCGACGTCGGTGATCCATGAGACATCCGGCCACTCCCGGGTCAGGCGTTACGTCATCGGTCCCGAGCCGCCCGCACCGGCCGCGACCGGGGGAGAGCCGGCGGCGGGCAGTGGGGTGCCGCTCGTCGGACGGGCGGCGGAGGACGGCGCCGACGAGAACGACGACGGCGCGGCGGAGGACGCGGCGAGGGACGCCGCCGGTGCGGAGGACGACGCGGCCGGCGCCGAGGACGGCGCAGAGGACGACGGCGGCGGGCCCGAGGAAGGCACCCCCGCGGACGACGACGCCGGCGGCGCGGCCGAGGAGGCCCCGGTCCCGGCACCCGAGCCCGTTCCCGTCCCGGACGGCGGAGCCGGCGTGTCCGGCGCGCCCGGTGTACTCGGCGGCCCGCCGCTCCCACCGGTCCGGTCGTCCCCGGCCACCCGTACCAGCACGTACTCCCCGAACCGCAGCAACGTCCCCGCCGCCGGGGCCGTCGCCAGGACCCGGGCGTCGTCGGGCGGCGGCTCGGCGCCGTCGTACGCCGTCGCCAGCCCGGCGGCCGACAGCCGCCGGCTCGCCTCCCCGAAGGACAGGCCGAAGACCTCGGGGACGGCGTGCCGTTCGCCGGTGCGGAAGACGGTGTCCTGCGCGCCCGTCGTCCCGACCGGCCGTTCGATGCCCCGCCCGGGGGCGCTGACGTCGACGAGGGCGAGCCCTCGCAGCGGGCGCACGGCGGGGCGTACGGCGCTCACCTCGCGGCGGTCGTAGCCGCGCCACCTCTCGTTGCCGTCGCCGAACTCGACCTTGACTCCGTTCGCACGGCCCCCGAAGGGCCGCAGCGGATTTCCGCACGAGCACTTCACGGCGGGCTGCCCCCTCCGGTCGACGAGAACGGCGATCCCGGACTGGAGCAGTGAGTCGAAGGGGACGGCGATTCCCTTCCTGTAATCGTGGTTTTCCACGAGGGTGTCGTGACGCAGCAGTACGGGAGTGAGCCGGTCGAGAAATGCGGGAATCCGTCCGGTGCCGATTCCGAAGACACCGGCCCACGCCCGCGCCTTGTCGTGGTTCACGGGATCGGTGAGGAATTTCCTGAGTTTCCCGACGTCACAGGTCGTCGGCTGCCGGGTGCCGCCGTAGAGACCGGGCGAGTCACCCTGCTGGAGGCCGCCCCGCACCGGCAGCGAACGCACCCGCTCGTCGTGGCCGAGCCCCTGGTCCTCGGCGAAGAACGGGTTCGCCGTCGGTACGTCGGCGGCGACCGCCCGGACGACGGACAGCGGCGAGCCGCGCCCGCACCCGCTGACCGTCAGCACCGGAACCAGGACGGCGAAGAGAAAGGCCCTGTGCAGAAAAGCGCGAAGTGTCATCACCGCTCCCCCCGGCGGTTTTCCCCACGCGCTTCATGCTACTGAACGAAAAGCCGTTCAGCCCTTGCGTGCGTTCAGTGAGGCCAAATAGGCGTTGTAAGCCTCGAGTTCCTTGTCGCCGTCCCGGTCGGCGGCCCGGTCCTTTCGCCGGGCCTGGCGCTGCTCGGAGCCGTACCACTGGAACAGCAGGGCGATCAGCACCAGCACGGACGGAACCTCGCTGAAGGCCCAGGCGATCCCGCCGGCCGCGTTCTGGTCGGAGAGCGCGTCGACGGCGAGCGAGGCGGGCGGGTTCCTGAACGTCTCCACCATCGGCTGCGAGGCCATCATCAGCGCGATGCCGAAGAACGCGTGGAAGGGCATCCCGGCGAACAGCTCCAGCATCCGCATCAGGTAACCCGGCCGGTGCGGCCCCGGGTCGATGCCGATGATCGGCCAGAAGAAGACGACACCGACGGCCAGGAAGTGCACCATCATCGCGACGTGCCCGGTCCTGGAGCCCATCAGGAAGTCGAAGAGGGAAGTGAAGTAGAGCGCGTACAGGCTCGCGATGAACAGCGGGATCGTGAAGGCGGGATGGGTCACGACCCGCATGTACCGGCTGTGCAGCAGGGCCAGCAGCAGCTCACGCGGCCCCTTGCGGCCCTTCCCGGCGACGGGCAGCGCGCGCAGCGCCAGGGTCATCGGGGCGCCCAGCAGGATCAGGATGGGGGACAGCATGCTGATGACCATGTGCTGCACCATGTGCACGCTGAACATGACCATCCCGTAGTCGTTCAGCCGGGTGCACATCATGAGCATGATCGTCAGGACGCCGGCGACGTACGACACGGTCCGCCCCGCGGACCACGCGTCCCCGCGCCGCCGCAGCCGCACCACACCCCACCCGTACAGGGCGAGCCCGGCGACGCACGCGACGAGGAAGAAGGGATCCGCCGACCACTCCAGCCCGCGCCCCAGCGTGAACGGCGGCAGATCCATCGTCATGCCGTGCCCGCTGTGCTCCATCCGGCGGCTCCTGATTCGTGGGGGGTTGTGCGTTTTCCGTCGCCCCCAGGTTAGAACCGCCCCCGACGATGCCTGTGAGCGGGGGGCACGACCGCCCCGCCTAGAGCACCGTCTCCGCTTCCTCGTACCGCTGCGCGGGGACCGTCTTCAGGGTCTCGACGGCCTGCGCCAGCGGCACCATCACGATGTCCGTCCCGCGCAGCGCGGTCATGTGGCCGAACTCCCCGCGGTGCACGGCCTCCACCGCGTGCCACCCGAACCGGGTCGCCAGCACCCGGTCGTACGCCGTCGGGGTGCCGCCGCGCTGCACGTGCCCGAGGATGACCGGCCGCGCCTCCTTGCCGAGCCGCTCCTCCAGCTCGACGGAGAGCTGCCGGGCGATCCCGGCGAACCGCTCGTGGCCGTAGATGTCCTTGCCGCCCTCGTCGAAGGCCATCGTGCCGGCCTTCGGCTTCGCGCCCTCCGCCGCGACGACGATGGCGAACCGCTTGCCCGCCTCGAACCGCTCGCCGACCCGGCGGGCCAGCTCCTCGATGTCGAAGGCCCGCTCGGGCACGACGATGGCGTGCGCGCCGGCCGCCATCCCGGAGTGCAGGGCGATCCAGCCGGTGTGCCGCCCCATGACCTCCACCACCAGCACCCGCTGGTGGGACTCGGCGGTCGTCTTCAGCCGGTCCAGCGCCTCCGTGGCGACCCCGACGGCCGTGTCGAAGCCGAAGGTGACGTCCGTGACCGCGATGTCGTTGTCGATGGTCTTCGGCACGCCGACGACCGGCAGACCCGCGTCCGACATCAGCCGGGCCGCCTTGAGCGTGCCCTCACCGCCGATCGGGATGATCGCGTCGAGACCGAGCTCCTCCACATGCCCCTTGGCCCGCTCCACGCCGTCGCGCAGATGCGAGGGCTGGACCCGGGAGGAACCGAGGATCGTGCCGCCGCGGGCCAGGATGCCGGCCACGGCGTCGAGGTCGAGCTTGAGGTAGTCGCACTCCAGGAGGCCCTTCCAGCCGTCCCGGAAGCCGATGACCTCGTCGCCGTGGTCGACGACGGCACGGTGGACGACGGACCGGATGACGGCGTTCAGGCCGGGGCAGTCGCCGCCGGACGTGAGGACACCAATGCGCATAGCCCGAAACAACCTTCTCCACGTGGGCCGAGGACCGGACCACGCTGTCCGGCTGACATCGCGGCCACCCTACCGGCGCGAGGGGGTCCGTCCGTAGCGGGCGTCCGCCTGCTGGACGCGCCCGCACATGTGAGCGGACGCGTCGTCAGGCGGGCCCCGGATCAGCCGTCCGGCCTGCGGTTACGCGGGCTGCTGGGCGGAGGCGATCCGCTCGTTGCGGAGCGCCTCGTACCAGTGGTCGTCGATCGGCGGCAGCGCGTTCACGTCGAGCGCCAGCTTCAGCAGCAGGTCGGCGATGAGCGGGTTGCGGGCGAGGACGGGCCCGTGCATGTACGTACCGAACACGGTGTCGTTGTACGCGCCCTCCGTGCCGTCCCCGGTGCCGTTGCCCCTGCCGAGCTGGACCCGGGCGAAGGGGCGGGCGGTGGGGCCGAGCTGGGTGACGCCCTGGTGGTTCTCGAACCCGGTGAGCTGGGGGAGCCCGAGCCGCGGGTCGATGTCGGCGAGGACGTCACCGACGCACCGCTCGCCGGTGCCGCGCACGGTCGTCACGTCGAGCAGCCCGAGCCCCGGCTCCCGCTGCCCGAGGTCGTTGATGAACTCGTGCCCGAGGATCTGGTAGCCGGCGCACACGGAGAACACGATCGCGCCGTTCTCCACCGCCCGGTACAGGTGCCCGTCGCGGCGCAGCCGCTCGGCGGCCAGCCGCTGCGGACGGTCCTCGCCGCCGCCGATCAGGTAGATGTCGCCGGAGGTCGGGATCGGCTGGTCGCTGCGCACGTCGAGCCGGGCCACGTCCAGGCCGCGCTGCCGGGCCCGGCGCTCCACGACGAGCGCGTTGCCCTGGTCGCCGTAGGTGCTGAGCAGGTCCGGGTAGATCCACACCAGCCGCAGTTGGTTGTCGCTCATGAAGTCCTCGTCCTTCGTGGTCAGTTGCCGACGCGGCGGCGCAGGTCCTGGAACGCGGTGTAGTTCGCGATGACCTCGACCCGGCCAGGCGGGCACATCTGGACGGCCTGGTCGAGGGAGTCGCAGACCTGGAAGTGCTGGTTGGCGACTTCCAGGCGTACCGCGAGGTCCAGCTTGCGGTCGCCGAGCACGAAGATCGGGTGACCGGTGAGGCGGGTGTAGTCCACGTCCCACAGCCAGGAGGTGTCGGTGCCGTCCGCGCCGCGGGCGTTCACCGACAGGATCACCGGCGCCGGCGGCGGGTCGATGAGCGAGAACGTCTCCAGCCAGCCGGCCGGGTTCTTCGCCAGCAGCAGGCGCAGGTCGCGGTTCTGGAACTGCACGACGTCGTAGCGGCCCGCGACGGCCTGCACCTGGTACATCCGCTCCAGGGCGACCTGCGGCGGTACGCCGAAGACGGCGGCGACGGCGGCCGACGAGGCGGCGTTGGCCTTGTTGGCGCGGCCGGGCAGCTGCAGGTGGATGGGCCAGGCGGAACCGTGCGGGTCGAGCACGTGGTCGCCGGAGAGCACCCAGCTGGGCGTCGGCCGGCGGAAACCGCACTCACCGCAGAACCAGTCGTCGCCGGGCCGCTGCATCACGCCGCCGCACGACGGGCAGGACCAGGCGTCGTCCTTCCACATCTGCCCGGCCGCGACCCAGATCACGTTCGGGGAGGAGGAGGCGGCCCAGACGACCAGCGGGTCGTCGCAGTTCGCCACGATGACGGCCTTGGAGCCGGACAGGCCCTCGCGCCAGTTCTCGGCGAGCATCCGGGTCTCGGCGGCCCGGTCGAGCTGGTCGCGGGAGAGGTTGAGCAGTGCGATGCACTTGGGTGCGGTGTCCCGGGCCACCCCGGCCAGGTACTTCTCGTCGACCTCGATGACGCCGAACTTGGCGTCCGAGCCGCCGGCCAGCGCCGAGGTGATGCCCGCGGGCATGTTGGCGCCGAGCGCGTTCGACACGACCGGCCCCGCGGCCTTCAGCGCCTCGGCGATGAGCCTGGTGGTGGTCGTCTTGCCGTTGGTCGCCGAGACGAGCGTGACGTCCAGGTGGGTGGCGAGCCGGGCGAGGAGATCGGGGTCGAGTTTGAGTGCGACCTTGCCACCGATCACGGATCCGCTGCCGCGTCCCGCCGCACGGGACGCCGCCGCAACCGCCTTGCCCGCGGTCACGGCCAGCTTGGCCCGCGGCGTGAGCGGGTCCGAGTTGCCTGCCATCAGTTCTCGATCCTCCTAGCCGTACGCGCCGCGCCTGAGCCATCCGGCAACGTGGTGTGCACCTCAGCCTATCGAGATCCGTTCGCACGCCCGAATTCCGGCCCATGCCTGCGCGGCGGGCAGGGGCCGAATCGAACCGTACCCTTGCGGCCATGCGACAAGGTTCCATTCCGGGCGCCCACGGGCGGGTCCGGCCTCTCACCCTGCTCGGCGACCCCGTGCTGCACGCCCGCTGCGCGGAGGTCACCGCGTTCGGCCCCGAACTGTCCCGGCTGGTGGAGGACTTGTTCGCGACGATGTACGCGGCCGAGGGGGTGGGGCTGGCCGCGAACCAGGTGGGGGAGTCGCTGCGGGTGTTCGTGTTCGACTGTCCCGACGACGACGAGGTCCGCCACCTGGGCCATGTGGTGAACCCCCGGCTGGTCGAGGCGGACGGCGTCACGGTCCGCGGCCCCGAGGGCTGCCTGTCCCTGCCGGGCCTGGAGGCGGGCACCGAACGCTACGACCACGCGGTCGTCGAGGGGTTCACGGCCACCGGGGAGCCCGTCACGATCCACGGCACGGGCTTCTTCGCCAGATGTCTCCAGCACGAGACCGACCACCTGGAGGGCCGGGTGTACGCGGACCGCGTCACGGGGTGGCGCAAGCGCAGGCTGACGCGCCAGGTGGCGAAGTCCTCCTGGCGGCCGTGACACGGCACGCGGACGTCAGGGAACCGCCTTCACGGCACCGCCCTCAGAATCCGGGACCTCCCACTTTGTCCCCCGCGGCCGCCAGCCGGCCCCAGAGCAAATCAGCCAGACTCTTGACCAGTTCGGCACGGGAGCAGGGCCGTTCCCCCAGCCACCAGTCCCCGGCCGCGTGCATCATCCCGACGATCCCGTGCCCCCACACCCGGGCCAGCTGCTGGCTGCTCGGTCCCAGGTCCAGCCGGTCCTCGATGACCTGCGCCAGCTCCTCGCCCATCCGCCGCAGCAGCGGAGCCGAGTGCTTGCCGACGTCGAAGCCCTGCTCCGCCCCCGGGCTGCCCTCGGCCGGGTGCATCAGGAACCGGTACACCTGGGGCCGTGCCTCGATCGCCGCGAGGTACGTCTCCAGGGTCGCCTCGACCCGCTCGCGGCGCTCCGCGGGCGCGTCCAGCGCGGCCCGCAGCGAGTTCAGCAGGGCGTCCGTGTGCCGCTTGGCGAGCGCCGCGTACAGTCCGCCCTTGTCGCCGAAGTGGCGATAGAGGATGGGTTTGGTGATGCCGGCCTCGGCCGCGATCGCGTTCATGGAAGCCTGTGGACCGTCCCGCAGCACCACCCGGTCCGCGGCCTCCAACAGCTCGCGCCGTCGACGGTCGGCGGACCGCTGCTGTTCGGTCCGCTGTGTGGTGTCCATGTGCTCTCCCCACCCCGTGCTGTTTCGGTGACGCCTGCGCAAACTAACACCTGACGCCCGACTCACCTCGAACTGGCTACCGAGGTGACCTCGGGAGTTGACTTTTCCTACTGACGAGTAACAGACTTGGGTTACCGCTAGTAACAGATTATGCGCCGCCGCTGGAGGGGTCATGGCCGAGTTCACCATGGAGCTCAACGACGAACAGAAAGAGGTCCGGGACTGGCTGCACGGCTTCGCCGCCGACGTCATCCGCCCCGCGGCCGCTGAATGGGACGAGCGTGAGGAGACCCCCTGGCCGGTCATCCAGGAGGCCGCGAAGGTCGGCATCTACTCCCTCGACTTCTACGCCCAGCAGTACTTCGACGCAACGGGCCTCGGCATCCCGATGGCCATGGAGGAGCTGTTCTGGGGCGACGCGGGCATCGCGCTCTCGATCGTCGGCACCGGACTCGCCGCCGTGGGCGTCCTCGCCAACGGCACCGAGGAGCAGATCGGCACCTGGATCCCGCAGATGTACGGCGACGCCAACGACGTGAAGGTCGCCGCGTTCTGCTCCTCCGAGCCCGACGCCGGTTCCGACGTGGCCTCCATGCGCACCAGGGCCGTCTACGACGAGGCCAAGGACGAGTGGGTGCTCAACGGCACGAAGACCTGGGCCACCAACGGCGGCATCGCCAACGTCCACGTCGTCGTCGCGGTCGTCGACCCCGAGCTGGGCTCCAAGGGCCACGCGTCCTTCATCGTCCCGCCGGGCACGCCCGGGCTCGCCCAGGGCCAGAAGTTCAAGAAGCACGGCATCCGCGCCTCGCACACCGCCGAGGTCGTCCTCGACAACGCCCGCGTGCCGGGCTCCTGCCTGCTCGGCGGCAAGCAGAAGCTGGACGAGCGGCTGGCCCGCGCCAGGGAGCGGGCCAGGACGGGCGGCGAGCGTGTCAAGAACGCCGCGATGGCCACGTTCGAGGCGAGCCGGCCCGCGGTCGGGGCGATGGCCGTGGGCACCGCCCGGGCCGCCTACGAGGTCGCCCTCGACTACGCGAAGACCCGTGAGCAGTTCGGCCGGCCGATCATCGACAACCAGGGCGTGGCCTTCCAGCTCGCGGACATGCGCACGTCCATCGACGCGGCCCGGCTGCTGGTGTGGCGGGCGTCCTGGATGGCGATCAACGGCAAGCAGTTCACCGCGGCCGAGGGATCGATGTCGAAGCTGTTCGCGAGCGAGACGGCGAAGAAGGTGACCGGGCAGGCCATCCAGATCCTGGGCGGCAACGGCTACACCCGGGAGTACCCGGTGGAGCGGATGCACCGGGACGCGGCGATCTACACGATCTTCGAGGGCACCAGCGAGATCCAGCGGCTGGTGATCGCCCGCACGCTGGCGGGGATGCCGATCCGGTAGCGCCTCGGGGATGCCGGTCCGGTGGCGCCGCGGGGGCGCGGGTGCGCTTCGGACCGGCCGTCCGCCGCGTGGCCGGTCGCGCCCACGCGGCGGAGCCGCTCATCGACAGCGCCCCGCGCCGCTGGCGGGGCGCATCGACTCACCGGTGCTTCAAAGGCGTCAGCTGTTCGATGTCGTAGCGACCGCGGAGTTCCTCGATGGCCTCGTGGTCCGGTGGGCCACCGTCGCGCAGGATCTCCAGCAACTCCTCGAAGTAACGCTCGTGATCCGGTGGCGGAGACGCCTGGAAGAACATCCGCGCGGGTGTCTCCGTCGGGTTGGCGAAGGCGTGCGGGCAGCCGGGCGGTACGACGATGACCGTGCCCGGGGTCGCCCGCACCACCCTTGTGCCCGAACTCGACTCCCACCTCTGCCAGTTGTCGGGGGTGCGGACACGGGGCTCGAAGGCGAGCACGTCCAGCTCGCCCTCGAGCACGTAGAACAGTTCCTCGCTGCGCGTGTGCACATGGGCGCCCACGTCGAAGCCCGGCGGGACCTCCACCTCGAAGGTGGAGGCCATCCGCGAGTGCGTGCCCGTCACCTTGAACGTGACACGCTGGGCCGGCGTGTGGACCACGCGCCCGTGGCCCGGAGGCACGAGGAGTCCCTCGGTCGTCGTCATCGGCTGCTCACCAGGTCACCGGAAGGGCCTCGGGTCCCCGGATCAACGCCCCCTTCTTGAAGGGAACCCGGTCCGGGGGCACCGCGAGCCGCAGCCCGGGCAGCCGGTCCAGCAGGGCGTCGACCAGGAGTTCCTCCTCCAGTCTGCCGAGCTGACCGCCGGGGCAGTAGTGCGGTCCGAAGCCGAACGACACATGCGGGTTGGGGCTGCGCGAGAGGTCGATCGTCTCGGGGTCCGGGAAGACCTCCGGGTCGCGGTTGGCGGCCAGGTACGAGACGTAGACCGCATCGCCCGCCCGGATCCGCACGCCCTTGACCTCCACGTCCTCCAGGGCGATCCGGGACAGGCCCACCGCGCTGCGGTGCGGGATGTAGCGCAGCAGCTCGTCGATCGCCCGGGGGCGGATCGCCGGCTCCGCGCGCAGCCGCTCCATCAGGTCGGGGCGGGTCAGCAGCAGGTAGAACATCTGCCCGCTGTTGTTGGTGACCGCCTCGCCGCCGATCTGGAGGAGGACGGCGAGACCGACGGCCTCCTCCAGCGTGACCTCGTCCCGGTCCACCGCGGTGCCGAGCAGCGAGGCCACGTCCTCGCCCATGCTGCTCCTGCGCCGCCCGACGAGGTCGGCGAAGTAGGCGCCCATCTCGCGCTTCGCCCGCTCGCTGACCTCCTTGCCGTGCGAGGAGGACAGGATCAGCTGGGTCCAGACGTGCATGTCGTGCCGGTCGGCCGCCGGGACCCCCATCAGCTCGCAGATCACCGCGATCGGGAAGGGGCTGAGGACCGCCGCCGTGAGATCGGCGGGCGGGCCGTCCTGCACGAGCGCGTCGACCAGTTCGTCCAGCATCAGGCGCGACCGCTCGCGCACCCGCTCCACGCCCTTGGCGGTGAGCGCGGCGGCCACCGAGCGGCGCAGCCGGGTGTGGTCGGGCGGGTCCAGGAAGCCGACCGCGCCCCGGTCCGGGATGAAGTGCGGGGCGAGCCGGGTGACCGGCTGGTCCATCACCGCCTCGCGGCTGAACCGGGGGTCGTTGGCCACCGTCCGTACGTCGTCGTACCGGGTGACCAGCCACGCCCAGCCCTCGCCGTTGGGCAGCCGGATCCGGGTGACCGGACCCTCGCGCATCAGCTCGGTCAGGGTGGGGTCGAAGTCCACCCCCGTCAGGTCCGGCACCTCCCAGTGCCGGACCGGACAGGCGGCCTCGCCGGGGGCCTCGTCGGCGGGGTCGAGCGGTTCGGTGAGCGTCATCTCGGTCAGGCCGCCTCTTCGTCCGAACGCCGCCAGCGCCCCAGCGACATCTCCGCGGTGATACCGGGACCGAACCCGGCCAGCAGGCCGCGCGCCGCGTGCTCGGCGCCGCCCTCGTCGAACATCCGGCGCAGTGCGTCCAGGACCACGGCGCTGGCGATGTTGCCGTACTCGGTGAGCGTGGCCCGGCTGAACCGGAACGCGTGCGGATCGACCCGGAGGAACTTGCTGAGGTCGTCCAGGATTCGCGGCCCGCCGGCGTGGACTATGTAGAAGTCCAGGTCGGAGGCGTCCCAGCCGTGCAGTCCCGCCAGGTCCTGGAGGGCCGGAGCGAGCGGCTCCATGGTCGCGGGGACCCGCTTGTCCAGCAGGAAGTGGAACCCGGTGGCCCGGACGTCGTACATGATCCACTCTTCGGTCTTCGGGATCAGGTACGAGCCGTTGCGTTCGAGCTCGACGCCGTTGCCGCCCTTGCCGCGGACCACGGCGGCGGCGATGCCGTCGCCGAAGAGGCCGTTGGAGAGCAGCGAGCCGATGCCGAGGTCGGTCGGCTGGTAGCACAGCGAGCAGAACTCGCAGGCGACGATGAGCGCGTTGGCGTCCGGGTACGCCGAGCAGAAGTCGTGCGCCCGGTTGATGGCCGCTCCGCCGGCCGCGCACCCCAGCTGGGCGATGGGGATCTGGCGGGTGGTGGAGTCGAAGTCCATCGCGTTGATCAGCCACGCGGTGAGCGAGGGCATCATGAAGCCCGTGCACGAGACGTAGATGATCACGTCGATGTCGCTGGTGCGCAGTTCGGCGTCGTCCAGCGCGCGCCGGATGACTTCGGGGACCCGGGCCTTGGCCTCGACCTCGTAGAGCTTGTTGCGCTCCTCGAAGCCGGGGTGCTTGAGGGTTTCCTCGATCGGCTGCACGATGTGCCGGGTGCGTACGCCCGTGTTCTCGATCAGTCTCAGCGCCAACGGCAGCTGCGGGTGGTCCGCGTGGCGGGAGCGCGCCAGTTCCAGCGTCTCCTCCATCGTGATCACGTATTCCGGGACCGACACTGAGGGTTTGCACAAAGTCGCCATGAACCATGCCTGCTTTCAGCCTTCCGGCGGGTTTGGGCCCGGCCGGTCAGAAGGTGGTTCACCTCAGGAGGTGGTTCCCTCACGATCACCCGTGAGGGCGACGATCTCGCGCCGGACTACTCCGAATCGGTGACCCGGTGTCAGGCCCGAAGACGTCCGGTCGAGGTGCAGGCGACACCCCGAGCGGCCCTCGAACTTCGTGAAACCCGCAGGTCAGGCCAGATGTCGGCCTTGGACGCGCCGCCCGTCGCAGAAGGCCGTGCGACCCCCGGGACACCCGCCACGCGGCCCCCGGACCGACACCACCCGATCCCCCCGGACCACCGGGCGTTCCTGCATCCGGCCCCGGGGCGCGTGCAGGGACCCCCGCCGCCGGCCCGCGCGGTCACTCCCACGCACGGCGCCGCACCCGCCGGACTACCCCTGCTGCCCGCTGCTGTGCGCGATGCAGGCCACGTCGATCCGGTCCGCGAGCTTGGCCAGTTCGATGGTCAGCGCGGCCACGGTGTCCTCGTCCAGCCCGCTCTCCCCGGCCTCCACCAGCCGTACCCACCGCCCGCCCACGGTCCGCAACAACTTACTCACGTCGGCCGCGGCCACCTGCAAGGTACCGCGGTCGTCGACGATCAGAGGCAGAGTCACTTCGCGGTTCACACACGGATCGTAGCCGTGCGGCCGTCACGCACCCTGCCAAACGGTGGTGATGTTGCAGAACTCCCGGATTCCGTGCCCGGACAGCTCACGCCCGTACCCGGACCGCTTCACTCCCCCGAAGGGGAACGCCGGGTGGGAGGCGGTCATGCCGTTGACGAACACCCCACCGGCCTCCAGGTCCCGTACGAACCGGTCCACCTCGGCCTCGTCCCGTGTCCACACGTTCGAACTCAGCCCGAAGGGCGAGTCGTTGGCGATCAGCACCGCCTCGTCCAGGTCGCCGGCCCGGTACAGCGTGGCCACCGGCCCGAACGCCTCCTCGCGGTGGATGCGCATGTCGCGGTGGATCCCGGCGAGGACGGTCGGCGGGTAGAACCAGCCCGGCCCCTGCGGCCGCCGCCCGCCGCACAGCACCCGGGCGCCCGACCGCCTCGCGTCCTCGACGAGCTCCTCCAGGTCCGCGCGGCCCTGCTCGCTCGCCAGCGGCCCGACGTCCGTGGCCTCGTCCATCGGGTCACCGACCGTCAGCGCCGCCATGCCCGCCGCGAACCGCTCGGCGAACGCGTCGTAGACGTCCGTGTGCACGATGAACCGCTTCGCGGCGATGCACGACTGCCCGTTGTTCTGCACGCGCGCGGTCACCGCGATCCGCGCGGCCCGGTCGAGGTCGGCGGAGGGCATCACCACGTAGGGGTCGCTGCCGCCCAGCTCCAGCACCGTCTTCTTGATCATCTCCCCGGCGGTGGCGGCCACCGCCCGGCCCGCGGGCTCGCTGCCGGTGAGGGTCGCCGCCCGTACCCGTTCGTCGCGCAGGATCCCGTCGACCGCGCCGGAGCCGATCAGCAGGGTCTGGAAGCAGCCCTCGGGGAAGCCCGCCCGGTGGAAGAGGTCCTCCAGGTACAGGGCGGTCCGCGGCACGTTCGAGGCGTGCTTGAGCAGCCCCACGTTGCCCGCCATCAGGGCGGGCGCGGCGAACCGGACCACCTGCCACAGCGGGAAGTTCCACGGCATCACCGCGAGCACCGGGCCGATGGGCCGGTAGCGCACCCGCACCCGGGACGCCCCCGAGTCCTTCACGTCCGTCCCGGCCGGCTCCTCGTCGGCCAGCAGCTCCTCGGCGTGATCGGCGTACCAGCGCATCGCCCTGGCGCACTTCGCGGCCTCCGCGCGGGCCTGCGTGACCGGCTTGCCCATCTCGGTGGTCATCGTGCGCGCGATGTCCGCCACGTCCGCGTCCAGCAGGTCGGCGGCCCGGTGCAGCAGCCGGGCGCGCTCGGCGAACGCGCTCGTGCGGTAGGTGCGGAACGTCGCCTCGGCGAGTTCGAGGCGGCGTTCGAGCTCGTCGTCGTCCATGGCCTCGAACGTTTCGAGCGTCTCGCCGTTCGCCGGGTTGACCGTGGCGATGGGCATGGCTGACCTCCGGGGGAGCGGGCTTGGTACGACCTTCCCGCGCGGCCCGGGCCGCCGCAACGCGTACGCGGCTGTTCAGCCCGGTCGGCCCAGGTGCTCCGCCAGCCGGTCGAGGAAGGCGGCCTGCGCCCCGACGATCACCTCGCGGGCGCGGGCGGGGGTCAGCCAGGCCACCCGGTCCAGCTCGGGGAACTCCTGGATCCGGCCGGACCTCGGCGGCCACTCCATGACGAAGGTGCCGGGTTCGACGGCGGCCGGGTCCAGGTCGGCCTCGACCGCCCACACGGTGACGATCTTGCCGTTGGTCTGCCGGACCTCGCCCAGGGCGATGGCCCCGCCGTCCGGCGGCGCCATGCCCAGCTCCTCCCGGAACTCGCGCCTGGCCGCCTCCCAGGCGGTCTCACCAGGTTCGTACTCGCCCTTGGGGACACTCCACGCGCCCGCGTCCTTCTTCGCGAAGAACGGGCCGCCCATATGGCCGAGCAGCACTTCTGTGCCGTCGCCGGTGTGCCGGAACAGCAGCAGCCCCGCGCTTCGCCTCGGCTCCGTCACGGTCGTACCTCCGGATGGGCGGCCAGCAGGGTCTCCACCGTATCGGCCTCCCGCGGCGGCTTGTCCTCGCGGTAGCGGACCACCCGGGCGAAGCGGAGGGTGACGCCGGCCGGGTAGCGGGAGGACCGTTGCAGGCCGTCGTAGGCGATCTCCACGACGAGTGCGGGGCGTACGGTCACCACCCGGCCGTCGTCCGAGACGGCCAGCTCCTTCAGCCGGGCGGTCTGCCACGTGAGCATCGCGTCGGTCAGGCCCTTGAAGGTCTTGCCGAGCATGGCGAAGGAGCCGTCCGGGGTGCGGGCGCCCAGGTGGAGGTTGGAGAGCCTGCCGGTGCGGCGGCCGTGGCCCCACTCGGCGGCCAGGACGACCAGGTCGAGGGTGTGGACCGGCTTGACCTTCAGCCAGGAGGCGCCCCTGCGGCCGGCGCTGTAGGAGGCGTCCAGGGCCTTGACGACGACGCCCTCGTGGCCGCGGGCGAGGGTCTCGGCCAGGAACGCCTCGGCGGCCGCCGTGTCCCGCGGGCCGCGGACCAGTGCCCGGCGCACCCGCATCGGCTCGGGGACCAGCCGGGCCAGGGCCGCGTGCCGGTCGGCGAAGGGCAGGTCGAGGAGGTCGTGGCCGTCGGCCGAGAGCGCGTCGAAGAAGACGGGGGCGACCGGGACCTCCCGTGCCGCCTTCGCCACGTCCGCGCGGGAGCCCACCCGGCCCGCCGTCTCCTGGAAGGAACGGGGCCGTCCGCCGGCGTCGAAGGAGAGCACCTCGCCGTCCAGGACGAACCGGTCGCCCGCCAGCTCCCGTGCGGCGGACGTCACCTCGGGGAGGCGGTCGGTGATGTCGTCGAGGGTGCGGGTGAAGACCCGGACGGTGTCGCCGTCTCGGTGGACCTGCACCCGGATGCCGTCCAGCTTCTCCTCGACCGCGCAGTCGCCCAGCTTTCCCACGGCCTCGGCGACCGAGGCCGCGGTGTGCGCCAGCATCGGCAGCACCGGGCGGCCCACGGTGAGCCGGAAACGCTCCAGGGACGACGGGCCGTCCGCGAGCAGCGCCCCGGCCACCGTCTGGAGCGACCCGGCGAGCATCACCGCCCGCCGTACGGCCGCCGCCGGTGTGCCGGTCGCCTGGGCGAGACCCTCCACGGCCACCGCGTCCAGTGCGCCCTGCCGCACCTCGCCGGTGATCAGGCCGAGCAGGAAGCGCTGTTCCTCGGCGGTGGCCTCGCCCATCAACTCGCCCACGATCCGCGCCCGTTCGGCCTGCGAGCCGGGGCCCGAGACCTTGCCCAGCTCGGTGAGCCGGGCGTCCACCGCGCGGACGGTGAGGGTCGGGCCGGCGGCCGGCGGAACGCTCCGGCCCAGCACCTTCCAGCCGACGCCGAGCCTGCCCTGCGGGAGCCGGCCGGCCAGATAGGGGATGACGACCGGCACGTCGTCGGGGGCCGTCTCCCGGAAGAGCCCGGCGAGCAGCGCGGTCTTGCGGGACCTGGCCGCGGTGGCGGCGACCTCCCGGGACACTTCGGCGAGCCGGGCCAGCAGCATGCAGCCATGGTGCTACGCGGGCGCCCGCACTACATCCGGACGGCCGCGTCCAGGTCCTCGAAGAGCAGCTCGCCGTTGATCGCCGCCCCGGCCCGGTAGCCCCGGCTGACCGCGTTGACCACCTGCTCGGTGAACCCGCTCGCGTTGCCGGCCGCCCACAGTCCGGGCACCGTCGTCAGACCCCGCTCGTCGATCACCGGGTAGGCGCCGAAGGGCGTCTCCCGCATCCGCGCGCCCAGCTCGACCAGCAGCTCGTTGCGCGGGACCGGGCGCGGGGCCACGAACAGCGCCTCGCGCCCGTGCACCGTGCCGTCCGCGAGCCGCACACCGGTCAGCCGGTCGTCCTCGACCCGCAGCCCCGCCACCTCGCCCGGCACCACCCGCACACCGGCCGCGGCGAGGCGGCGCAGGTCGTCGTCGCCCAGCTCGGCCTCGGCGACCCGGTGCAGGAAGAGCGTCACGTTCTTGGACCACTGGCCGACGATGAGCGCCTGGTGCACGCTCAGCGGGGTCGTGGCCAGCACCCCGAAGGCCTGGTCCCGGACCTCCCAGCCGTGGCAGTACGGGCAGTGCAGCACATCCCGGCCGAACCGCTCGGCCACGCCCGGCACGGGCGGCAGCTCGTCCCTGAGGCCGGTGGCGACGACCAGCTGCCGGGCCCGGACCGTCCGGCCGCCGGCCAGCGACACCGTGAAGCCGCCGTCCCGGGCCGCCGCCACCGCCCGGTCCCGGACCAGCTCCACGCCGTACCGGGCGATCTCCTCCCGCCCCACGGCCAGGAACTCCTCCGGCGGCATGCCGTCCCTGGTCAGGAAGCCCTGCATATGGGCGGCCGGGGCGTTGCGCGGCTCGCCGGCGTCGACGACCAGGGTGCGGCGCCGGGCCCGGCCCAGCACCAGTGCGGCGGAGAGTCCGGCCGCGCCGCCTCCGACGACGACCACCTCGTACGTATCGGTCATGGTGACCACCTCCGCCGTCGAGCGTCGCCCGGCCGCTGCCGGATTGACAAACGGAGTTGCCGAACCTGCAATGCAGGGATGACGACCGACGACGTACTCGCGGAGGTGGGGCCCCGGCTCCGCCGGATCCGCAAGGAGCGGGAGGTCACCCTCTCCGCCCTGTCCGAGACCACCGGCATCTCGGTGAGCACCCTGTCCCGGCTGGAGTCCGGGCTGCGCAAGCCCAGCCTGGAGCTGCTGCTGCCGATCGCGCAGGCCCACCAGGTGCCCCTGGACGAGCTGGTCGGCGCCCCGCCGGTCGGGGACCCGCGGGTGCGGGCCAAGCCGATGGAGCGCTACGGCCGCACCTTCCTGCCGCTGACCCGGCAGCCGGGCGGTCTCCAGGCCTTCAAGGTGCTCGAACCGAAGCGCAGGCTCGACCCCGAACCGCGGACCCACGAGGGCTACGAATGGCTGTACGTGCTGTCGGGCAGGCTGCGGCTGGTGCTCGGCGAGCACGACGTCGTCCTCCAGGCCGGGGAGGCTGCGGAGTTCGACACCCGGGTGCCGCACTGGTTCGGGTCGACGGGGGAGGGGCCGGTGGAGTTCCTCAGCCTGTTCGGGCCGCAGGGGGAGCGGATGCACGTCCGGGCGCGGCCCAGGGGGAAGGCGTGACGCTGTGACCCCGGACACGGTTCCCTCGATGACAAGCGACCGCTTAGTATGCGATGGACCCTGACGAAGCAGTCTGTGGAGGCACCGCATGCAGGCATGGCAAGTGCACGAGAACGGTGAGCCGAGCGAGGTGATGCGGCTCCAGGAGGTGGAGCGGCCCACGCCCGGCGACGGCCAGGTGCTGCTCAGGGTGCGTGCCGCCAACATCAACTTCCCCGACGTGCTGATGTGCCGCGGCCAGTACCAGGTCCAGCCGCCGCTGCCCTTCACCCCCGGCGTGGAACTCTGCGGCGAGACCGAGGACGGCCGGCGGGTGATCGCCAACCCCGTGCTGCCCCACGGCGCCTTCGCCGAGTACGCGGTCGCGGACGCCGCCGCGCTGCTGCCCGCGCCTGAGGCGCTGGACGACTCCGAGGCCGCCGCGCTGCACATCGGCTACCAGACGGGCTGGTTCGCACTGCACCGCCGGGCGGCCCTCCAGGCCGGTGAGACGCTCCTGGTGCACGCCGCCGCAGGCGGGGTCGGCAGCGCGGCCGTGCAGCTCGGCAAGGCCGCCGGGGCCACCGTGATCGGCGTCGTCGGCGGGGCCGGCAAGGCCGCCGTCGCCCGCGAACTGGGCTGCGACGTCGTCATCGACCGGCGTGCCGAGAACGTCATCGGCGCCGTGAAGGAGGCCACCGGCGGACGGGGTGCCGACGTGGTCTTCGACCCGGTCGGCGGCGAGGCCTACACCCAGTCGACCAAGGTCGTCGCCTTCGAGGGCCGGATCGTGGTCGTCGGCTTCGCGAGCGGCACCATCCCGACCCCGGCGCTCAACCACGCCCTGGTGAAGAACTACTCGGTCCTCGGACTGCACTGGGGCCTGTACGCCGCCAAGAACCCCGGGCTCGTCCTGCGCTGCCACGAACAGCTCACCGAACTGGCCGCCGGCGGTGCCGTCAGGCCGCTGGTGAGCGAGCGGGTGCCGCTGGGCGAGGCCGCGGCGGCCGTGCAGCGCGTCGGCGACGGCGTCACCACCGGCCGGGTCACCGTCGTGCCGAAGGGAGCAGCGGCATGACCGACGCCGCCGAACTGGAGCGCCGCACAGCCGAGTTGCTGGCCGCCCACCCGCCCGCCACCACCGCGAAGTCCGACTTCCTGCGGGCCCGGTTCGACGCCGGACTCGCCTGGGTGCACTACCCGGAGGGCCTCGGCGGTCTCGGCGCCCCGCGCTCCCTCCAGGTCGTCGTGGACGCCCTGCTGGAGGCCGCCGGCGCCCCCGACAACGACCCCCGCCGCAACGGCATCGGCCTCGGCATGGCCGCGCCCACCATCCTCAGGTACGGCACGGAGGAGCAGAAGCTCCGCCATCTGCGGCCGCTGTGGATCGGCGAGGAGGTCTGGTGCCAGCTCTTCAGCGAGCCGGGCGCCGGCTCCGACCTGGCCGCGCTCGGCACCCGGGCCGTCCGTGAGGGCGACGACTGGATCGTCAACGGGCAGAAGGTGTGGACGTCCGGCGCCCACAACTCCCGCTGGGCCATCCTCATCGCCCGCACCGACCCCGACGTGCCCAAGCACGCGGGCATCACCTACTTCGTCTGCGACATGACCGACCCCGGCGTCGACGTCCGGCCGCTGCGGCAGGTCACCGGCGAGGCCGAGTTCAACGAGGTCTTCCTCACCGACGTCCGCATCCCCGACTCCCGACGCCTCGGCGCGGTCGGTGACGGCTGGCGGGTCGCCCAGACCACGCTCAACAACGAGCGCGTCGCCATCGGCGGCATGCGGCTGCCCCGCGAGGGCGGCATGATCGGCCCGGTCGCCAGGACCTGGCGCGAGCGCCCCGAGCTGCGCACCCACGACCTGCACCAGCGGCTGCTCAAGGTCTGGGTCGAGTCCGAGGTCGCCCGGCTCACCGCCGAACGCCTGCGCCAGCAGCTCGTCGCCGGCCAGCCCGGCCCCGAGGGCGCCGGCATGAAGCTCGCCTTCGCCCGCCTCAACCAGGAGATCAGCGGCCTGGAGGTGGAACTCCGCGGCGAGGAAGGCCTGTTGTACGACGACTGGACCATGCGCCGGCCCGAACTCGTCGACTTCGTCGGCCGGGACGCGGGCTACCGCTACCTGCGCGCCAAGGGCAACAGCATCGAGGGCGGGACCAGCGAGGTCCTGCTGAACATCGTCGCCGAGCGTGTCCTGGGCCTGCCGGCCGAGCCGCGCACCGACAAGGACGTCGCCTGGAAGGACCTCGCCCGATGAGCGCACAGCCCGACCTGCTGTACTCGGAGGAGGAGGACGCGCTGCGGGCCGCCGTGCGGGATCTGCTCGCCGACCACTGCGACGCGCCGGGCGTCATCGCCCGCACCGAGTCGGACGCCCCGCACGACCTCGCGGCCTGGAAGGCGCTCACGGACGGCATGGGCCTCGCCGGGCTGCTGGTGCCGGAGGAGCTGGGCGGCCAGGGCGCCTCGCACCGTGAAGTCGCCGTCGTGCTGGAGGAGCTGGGCCGGGCCGTGGCCCCCGTGCCGTATCTGACCAGCGCGGTCGTGGCGACCGAGGCACTGCTGGCCTGCGGCGACGGCGAACTGCTCGGCCGGCTGGCGTCCGGGCGCACGGTCGGCGCGCTGGCCGTGGGGCTCCATCTCGCCCCCGGGGCCGCGTTCCGGACGGTGCGGGTCGAAGACGGGCTGCTGTACGGCGAGTTGACCGGAATCGCGGACGCGGTCGCCGCGGACGTGCTGCTCGTGCCCGGGGACGACGGCGGGCTCCACGCGGTCGCCGCCGACGCGGTGGGCATCGTGCCGCAGGTCTCCTTCGACCTGACCCGGCCGCTCGCCACGGTCACCCTCGACGGGGCGGCCGGGCGCCGCGTGGGCGACGCCGGTCCAGCGGTACGGCGGGCGCTGCGGGCCGGGGCCGGGCTGCTGGCCTCCGAGCAGTTCGGTGTCGCCGAGTGGGCGCTGACCGAGACCGTGCGCTACCTCAAGGAGCGCAAGCAGTTCAACCGGCCGGTGGGCGGCTTCCAGTCGCTCAAGCACCGGCTGGCGCAGCTGTGGCTGGAGGTCGTCAACCTGCGGGCCGCCGCCCGGGGGGCCGCCGACGCGCTGGCCTCCGGCGAGGACGCCGACGTCCTGGTGGCCGTCGCCCAGGCCTACGCCGGGCCGGTCGCGGTCCGGGCGGCCGAGGAGGCGCTCCAGCTGCACGCGGGCATCGGCATGACCTGGGAGCATCCGATCCACCTCTATCTGAAGCGGGCCAAGGCGGATTCGATCGCCTTCGGCACGGCGGGTGCGCACCGGGAGGCCCTGGCCGAGATGGTCGACCTCCAGGCGCTGTGACGTAACGGATTTCGGGTGCGGGTGTGCGGGGGCTGGTCGCGCAGTTCCCCGCGCCCCTTCGGGCGCGAAGTGAAACCGGGGGCGGCGGTCCGGCCGCTCTCCCGCGCCGACCACTCCTCGCAGAGCCCTCACCACCCTCGGCGCCGCCTCGCGAGCGCCGTCGTGAGACCACTCGAACGGGGGACGTGTCAACCGCACGGACCAGCCCTCCGCTACGCCACACTTGCGGCCGAACGCCGTGAAATGGGCGTGGCGGAGGAGGTTCCCGATGGCCGTTTCCATCTCTGTGGTGCTGCTGCTCCTGGTCCTTGCCGTGATCTTCATGCGCCAGGGCGCGCTGAAGGTCTCGCACGCCCTGGTCTGCATGCTCCTCGGCTTCTACCTGGCCAGCACCAGCATGGCCCCCACCATCCACAGCGGGCTCACCGCGACCGCCGACCTGGTCAGCAGCCTGCGGCCCTGAGCCGGTCTCAGGGTTTCCAGAAGACCCCGATGCCGTTGGCCACGGCGCGTTCGGGGCTGTCCGTCGGGTGGTTGAGCACGGACACCGTCCTGGCCCCCGCGATGCGGGCCACCATCGTGCTGGAGCCGCCGCCGTCCAGACCGAACGCGTCGACGGCTCCCAACGCCCGCATCTCGGCGGCCACTTCGGCGATGGTCAGCCCGCTCCGGTAGGCGGCCGCGCCGTCCAGGGCGAACAGCAGCAGCCTGCGGCCGCCGTTCCCGTAGCCCACCGCCGTGCGCACGGCCGAGGTGGTGTCGTTCAGTCCGGGCAGCGGCCGGCCGCCGCGCAGCACCGGGTAGCCGCCGACCGCGAAGCGGTAGGGGACACGGGAGACGGACGCCGTCAACTGCCGCCGTACCGTGACCCGTTCGCCCACGGCGAGCCGGCGCAGCCTCTCCGCGCCCCTCTCCCGGCCCAGCAGGACGGTCGTACCCGCCGCGATGGCGCCGCCCGGAGCGGTGGACGCCGAGACCACCCTGCCGCCGCGGATCCGCACCTCGTAGGTGTCCTTGCCGCAGCCGGCCGCCCGGTCGGTGTCCGAGCCGCAGGCGGCGCGTCTGCGGGAGGCCGAGCCCCAGGCGCTGGTGTAGGCGCCGATCGAGTCCTCGGCCAGCGCGTACTGGTTGAGGCCGCGGAGGGCGAGCGAACCCTTCGGGGTGCGGATCGAGCCGCTGAGCGAGAGCCGGTCGAGCCGGGCCCTGCGGTCCACGCCGACACCGAGGACGTCCGTGGTGCCGGTGCCGGGCGGCAGCGACGGACCGAACCGCTGGGCCGTCGGCACCGCCGACTTGAGCGTCCGGCCGTGCGCGATCGCGGGGCCGACGCTCGCGCCGGTCGCCCGGACGCCGGGGTGCTGGGTCTCGGTGATGTTGAAGAAGTCGCCGTTCACGCCCGCGACCGCGCCCGCCGCGTCGGCCATCGCGGACACCCGCGCCCGGGCCGCCACCGCGCCCGGGTGCAGGAGGTCCACGCGCACGTGCGGGTCGGTGAGGTCGACGGTCAGCAGATGGACATGGACCGTGCCCCTGGCCGCGGGCAGGTCGAACTGCCGGTAGCCGACACCGGACGAGATCCTCCCGGCGCCCGGCACGGCAGCGGCCGGCGCGGCCCCGGTGAGGGCCGCACCGGCCAGCAGGCCGGACGTCGTGAGGACCGTGAGCAGTGTCCGGGCCGTCGCCGCCGGCCGTCTTTGACGATGCGTCACCGCACCCCCTGATGTCTCGTCGATTCCCTGAGGACTCACAGGGAGTGCAGCAGACGAGCATCGACCGGCAGGGCCGCTAGACCTCCACTACGCGAGAACGGGTGAGAAAACGTACCCCCTCGGGTGCTTCCAGCGAGAAACCGCTCCCTCGTCCGGGTACCACGTCCACGATCAGCCGGGTGTGGCTCCACGCCTCGTACTGGCTCCGGGACATCCAGAAGGTGACCGGCTCCGCCACGCCGTCCACGACCAGTTCGGCCAGCAGCACGTCCGAGCCGCCGGTGCGGAACTCGCCGTCCGGGTAGCACATCGGGGCGCTGCCGTCGCAGCAGCCGCCGGACTGGTGGAACATCAGCGGCCCGTGCTCGGCGTGCAGTCGCCGTACCAGCTCGGCCGCCTGCGGGGTGAGCTCCACGCGTGCCGGAGCTGCCTGGTCGTCGTCCATGGTCACCCTCCTGGGGCCGGGGCCGTCGGACTCCCCAGTCTCACCCCTCGTCAGGAGCCCGTCCAGAAGGTGCCGTCGGTCTACTCCGTGCGCAGCGCGGTCGCCGTACGGACCCGGGCCGCCCAGCCCGCCGGGAGCAGCGCGCCGAGGGCCGCGATCACCGTGCCGCCCAGGGCCAGGAGCAGCAGTTCGGGTGTCCGGTAGACGTCGAGGACCACACCGGGCAGATGTATCCCCGCGCTGTCGCCCATGGCGGGCATGACGACACGGTGCACGGCGAGTCCCAGCGGGACGCCCAGCGCGCCGCCCGCCAGACCGGGGACCGCGACCGAGGCGAGCACCATCGCCACCGTCTGCCGGGGCGTCATCCCGAGCGACTTGTGGATGCCCAGGTCACGGATGCGCTCATGGGTGTCCAGGACGACCGTGCCCAGCACCCCGAGTCCGGCGACGCAGACCAGGATCAGGGTGAGCGCCGTGGTCAGCGCGTCCAGGGCGGTCGCGGTGTCACTGCCGTTGACCGACCTGTCGTCGGTCGCGGTCATGCCGAGCGGCTTCAGCGCGGTCCCGAGGCGTTTCACGTAGGAGCTCGCGTCGGTGCCCGGGGCCAGCCGGACGGCGTGGTCGGTCGGCCGCAGACCGGGCGCGGCCGTGCGGAGCGTCGCCAGGTCCGTGAAGACCCGCAGACCCTGCTGACCGGTGTCGAAGACCTCGCCGACGATCCGGACCCGCACCGGCGTGCCGTCCACGGTGAGGGTGACCGTGCCGCCCACCTCGGTGCCGCTCGCGGTCAGGAACGGGCCCGCCGCCACGGCCTCGCCCGCCGTACGGATCCAGCGGCCGGAGACCATGACGAAGCCGCCCCAGGAGGCGTCCCCGTCGTAGGCGGTCACCGGGACGCTCTCCGTCACCCCGGCGACCTTGGCCTCGGCCGTGACGCTGCCGTACTGGTCGCGGGTGCCCGGCTGGGCGGCGATCGCGGCCGTCACGGCGGCGGCCCGGGCGGCCGTCACCCGAGGGACCCCCTGCGCGACAGGGCGCCGCTCGCCGGGCCGTTCGGCGCTCACCGTCACATCGGCCGCGTTGTGGTTCTTGGCCGCGATCACCTGGCCCAGGGAGTCCGCCATCCCGACCGAGAAGGTGACCGCCGCCGCGCCGAAGGCGATCGCCGCGACCATGGCCGCGGTGCGGGCCGGCCGGTGGAAGGGGCGGGCCAGACCGAGCCCCACCGCCCGCGGCACCGGCAGCCGCGCCGCCAGCCGGGCCGCGGTACGGCCCCGGCCCGGCGCCGGGGCGCGGCCCACGGCCAGCGCGTCCACCGTGCGCAGCCGCCCGGCCCGCCGGGCGGCCGCGCACGCGGTGACCGCGACCACGCCCAGCACCGCGGCGGCCACGGCCAGATCGACCCCGGCGGAGACCCCGAGCCCGACCGAGCCGTACACGTCCGAGGTCTCCGCGAGCAGGGGCGCGGCGAGCGTCCGGCCGCCGAGCACGCCCAGCCCGGTGCCGATCGCGGCCGGTACCAGCGCCTGCGCGGCATAGGCCCCGACGACCTGCCCCGGAGTGCAGCCGACCGCCTTGAGGACGCCGATCCGCTGCGTCCCGGTGCCCACCGCACCGGCCACCACGCTGCCCACGACCAGCGCCGACATCACCAGGCCCAGCACCCCGAAGGCCACCAGGAACGGCACGTACAGCGCGGTCTCACGGGTCGCGAACTCCCTTACGGAGAGCCAGGACCGGGCCCCCGAGAGCGCGCCCCGGGGCACGGTCGCCGCCACCGCCGCACGGTCCCGGGCGACCTGGGCCGCGGTGGCCGCGTGGGCGAAGCGGTAGAGGATCTGGTAGCCGTCGGCGCGGCCGGACGCGGTGAGCCCGGCGATCTGCGCGGGCACCACCCACGCGTCCGCGGTCCGGCTGACCGAACGGGCGATGCCGACCACGGTGAGCGTCGGGCTGCCGGGCAGGCCGGTGAACTCCAGCCGCCGGCCGAGCTGTACGGGCGGTCCGTCGGAGTCCTCGGCGAGCACGATCTCACCGGTCCGGCGCGCCCACCGGCCCTCGGTCACCGTCACCCGGTCGACCGCCCCGCCGGGGCCGGCCCGCCCGACCACCGACAGCGCGCCCGCGCGGTCCGGCGTGGCCGTCGCCGTCGGGAACGGCCCGGACGTCCCCGTCACCCCGTCCGCGCGCAGGGCGGCGGCCAGCCGGGCGGCGCCGGTGCGGCGCGCGTCGAACTCGACGCTGAGCTGGGCCCCTTGCCCGCGGGCGAAGGCGCTGTCGAAAGGCGCCCGGGACGCCACCAGCAGCGCACCGGCCAGCACGGACGCCGTCACCGCCAGGAGCGTGGCCAGGGCGATGACCAGGCTCTGGGTACGGCGCCGGGTCATGCCCGACCGGACGACCCGGACCAGGGCGCTCATCGGACCGCCTCCGCCCCGACGTCGCCGGTGACCCTGCCGTCGGCGAGACGGACCGTGCGCCGGGTGCAGGCCCGGGCCAGTTCCCGGTCGTGGGTGACCAGGACCAGGGTCTGGCCGTCGGCGTTGAGCTCCCGCAGGAGGCGGCCGACCTCGGCGCCGGACGCGGAGTCCAGGGCACCGGTCGGCTCGTCCGCCAGCAGCAGCGCGGGACGGTTCATCAACGCCCGTGCCACCGCGACGCGTTGCCGCTGCCCGCCGGAGAGACGGCCCGGACGGGCGGCCGCCTGGGCGGCGATGCCCAGCGACTCCAGCAGCTCGTCCGCGCGCCGCCGGGCCTCGCGCCGCCCGGTTCCGGCGAGCCGGGCGGGCAGCGCGACGTTGTCCGCGACGGTCAGGTCGTCCAGCAGGTTGAAGAACTGGAACACCATCCCCACCTTCGCCCGGCGGTAGCGGGCCGCGCCCGCCTCGCCCAGCCGGTCCACCCGGACGCCGTCCACGGTGACCGTGCCCTCGTCCGGCCGGTCCAGGCCCGCGACCAGGTTCAGCAGCGTCGACTTGCCGCTGCCGGACGGCCCCAGCACGGCGACGGCCTCCCCGGGCGCCACGGTCAGGTTCACCTCGGTCAGCGCGGGGGGTCCGGCGTCGTACCGCCGGGTCACGTCCCGGAGTTCGATCAGCGGTGTCGTCATGGGTGGGTCTCCGTCCCTCTGTGGCCGCCGACGCTAGGCGGCGGACCGGGGCGGCCACGACGGCCGCCGGACGTAACCGCCGTACCGTGCCGGGGGTACGGGGGCGCGGGGTCGTCCTCCGGATGTAGCCGGGAGGGGGATGCCCCGGGGCACGGCGTTGCCGAGAATGGGGCGATGACGACCACACGGGCCCGCGAGTGGCTGCGGACACGGCCGGGCGCGCCGGCCGGGACGAGCGGTCCGGCGCCCGGGCCCACCGCGCGCGGCAGGGTTCTTGACGCGGTCCTCGCCCTGGTCGTGCTCGTCTCCTCGCTCGACTACGCGGCCGGCGATCTCGACGAGCAGTGGCACACGCACAGCACGGGAGAGCTGGTCTGCCTGGTGCTCGCGGCCTCCGTCCCGCTCGCCTGGCGCCGCCGCTTCCCGCTGGCCGTGCTCTGGATCGTGCTGGTGGCGAACGCGCTGACACCCGGTGACGTCACCCGGCTCACCTTCTACGCCTGTGTCATCGCCGCCTACAGCGCGGCCGCCTACAGCCCCCACCGGGCGGCGGCCATCGCCACGCTCGCCCTGGCCGTGCTGCTCGCCTTCACGATCGGCAGGTCGGTGCCGCACACCCCGTTCGGCGTCGAGCCCACCGTCCCCACCCAGTACGTGCCGTTGCTGATCTCCGCCCCGCTGGTCGTGGTCACCGTCGGGCTGCGCACCTGGAAGGTGCGGGCGGCCGAGAGCAGGGTCCGGCTGGCTGAGGTGGAGCGGCGGCGGGCCGAGGAGCTGCGCAGCGCCGTGGAGCACGAACGCGCCCGGATCGCACGGGAGTTGCACGATGTCGTGACACACAACGTCAGCGTGATGGTCATCCAGGCCGGGGCCGCCCGCAAGATCATGGACAGCTCGCCCGAGCGGGCCCGCGAGGCGCTGCTCGCGGTGGAGGCGGGCGGCCGTACCGCGATGGGGGAGCTGCGGCAGGTGATGGGGCTGCTCACGACGGCGGACCCGGGGGAGGCGGAGCTGGAGCCGCAGCCCGGACTGGCGCGGCTCGGGCCCCTGGTCGACCGGACGCGCGGCACCGGCACCCCCGTCGAGCTGTCGGTCCACGGAGCGGTCCGGCCGCTGCCCGGCGGCATCGAGCTGACCGCCTACCGTGTGGTCCAGGAGGCGCTCACCAACACCCTGAAGCACGCGCGGGGTTCGGCGGCCAGTGTGCGCGTCGACTACGGTACGGACGAACTGCGGGTCGAGGTCACCGACTCCGGCGGCACCCCGGGACCGGCCGCCGCGACCGGCAACGGGCACGGACTGATCGGGCTGCGGGAGCGACTCGCCGTGCACGGCGGCACCCTGAGCAACGGGCCCCGCCCACTGGGCGGTTACCGGGTCCGGGCCCTGATCCCCCTGGAGTCCGGATGAGTTCACCGGCGAGCCCGCCACGGGTCGTCGTCGCCGACGACCAGGCCCTGGTGCGCACCGGCTTCCGGCTGATCCTCGGCGCCGACGGCATCGAGGTGGTCGGCGAGGCCACCGACGGCCACGAGGCGGTGGAGGCGGTCCGGCGCACCCGGCCCGACGTCGTCCTGATGGACATCCGGATGCCCGAACTGGACGGCCTGGAGGCCGCCCGCCGGATCCTCGCCGCGCCGGACCCGCCGCGCGTCCTGATGCTGACCACCTTCGACCTCGACCGCTACGTGTACGCGGCGCTGTCGGCAGGGGCCAGCGGCTTCCTGCTCAAGGACGTCACGCCCGAGCACCTCACCGCCGCCGTCCGCCTCGTGCGGGCCGGGGACGCGCTGCTGGCCCCGTCCATCACCCGCCGCCTCGTCGAGCGCTTCGCCCGCGCGGGCGCCGACACCGCCGCCCTGCACCGCGACCTCGCCCACCTCACCCCACGCGAACTCGACGTCCTGCGCCTGCTCGCCCAGGGCCTGTCCAACGCCGAACTCGCCGCCCGCCTCCACCTCTCCGAGGCCACCGTCAAGACCCACGTCTCCCGCGTGCTCGGCAAACTCTCCCTGCGCGACCGGGCCCAGGCGGTGGTCGTCGCCTACGAGACCGGCCTGGTCGCACCCGGCGCGCGCTGACCGGGGGGCCGGGCGGCCGCCCCGCCCCCCGGTCCCGCCGTCAGGCGGCCCGGGCGGCCGGCGCCTTCTCGCCGGCGGTGCGGCCGGCGGGCCGCGGGTCCGCCGGGGGACGGGGCGCGCGGAGCAGGACCGCCGCGGCCAGGGCGGCCAGCAGGGTCAGGCCGCCCGCCGTGATCAGGCAGAGGCGCAGACCGTCCAGGAAGGAGTCGCCGAGCGCGCCCATCACCTGCCCGGTCCGCGCGCCCAGGTCCAGTTCGGCGACCGCGCCGAGCCCGTCCGCCCGCGCGACGGAGACGACACGGTCCCGCGTCGCGCCGGTCACCCCCGCGTCGGCGAGGTGGCCGGGCAGCCGGCCGACGGCTCGGGTGGTCAGCAGCGCGCCCAGCACGGCGGGACCCAGCGCACCGCCGACCTGCCGGAAGGCGTTGTTGCCCGCGGCCGCCATGCCGGCCAGCCGGTACGGCACGGAGGCCACCGCGGTCGCCGTCATGGGCGTCATGACGAAGCCCATGCCGAGCCCCAGCAGGGCCAGCCGCCAGGCCGCCGAGCCGAAGGAGGTGCCGGCGCCCAGGTCGACCAGCAGGAACTGCGCGGCGGCGACCACCAGCAGGCCCCCGGTGATCATCACCCGGGCCGGCACCCGGTGCATCAGCCGTCCGGCCGGCCCGCCGACGAGCAGGGCCGCCCCGGTGACCATCAGCAGCCGCCAGCAGGCCTGAAGGGTGTCCAGCCGCTGCACCATGCCGAAGTAGAGACTGAGGACGAAGAAGAAGCCGATCAGCGCCAGGAAGCTGGTCGTCGCGACGAGCGCGGTGGCGGTGAAGGCGGGGCTGCGGAACAGGCCCGGATCCAGCATCGGGCTGTCGCTGCGCCGCTCCACCAGCACGAAGGCGACCCCGGCGGCCACAGCGGTGAACAGCGCCACCATCACCTTGACGTCGGTGAACGAGGCCGCCCCGCCCTCGATCACGCCGTACACCAGCGCGGTCACGGCGAGCGTGGCGGTGAGCTGGCCGGGCCAGTCCAGCCGGCGCCCCTGCGGAGCCCGGGAGTCGGGCAGCCGCCGGGCCGCGACGGCGACGGCGAGCAGCGCGACGGGGACGCTCGGCAGGTAGATCCAGCGCCAGGAGAAGTGCTGCACGACCACACCGGCGAGCACCGGACCGACGGCCAGGGCCGCCATCAGACAGGTGGCCCATATGCCGATGAACTTCCCGCGCTCCCGGTGGTCGGGCACCGCGTGGCTGATCAGCGCCAGCGTGGTCGGCAGCAGCGCGGCCGCGCCGGTCCCGGCCAGCGCCTGCCCGGCCCAGACGGCCTCGACGGAGTGCGCGCACAGGGCGGTGACCGCGCCCGCCGCCGAGAACAGCAGACCGGCCTGGAACACCCGCTTGCGCCCGTGCACCTCCCCGAAGACACCGGCGGTCAGGATGAACGCGGCCATCGGCAGCACGAACGCGTCCTGCACCCAGGACAGTTGGGAGGTCGACGCACCCAGCGCCGCCTGGAGGGCGGGCAGGCTCACGGCGACGGTGGTGACCGGCAGATAGGCGACGAAGACGCCCAGGCAGGCCATCACGATCGTGGCCGCCCGTCGCTCGACCGGCCCGCCGGCCGGTGTCGTCACGTTCACGGAGACACTCCTTCGCGGCACACCGCGCCGCGGTCGGGGACCACCGCGCTACCCGGTGGCCCGTGGGGTACGGACCTCCGGTGGGAGACCCGCCGGCACAGCATCCGGTCCGCCGTCCGCAACCACCAACCGCGTCCCCCGTGAGCCGCAGAATCCTCCAGAGGACCCGCATCCCCGTGGCAGACTTCCGCCATGCTCGACCTCGTGGACAGAAAGATCCTCCGCGCCCTGCAGTGCGCGCCCCGGCTGTCCTTCCGCCGGATCGGCGAGGCGGCCGGCGTCTCCGAGCAGACCGCGGCCCGCCGCTACCAGGCGCTGCGCAGGAGCGGCGCGCTGCGGGTGGTGGGGCTGGTCAACCCGTGGGTGTACGGCGCCGCGCAGTGGGTGGCCCGGATCCGCTGCCGTCCCGACCGGGTCGACCCGCTGGCCGAGGCCCTCGCCCGCCGCCCCGACATCTCCTGGGCCCATCTGGCCTCGGGCGGCTCGGAGATCATCTGCATCATCCGCTCACCGCTGGAGATGCCGCGCGAGGACGTCCTGCTGCGGCAGCTGCCGCGGTCCGCCGCGGTCCTGGACGTCAGCATCGACCTGGTCATCCACAACTACGACGCCCCGGGCACCGCCGAGTGGACCGGCTACGGCGACAGCCTCGACCCCGAGCAGGTCCGGCGGCTGACGGCGCAGCGCCCGCCGCTCGTCCCGGGGCCGCCCACCCCGCCCGCCGAGGAGGACGCACCGCTGCTCGACGCGCTCGCCGAGGACGGCCGTGCCACTCACACCCGGCTCGCCGAGGCCAGCGGCTGGTCCCTGAGCCGGGTGGCGCGCCGGCTGGAGTCGCTGGAGAGCTCCGGCACCCTGGAGTACCAGGTCGAGCTGCTCCCGGAGCGGCTCGGCCACCGTCTCAACGCGATCCTCTGGCTGCGGGTCGCCCCCGCCCATCTGGAACGGGCCGGCACCGAACTCGCCCGGCACGAGGAGGTCCCCTTCGTCGGGGCCATCAGCGGCGAGCACAACCTGATGGTCAGCGTCATCACCCGCGACCCCGAGGACTTCTACCGCTATCTGACCACCCGCGTCGCCGCGATCCCCGGCGTCGGCGGCTACGGCGTCAGCGTCCGCGTCCGCCACCTCAAGAAGGCCGCGTCCCTCATCTCCCGGGGCCGCCTGGTACCCCCGTCGTCCCGGTAGCGCGCGCCCGCTCAGGGCCCGTCGCACCGGCTCCGACCGGCACAAACGGTGCCGTACCATCGGCGAGGCCGTGTACCGCGGGCGCGGTACGCCGATCTGCCGCGTTCGGGGGACGAAGCGGGCCCGCGGTCGTGCCTAGTCTGTCGCCATGGGTTCCCCGAGCCGACGAACCCCCGAGGAGGGCCGCTCACGTGAGAGACGCCCCCCTGGTCGGCGGTGTGACCCTGCTGGCGCTCGCCGTCGACTTCTTCGACCCGGCGGGTCCGCGGGTACCGAACGCGCTGGACGTCGCCGTGGTGCTCCTCGCGGGCGCGCTGCTGCTGGCGCGGGCGCGCCGGCCGCTGGCGGTGCTCGCCGGGGTGTCGGCGCTGTCCGTCGTCCACCAGGCGTGCGGGGGCCTGGCCGCGGCCACCGCACCGGCCCTGATGACCGCGCTGTACTGCTGTGGTGTGCGCACCGACCGGCGCACCGCCTGGCTCGCCACCGCCGCCGCGGCGGTCGCGGTGGCCGGGGCGGGCACGGTGTTCCAGGAGGGCCCGCTGCTGGGCCCCATGCGCCTGGGCACGGCGCCGATGATGGGCCTCGCCACCGCGCTCGGGGACTCCCTGCGCAACCGGCGGGCCTACATCGACGCGCTCCGGGAGCGCGCCGAGCGCGCGGAGCGCACCCGCGAGGAGGAGGCCGCCCGCCGGGTCGCCGAGGAACGCGTACGCATCGCCCGCGAACTGCACGACGTGGTCGCGCACGAACTGACGCTGATCAACGCGCAGGCGGGCATCGGGGCCCATGTCGGCCGGGACGATCCGGCCCAGCTGGCCGAACTGCTCCTCGCCATCCGCGACGGCTCGCGCGGAGCCCTGGACGAACTGCGCTCCATCGTCGGCCTGCTCGGCCGGGCGGGGGAGCCGGGCGCACCGATGGAACCCACCCCGGGGCTGGCCCGGCTCGACGACCTGGTGCGGTCCTTCGCCCGCGCCGGACTCCGCGTGGACGTGGTCCGGGAAGGCACCGCGGAGACGGTGTCCCCGGCGGTGGACGTCGCGGGCTACCGGATCGTCCAGGAGGCACTGACCAACGTGACCAAGCACGCCACCACGGACTCCGCCAGGGTCCGGCTGCGGTACGGCCGCGACGCGCTGCGGATCAGCGTGGAGAACCCCGGCGGCGCGGTGCCCGCCCGGGCCGGCGGGGAGGGCACCGGGCGCGGGCTGATCGGCATCAGGGAACGGGCGGCGGCGGCCGGGGGCAGCACCGCGATCGGGCCGCGCCCCGACGGCGGCTTCCTCGTCGACGTGCGCCTGCCGCTCGGCCGCGGCCGGGTCCTCGACGCAGGCTCCCGCAAGCGCGCCGCGGAGGGCGCCGTATGACGGTCCGTGTCCTGCTCGCGGACGACCAGGCGCTGCTGCGGGGCATGCTGCGGCGGCTCGTCGAGGCCACCCCCGGCATGGAGCTGGCCGGGGAGGCCGTGGACGGCGCCCAGGCCGTGGAGGTCGCCCGCGCCGAACACCCCGACGTCGTGCTCATGGACGTCCGCATGCCCGGGCTCGACGGGATCGAGGCCACCCGCCGGATCACCTCCGACCCGGATCTGGCCGGGGTGAAGGTACTGATCCTGACCACCTTCGAGATCGACGAGTACGTGGCCCAGGCCGTCCGCGCGGGCGCCCGGGGATTCATCGGCAAGGGCGCCGACCCGGAGGACCTGCTGACGGCGATCGAGACGGTCGCCGCCGGCGAGCCGATGCTCTCGGCCGCGGCCACGGCGGCGCTCATGGCCCGGTTCCAGCTGACCGCCGCGGAGACCTGGACCGAGCGGCCTGACCTGCTGGAGGAGCTGACCCCCCGCGAGCGCGAGGTCCTCGCCCTCGTGGCCCGCGGGCTCACCAACGAGGACATCTCCCGCGACCTCGGGCTCAGCCGGCACACCGTCAAGACCCATGTGAACCGGGCCATGGGCAAACTCCGGGTCAGCGAACGGGCCCAGCTGGTCACCATCGCCTACGAGACCGGACTGGTCCGGCCCCGGCCCCGGCCGCGCCCGTGACCGCGGTACGGGGCCGGTCCGTGTAGCGCGTCCGCGGTACGCGCGGAACACCGCGGCGGGGCGACGACAGGGCGGACGGCGGCGGCCAGGGTGGTGGCGGGCCGCCCGGCACCCATGGACCGGGCGGCCCGTTCCTCGTCCGCCCGCAGAAGAGAGATCCCGCCCGATGTCCTGGTTGTCCAGGGTGAGCATCGCCAACCGCAAGTTGGCCGCGCTGATCACGATGCTGGTCGTCGTCCTCGGCGTGTACGCCGTCCCGTCCCTGAAGCAGCAGCTGCTGCCTGACCTGTCCTTCCCGTCCGTCACCGTCACGGCCACCTACCAGGGCGCGTCGCCCGAGGTGGTCGAGGACCAGGTGGTCAAGCCCATCGAGGACGCGGTCAAGGGCGTCGACTCGATCCAGACGATGACCTCGACCTCGCGCCAGGGCTCGGCGACGGTGTCCCTCCAGTTCGACTTCGGTGTCGACACGGACACGAAGTCCAGCGAGGTGCAGCAGGCCCTGTCGAAGAGCAGCGCACAGTTCCCCGACAACGTCGAGCCGCAGGTGGTGACGGGCGGCACCGGGGACCAGCCGACGCTCACCCTGGCCGCGACCTCGGACGCCGACCAGCAGAAACTCGCGGACCAGCTCGACGACAAGGTCGTCCCGGAGCTGAAGGCCGTCGACGGGGTCAACCAGGTCACCGTGTCCGGTGAGCGCGACCAGGTCGTCGTCATCACCCCGGACTCCGCCGAGCTGGCGCGGGCGGGGCTGACCACCCAGTCGATCAGCACCGCGCTGACCTCCGACGGCCGTACCGGCGCCGGTGGTTCGGTCGACTCGGACGGCAAGAGCCTGAGCATCGTGATCGGCGGCTCGATCACCTCCGTGCGGCAGATCGAGGACCTGTGGCTCAGCGGCTCCGCGTCCGGCTCGGGCTCCGTGTCCGGCTCGGGCGCGCCCGCGGTCTCCTCCGGCGCCGCGGCCACCGGGGATCCGGTGCGGCTCAAGGACGTCGCCTCGGTCGAGCTCAAGGACGCCGAGGTGTCCTCGCTGACCCGGACCGACGGCCGGGCGAGCCTGGGCGTCTCCGTCACCATGGACCACGGCGGCAGCTCCGCCGCCATCTCCGAGGACGTCCGCGCCGAACTGTCCGGCCTGGAGAAGTCCCTCGGCGACGGCGCGAAGCTCACCATCGTCTCCGACTCCGGCCCCCAGGTGAGCGAGTCCGTCGACGGACTGCTGGAGGAGGGCGTCCTCGGACTCCTGATGGCGATCCTGGTGATCGTCCTGTTCCTGCGCTCGGTCCGGTCGACCCTGGTGACGGCCGTCTCGATCCCGCTCTCCCTGCTGATCGCCCTCATCGCGCTGTGGATCGAGGACTACTCCCTCAACATCCTCACCCTGGGCGCCCTCACCATGGCCGTCGGACGGGTCGTCGACGACTCGATCGTGGTGCTGGAGAACATCAAGCGGCACCTCGGATACGGCGAGGAGAAGCGCGCGGCGATCATCTCCGCGGTGCGCGAGGTGTCCGCCGCGGTCACCTCCTCGACCCTCACCACGGTCTGTGTCTTCCTGCCGATCGGCCTGGTCAGCGGACTGGTCGGAGAGCTGTTCGGGCCCTTCTCGATGACCGTCGCGGTCGCGATGATCGCGTCCCTCGTGGTGTCGCTGACCCTGGTGCCCACCCTCGCCTACTGGTTCCTCAAGCCCCCGAAGGAGGCCGAGGGCAGGGATCCCGAGGAGTTCCGCCTGATCGTCGAGGACGAGGAGCGCCACGGCGCCCTCCAGCGGGCGTACGTCCCCGTCATCGCGTGGGCGACCCGGCGGCGCAGGACCGTGCTCGGTATCGCCGTGGCGCTGCTGGTGCTCACCTTCAGCATGGTCGCCGGGCTCAAGACCAGCTTCCTCGGCGACTCCGGACAGGACTCGCTGAGCGTGACCCAGACGATGCCCGCCGGAACCAGCCTGAACGCCACCGACAAGGCCGCCAGGAAGGTCGAGAAGGTGCTCGCCGGCATCGACGGAGTCGCGTCCTACCAGGTCAACATCGGTTCGCAGGGCGGCGGGTTCATGGGCGGCGGTGGCGGCGCGGCCGACAGCGCCTCGTACAGCATCTCCCTCAAGGACGACGCGGACCCGGACGCCGTGCAGGACACCCTGCGCGCCAGGTTCGAGGGACTCTCCGGCGCGGGCGAGCTGACCTTCAGCTCCAACTCGGGCTTCGGGACGAGCAGCGACGTCGAGATCACCCTCAAGTCGGACGACGACACGACGCTGAACACGGCCGCGCGGCGGGTGCAGGACGCCCTGGCCCACGTCTCCGAGGTCACCGGTGTCACCAGCGACCTCTCCCAGGAGGCCCCGCAGCTCACCGTACGGGCGAAGGGCGAGGCCGCGGCCCGGTACGGCCTGACCGACACGAGCATCGCCTCGGCCGTGAGCGAGGCCGTCCAGGGGTCCACGGTCACCCAGATCACCGTCGACGGAACCCAGCGCGACGTGGTGCTCAGGACGGCGGCGAAGGCACCGAACTCCGTCTCCGCGCTCAAGGCCCTGGAGATCTCCACCTCCTCCGGTGACGTCCGGCTGGACAAGGTGGCCACGGTCACCCGGACCGAGGAGCCCGTCGAGCGCAGCCGGATCGACGGCGCCGAGGCCGTCACCGTCTCCGCGACCCCGGTCGGCGACAACACCGGTGCCGCGAGCAGCGCCGTGCAGGCCGCGGTGGACAAGGTCGACCTGCCCTCCGGTGTCACCTACGAGACGGGCGGCGTCACCTCCAGCCAGGACGACGCGTTCAGCCAGCTCGCCCTCGCGATCCTGGCCGCCGTCGCCATCGTCTTCCTGGTGCTGGTCGCGGTCTTCCGCAGTATCCGGCAGACCCTGGTCCTGCTGATCTCCATCCCGTTCGCGGCCACCGGCGCCATCGCGCTGCTCCGGATCACCGACACCCCGCTGGGCGTGGCGGCGCTCATCGGCATGCTGATGCTCATCGGCATCGTGGTCACCAACGCCATCGTGCTGATGGACCTGGTCAACCAGTACCGGGCCCGGGGGATGTCCATCGAGGAGGCCGTGCGCGAGGGCGGCAGCCGCAGGCTCCGGCCCATCCTGATGACCGCGCTGGCCACGATCTTCGCGCTCATGCCCATGGCGCTCGGCATCACCGGATCGGGCGGGTTCATCTCCCAGCCGCTGGCCGTGGTCGTCATCGGCGGTCTGCTCAGCTCGACCCTGCTGACCCTCGTGCTGATCCCGACCCTCTACACGATGGTCGAGACCAGGCGGGAGCGCCGGGCCGCCCGCAAGGCGGGAGGAGGTGCGGCGGCAGCGGCGGCGGTGCCGGAGCAGTCGGCGGATCACGTCGGCGTGAGCTAGGCGCCGGGGCGTTCTTGCAGTCACTGCACGCTTTACGCCTCGTGCAATAATCTCGTCCATGGTCATGCCCGGCGAGAGTCTGCGCGAACGCAGGCGCCGACAGACGCGGCGCGAGATCCACCTCGCCGCCCTGCGGCTGGTCCAGGAACACGGCCTCGACAAGGTCACGACCGACATGATCAGCACGGCGGCGGGGGTCTCGCCCCGCACCTTCTTCAACTACTTCCCGAACAAAGAGGAAGCCGTCCTGCCGGGGCCGGCGCAGTTGCCGCCCGCTCTGGTCGAGGAGTTCGTCGCGGCGGGTCAGACGCCGGCCAGGGAGGTACTGGCCGACCTGACCCGGCTGCTTGTCCGGGATCTCGCCGCCAACCCGCCCTCGCGCACGGACTTCCGTGACGTGTTCGCGCTGGCCGGCGGTCATCCCGCCCTGCACACCGCGCTGGTGGCCCGCTTCGACGGCTTCGGGCGGTCCGTCGCCGAGGCGGTCGCCCGGCGGCTCGGCCTGGAGCCCGAGGACGAGGTCCCGAGCCTGATGTCCGCCCTCGCCCTCGCCGCGGTGCGCACGGGCATCGAGCGCTGGTCGGGCGCCGGTCCGCAGGGCGGTGCCGAGGACTCGCCGGTGCCCCACGTGGAACGGTCGATGGCGCTGCTGCGGTCCCTGCTGACCGACTGACCGGAGCCGTCCGGGCACGAGAGGGAGCCGGTGCGCACGGCCGCGCCGCCCTTCCCGCCGTCCCGGTCGGCTCCGCCATGCCTTCATGGTCCGCACTTGGTGCCGAATCCGCAGAACTTGCAGAGTGTGCAAGACTGGTCGTGGGGCGCCCCGAGACGCCGCCGATCCCGAACCCGGAGACCCGATGAGTGACACCGCCCCCGCGGCGGCCCTGGCGCAGGAGCGGGCATCCTCCGCCGAGCCCGGCCGCTTCGGCCTGATATACGCCGGCCTGATGGCCGTGATGCTGCTGTCCTCGCTGGACCAGACCATCGTCAGCACCGCGCTGCCCACGATCGTCGGCGAACTGCACGGCGTGAACCACATGGCCTGGGTGACCACGGCGTACATCCTCGCCGCCACCATCGCGATGCCCGTCTACGGCCGCCTCGGCGACCTGCTCGGCCGCAAGAACCTCTACATCGGCGGCATCCTCGTCTTCCTCGTCGGCTCGGTGATCGCCGGGTCCGCGCAGGACATGGCGATGCTGGTCGTCGGCCGGGCCGTCCAGGGCCTGGGCGGCGGCGGACTGATGATCACCTCGCAGGCGATCGTCGCGGACCTGGTACCGCCCCGGCAGCGCGCCAAGTACATGGCCCCCATCGGCGCCGTCTTCGGCCTCTCCGCCGTCGTCGGCCCGCTGCTCGGCGGCTGGTTCACGGACGGCGTCGGCTGGCGCTGGTGCTTCTGGATCAACCTGCCCGTGGGGCTGATCGCCCTCGCCGTGTGCGCCGTGGTCCTGCGCCTGCCGCGCAAGGCGGCCAGGGTCACCATCGACTACCTCGGCATCACCCTCATGGCGGCGGCCGTCACCTGCACCGTCCTGGTCGCCGACTGGGGCGGCACCGACTACGCCTGGAGCGATCCGCTGATCCTCGGCATGGGCGCCGCGGGCGCCGCCGCCTGGGCCCTGTTCTTCCTCTCCCAGAGCCGGGCCGCCGAGCCGGTCATCCCGCTGCATCTGTTCCGCAGCCGTATCTTCAACATCGCCACGCTGATCGGCATGATCGTGATCGGCGTGGGGATGTTCGCGGTCATCGGCTACCTGCCGACCTATCTCCAGATGGTCTACGGCGTCAGCGCCACCCAGTCCGGCTGGCTGCTGCTGCCGATGGTGGTCGGCCTGATGGGCGCCGGCATCCCGGTCGGCCAGCTGATGAGCCGTACCGGCCGCTACAAGGTCTACCCGATCATCGGTTCCGCCGTCGTCGGGGCCACCGCGCTCGCGATGTCCACCATCGACGTGGACACCCCGCTCACCCTGCTGTGCGGGTACCTCCTCCTGCTGGGCGTGGGCATCGGCCTGATGTTCCAGACCCTCGTCCTCGCCGTCCAGAACGCCTTTCCGCCGGGCGACGTCGGGACCGCGACCTCGGCGAACAACTTCTTCCGCGAGATCGGCGCCACCCTCGGCACCGCGGCGGTCGGCGCGGTCTTCACCAGCCGGCTGGGCGACCAGCTGGCCGCCCGCCTGTCACCGGGCGACCTGAAGGCGGTCGGCGGCAGCGAATCCCTGACCCCGGCACTGGTCCACTCCCTCCCCGACGAGGTCCGGGACGCGGTCGTCAGCGCCTACCAGCACGCTCTCACGCCCGTCTTCCGCTACCTGGTCCCGCTGTTCGCCCTCGGCCTCGTGCTCGCCTTCCTGCTGCCCGAGAAGCGCCTCGCGAGCGGCGATCCGGACGCGGACGACGGGACCGGCCACGACACCGAGCCCGAGGGGCGGGGCCCGAAGGCCGTACCGGTCGGCTGAGCGCCCCGCGCGGACGACGGCTTCGCACCCCGCCTCGCGCCAGGCCCCGCACCCGGCCTCGCCCCGCACCCGGCCCGGGCCCACGGTGTTCTGTGGACCCGGGGCCGAACACTGCACGCACGCAACGGTTCTGACGCTCCGTCAGTTCTCAGAATTCTTTCCGGCATCACCCAGTCGCACCGGCAAGAGTCATGACCCGCCCACCACCGGGCCCAGGAGCCGCCCCCATCTGTCTCCTCCCGCTCTAGGAAGCCATGCCTCCCACCGCCCCCCACCTCACCACCGCCCCGGCCCACGACTTCCAGCGCCCCGGCACTGCGGAACCCGCCGGTCCGGGCACGGCCACCGTCGACATCGTCATCCCGGTCCACAACGAGGAACGCGCCCTCCCCGGATGCCTGCGCACCCTCCACGCCCGGCTGCGGGAGGGGTTCCCCTTCCCGTGGCGCATCACGGTCGCGGACAACGCGAGCACCGACGGCACCCTCGCCGTGGCCCGGCGGCTCGCCGCCGAACTGCCCGCCGTCGCCGTCGTCCACCTCGACCGCAAGGGCCGCGGCCTGGCCCTGCGCACCGTCTGGGGCGCGAGCGAGGCCGACATCGTCGCCTACATGGACGTGGACCTCTCCACCGGTCTCGACGGTCTGCTGCCCCTGGTCGCCCCCCTGGCCAGCGGCCACTCCGACCTCGCGATCGGCAGCCGCCTCGCCCCCGGGGCACGCACCGTGCGCGGCCCCCGCCGCGAGTTCGTCTCCCGCTGCTACAACGGCATCATCCGGCTCACCCACGGCGTCCGGTTCACCGACGCGCAGTGCGGCTTCAAGGCCGCCCGCACCGAGGTACTGGGCCCGCTGCTCGAAGTGACCCAGGACGACGCCTGGTTCTTCGACACCGAACTGCTGCTGCTCGCCGAGCACAACGGACTGCGCGTCCATGAGGTCCCGGTCGACTGGGTGGAGGACGTGGACACCCGGGTCGACGTGGTCGGCACCGCCACCGACGACCTGCGCGGACTGTGGCGGATGGCCCGCGCGAAGGCCTCCGGGGCCGCCCGGGTCGAGCTGCCCGGCCGCTCCGCACCCGCCGCCGAGCACCCGGACGCCGTCCTCGCCGCCCCCTCCACCCGGCGCACCGTGCTGTCCTGGGAGGTCGGCTGCTTCGTCGCCGTCGGCGTCGTCTCCACGGTCGGCCAGGCCGTCCTCTACGCCCTGCTGCGCTCCTGGTGGTCGCCCGCCCTCGCCAACCTCGCGTCCCTCCTCGTGCTGACCCTCCTGAACACCGAGGCCAACCGCCGCCTCACGTTCCGGCACACCCGGGCCCGTCCGGCCCGCGCCCACCTCGGCGCCGGCGCCCTCTTCGTCGTGGGCTACCTGGTCACCTCGCTCGCGGTGCTCCTGTTCAGGCAGGCCGAACCGACCGCCTCGACGGCGGCCGAGACGCTCGTGCTCACCTGCGCCTCCCTGGTCGTGACCGCCGTGCGCTTCGTCGTCCTGCGCACCGCCGTCTTCCGCAGCTCCCACTGACCCCACGAGAGCGACCCCCCTCGATGAACACATCCGCTCGCCCGGCGCCGCCCACGCCGGTCCACCAGGCGCCCGGACACCCGGCCCGCCGCCCGGGCCCACCTGGACGGCTCACCGGCGAGCGGCGCAAGATCCTCGCCCACGCCGTCGAGCACGCGCCCCGGGCACGTACCGAGCCGGCCGTGGCGAGCGGAGCCCGGGGCGCCGCCCCGTTCATACTGGACACCGACGAGACGGTGACCGGCATGGGCGGATTCACCGACCAGGACGACTCCCCGTCCGTCGACCAGCTCGAACGCTGGACCAGGGACGGCGAGCTGCGCCACATCCTCGGCACCGAGACGTCGGCCGGCGGGGCGGGCGCGCCGTCCACGGGCGGCCAGAACGGCCGGGCCGCCAAGCGTTCGGAGTGGATCTCGAAGAACTGCACGAAGGTATCCGCCTCCGCGTACGGCAACTCGTCGGGCGAGGACACCGGCACCGCCTCTCCGACGGGCGGCGCCTCCGTCCTGTACGACTGCGCGGCCGACCGGCACTGAGAGAGAAACGGAACGACGCACCATGACCCCGCCGCCCACCGCCGGCCCCCGTCACCGGCTCCTCGTGGTCGAGGACGAGCCCAGTATCCGCACACTGCTGGAATCCACCCTCAGGCTCGCCGGGGGATACGAGGTGAGCGGCGCGGACAGCGGGCGGTCGGCGCTGGTCGAGGTCGAGCGGGTGCGTCCGCACCTGATGCTCCTCGACGTGATGCTGCCGGACCTGGACGGCTTCGAGGTGACCCGGAGACTGCGGGCGGCGGGCAACGACGTGCCCGTGCTGTTCCTGACCGCCCGCACCGGCGTCGACGACCGGATCAAAGGGCTGGCGGCGGGCGGCGACGACTACGTGGCGAAGCCCTTCAACATCGAGGAGGTCCTGCTCCGGATCGAGGCCATCCTGCGCCGCACCGCCGCCGAAGCGGAGCCGCCCGAACCCGTCGGGATGCTCCGCTACGCCGACGTCGAACTCGACGAGCTCGCGCACGAGGTGCACCGGGCCGGCCAGTACGTCGCGCTGTCCCCCACGGAGTTCCGGCTCCTGCGCTATCTGCTCGTCAACGCCGGCCAGGTGGTCAGCAAGACGCAGATCGTCGACCACGTCTGGAGCTACGACTTCGCGGGGGACCAGCGGATCATCGAGACCTATGTGAAGTACCTGCGGCGCAAGATCGACCGGTTCGATCCGCCGCTGATCCACACCGTCCGCGGCATCGGCTACTGCCTGCGGCTGCCGCGCGACCACCAGGAAGCGCCCGAGTCGTGACCCGGCGGGCCCCCCTCTCCCCGAAGTCCCTGCGCGGCCGGCTGATCCTCGGCGTCACCCTGCTGGCCACGGCCGCGGTGGTGGCGTCCCAGCTCGCCGGGTTCCTGGTGCTGCGCACCTGGCTGATCGACCGCGTCGACCAGCAGCTGACCTCCTTCCAGCCGCCGTCCCAGGCGCTCCTGAAGGCGCTGCGCGAGTCCGACGCGGACCGCACCGGCCAGACGAACCCGCTGCCCTCCGACTTCCGGGTCTACCAGTACGACGCCGACACGGGCCGCCTGATGAAGTCCTCCCTCGGCTCGAAGGACGTCCCCGCGCCGCGGCTGCCCGCCGAGGCGGACGACCTCACGCTGCGGGAGGGACGGCCCGTCACCGTGGCCGCCGTCTCCGGCGACGGCCACTGGCAGGTGCTGCTGCGCACCACGGACGACGGCTCCAGGATGGTGGTCGCCCTGCCGCTCGACACGGTCGACGGCGCCATGTCGAAGCTCCTGTGGGCGGACGTCGTCCTGCTCGCCGTGACGGTCGCGGCCCTGCTCGCCCTGAGCCGTTCCGTCGTACGGCTGGGACTGCTGCCGCTGACCCGGATGGAGCGCACGGCCGCCGACATCACCGAGAGCCGCCCCGACCTCAGGCTGCCCGACACCGACCCGCACACCGAGATCGGCCGGCTCGGGCGGGTGCTGAACTCGATGCTCGACCGGCTCCAGCGGGCGCTGGGGGAGCGGGAGGCGTCCGAGGCCAGGCTGCGCCGGTTCGTCGCCGACGCCGGCCACGAACTGCGCACCCCGCTCACCGCGATCCAGGGGTACGCCCAGCTCGCCCTGCGCCCCGAACGCCGGCCGGCCGAGGAGGAGCGCGAGGCACAGCGGATCGTCGCGCAGAACGCGGAGCGCATGAGCCTGCTCGTCGACGACCTGCAACTGCTCGCCACCCTCGACAAGGAGCCCGCGTACCAGGCGGAGGAGGTCGACCTGCTGTCGCTGGCGGCCGACGCGGTGAGCAGTGCCGCCCTGCACGGGCCCGCGCATCCGGTCGACCTGGGGCCGCTGGGCGGGGCGGGCGACGACGCCGAACTGGACATAGTCCAAGCCCTCGGCGACCCGCACCGGCTGCGCCAGATCGTGGAGAACCTGCTGTCCAACGCCCGCGTCCACACCCCGCCGGACACCCGGGTGCATGTGCGCGTCGGTGTAGCCAAGGCGGGCTTCCGCAGCGGCGGCACCAACCGGTCGGGGCGCTACGCGGCCTCCGCGCCGCTGCCCCCGGGCTCGACGGTGGCCGTCCTGGAGGTCGCCGACGAGGGGCCCGGTCTCGCCGCGAAGAACGCCGAGCACGTCTTCGAGCGCTTCTACCGCGCCGACCCGTCCCGGTCCCGGGCCCACGGGGGCAGCGGCCTGGGCCTGGCCATCGCGGCGACCATCGCCGAGGGCCACGGCGGACGCCTCGAACTCGACACGGCCCCCGGCCGGGGCTGCACCTTCCGCCTGGTCCTGCCGGCCGTCTGACGGCCCCGGCCGCCCGGCCGGCACCCCGGCGGCCCCGCTGCGCCTCCGCGCCGGTCCGCTCACCGGCAGTCCTGGCCGGCCCGGGCGCGGCGTGCCCGGCGGGCCTCCACCAGCAGGGGCAGCAGGGACAGGACGACGATCACCGCGACCATCGGCATCAGATAGCGGTCGACGTGGGAGACCGACGACCCCAGGGCGTACCCGGCGAGCACGAAGGTCTGGGACCAGAGCACACCGCCGACGACCTGCCACAGGGTGAACGTCCGCACGGGCACCCCGAGCGCGCCGGCCGCCGGATGCAGCACCGACCGCAGTAAGGGCACGAAACGGCCGATCACCAGCGCCTTGCCGTAGCCGTAGCGGGCCAGCAGCCGCTCCGCCCGGGCCGCCCCCGCCCGCACCCGGGGCCGCCCGGTACCGGTCAGCAGCGGACGCCCGCCGTGCCGTCCGATCAGATAGCCCACCTGCGCGCCCGCCACCGCGCCGACGGCCGCGCACACCAGCACCTGCCACAGCTCCAGCCGGGGCCCCCGGTCCGCGTTCGCCGCGCACAGCACGCCCGCCGGGAACAGCAGGGTGTCACCCGGCAGGAAGAACCCGACGACCAGCAGCCCGGACTCGGCGAAGACCACCGCCAGCACGCCCAGCGCCCCGAACGCGGCGAGCAGCGCCCCGCTGTCCGTCACCCCGACAGCGATCACCGCTCTCGCCTCCCCGTCCCCGTCCGCCGGTCCCTCCCTCAAGTGTCACGTGCCGGAGCCCGGCACGCCCGGACGAACCGACGGCGGTCCGGTTTCCGACCCGCGCGGACAGCCGGCGGACGGCGGGCGGGCGGGCGGGCGCGGGGCGCCGGAGGGGGAGGACGGGCACCGGTGCGGTCGGGGTCAGGCCGCGGAGTACCCCAGCTGCCGTCTGATGTAGGGGGTCATGAGGTTCTTCGCCTTGGCCATGGCGGTCGTACGGGTGCCGAGCACCGCGGTCTCGCCGAGCGGGACGGGCAGCACGGTCACCCCGTCGGCCGAGCCGAAGGGCACGATGAGCGGGGTGCGGTGGACCGCGCGGTAGGAGCGCGCCTTCTTGCTGTGCCGTCCCGAGCTGCGCAGGTAGGACGTGATGTTGTGGGCGGCGACCTCCGCCTGGGCGAGCGCGGCGGGGGTGACCTTGAGCTCGGCGACGTCGTTCACGTCGCCGACCGCGAACACGTCCGGCCGGCTCTCCACCCGCAGCGTCCGGTCGACCCTGACGTGCCCCGTCTCGTTCAGCCAGTCGCCGTGCCCGGCCAGGCGCAGCCAGAGCGTGTTCGGGGTGGTGCCGGTCGCCCAGAAGGAGAGGTCGGCGCTGAGGACGGCGCCGTGCGCGTCACGGTAGGTGCCGAACTCGTGGCCGGGGGACATGAAGGAGTCCAGCCGGACCGCCACGTCGTGCGTCTCCAGCCAGGTGCGGGCCTTGCGGCCGGCGCGGGCGCTGCCCGTGGAGTTGAGCAGTTCCTCTCCGGAGTGCGCGAGGGTGACCCGGGCGTCCGGCCTGGCCAGCCGGATCTCCGCGCTCAGCTCGACGCCGGAGGGACCCCCGCCGACGACGAGGATGTGCCCGGCGGCGGCGATGTTCTGCTGGTGCTCGGCGAAGGCCTTGGCGGCCTCGTCGGTGCTGGCGCCGACGAAGCGGGCCGGTTCGGGGTAGTCGGCGCCGGTGGCGATCACCAGCACGTCGTACGGCAGCCGGTCGCCGGTGGCCAGGACGACCCGGCGCTCCGCGGTGTCGACGCGGACCGCCTTGCCCACCACGACCGTGCCGTTGGTCAGCAGCCTGTCGTACGGGATGAAGGGGGCCGACGTCCAGTCCGAGCGCACCCCCGCCCGCAGGGAGGCGATGCGGTGGAAGAAGACCTCCTTGCGGTCCACCAGCGTGACCCGTGCCGACGCGTCCAGCTTCTTCGCGAGCCGTACGCCCGCGTAACCGCCGCCGATCACCACTACGTTGCCGTCCCGCACAGCGCTACTCCTGAGACAGGTGGGAGGGAATGGCCAGCGAGTGTAACGCTTGAAACCTCAATCGTACGGTGGGATGTGTGAGAGAGCTGTAAAGAGGCCGAAACGTGCCCCCTGCGGATCGGTTCCGTGCCTAGGAGACCGCGTCCGTCGGCAGCGGCGGACGCCGGCCGGACTGCCAGTCGCGGGGCGAGACACCGTAGGCCGCGCGGAACACCCGGCTGAAGTGGCTGTGGCTCACGAAACCCCAGCGGCGGGACGCCGCGCCCACGGTCAGCGCGGTCGCCGGGTGGCGGGACAGGTCCTTGCGGCATCGCTCCAGACGCTCCCGCAGGATCCAGCGCGCGACCGTGACGCCCTCCCACTCGAAGGTCTTGTGCAGATGGCGCACGGAGACCCGGTGCGCCGCCGCGATCGACTCCGGCGTGAGCCGGGGGTCGTGCAGTCTGGCCAGGATGTAGTCCTTCACCAGCGCCAGCACCGAGTGCGGCTCCGCCCCCGCCGCCAGCCCGGCCCGCCCCGCCCGCTCGTGCGCCAGCACCGCCAGCAGGTCCGTCGCCACGTCGGCGAGGCCGCGCCCGCTGTCCGCCTCCCACGCGCAGGCCTCCGCCGACACCCGCGTGAGATAGTCGTTCACCAGCGCCGGAACACCCCGGTCCGCACTGAAGACGGTGGCGACCAGCGCCCTGAGGTCCCGCTCCGGCACGCGCAGTTCGGCCCGCGGCAGATGGATCGCGGTGAACCGGAAGTCCTCCGTCAGCGACTTGGTGAAGACCCGGCCGGAGTCCGAGACGGCGAACTGGCCCGGCCGTATCAACGCGCTCTTCCCGTCCTGCTCCAGCACCGCGATCCCCTGGTGCTGGAGCGTGAGGGTGAGCCACTCCGCGCCGTCCCGGGCGATCTGGCGGCGCCCCCGGGTGACGGTCTGCGCCCCGGCCCGCACCTCGGCGATCCGCAGGAACCCCAGACTCCTCGACCGGATCGTGCCGACGGCCGGCACCGGCTCGTGCAGCGTCACGTCGAGCGGGATGAAGGTCTTCGACACCGCCTCGTGCCAGTAGTCCCGCCGATCGGCCGGGGCGAGCGCCGCAGTGGACCGGACGACCTGCACGTACTGCCTCCTTCGAACCGCTGATCTTCGCGGTTCCATTCAACGAGGCGGCGGGAGGCGACTCCAGGAAGAAACACAGGAAGAAGTCGCCGGACCGCCGGCGCGGCTCCCGGGCCGGCAGGTGTCCGGACCGCCTTCGCGCACCCGCTCCGCATAGGATCGACAGGGTCCCGACGATCAGGAAAGCGAGCCGCCCCAGCGTGACGCCCCCGCCCGACCCCGGCTTCGGACCGCTGGTACGGCGCTACCGGCACGCGGCCGGTCTCACCCTGGAGCAGCTCTCCGAACGCGCGGGCGTCAGCGTACGCGCCATCGGCGACATGGAGCGCGGACGCAGCCTCAGCCCCCGCTCCCGTACGGTGACCGCCCTCGCCGACGCCCTCCGGCTCGGCGAGAGCGACCGGGCCGCGCTCACCCGGGCGGCCCGCGCCGGCCGCCGCCGTCCCGACGACCCCGCCCCCGGCCCCGGCGAACTGCCACCGGACACCTCGGACTTCGTCGGCCGGACCGAGGAGATCCGATGGCTCGCCCGGGACGGCGGCCGGACACCGGTCACCGTCGTCTCGGGCGCACCCGGCACGGGCAAGACCGCGCTCGCCGTCCACGCGGCACGGCAGACCGGCGAGCGGTACGGCGACGGACGCCTGTTCGTCGCGCTGCACGGCCTCGGCCCCGAACCGGCGGCACCCCGCGACGTGCTGCTGCGGCTGCTGCGGGCACTGGGGGTGCGCGCCCGCGCCGTCCCCGCCGACCCGGAGGAGCGCCGCGCCCTCTACCGCGCCCTGCTGCGCGAGCGCCGCGTGCTCGTCGTCCTCGACGACGCGGCCGACGAGGCACAGGTACGGCCGCTGCTGCCCGAGCCCGGCCGGGGCGCCGTCTGGATCACCGCGCGCCGCGCCCTGACCGGCATCGAACACGCCGGGCGCCTCCACCTCGGGCCGCTGCCCGCCGGGTCCGCCGCCGAACTGCTCGCCGAGGGCATCGCCGGCCGGGGCCCCCTGTCCGGCCCGGACCGGGCGGCCCTGCCCGCGATCGCCGAGTACTGCGGCCGGCTGCCGCTCGCCCTGCGCATCGCCGCGAACCGGCTGCTCGAACACCCCGCCTGGACCGTCCGCGACCTGGCCCTCGACCTCGCCGAGCCTGCCTTACGGCTGGACCGGCTCACCGCCGGGGACCAGGACGTCGGGTCGGCCTTCGCGCTGTCCCACGCCCGGCTCGCCCCCGGCCAGCGCGTCATGTTCCGACGGCTCGCCCTGGCGCCCGCACCGGACTTCGACGCCGCGACGGCCGCCGAACTCACCGGATTCCCGGCGCACCGGGCCGAGCAGCTGCTGGACGAACTCGTCGAACTCGGCCTGCTGGTCCCGGTGCGGGAGGACCGCGTCGCCTTCCCCGGCCTGCTCCGGCTGTACGCGGAGCGGCGGCTGCGCGGCGAGGAGGACCCGGCGGCGATCCGGCCCGCCCGCGACCGCCCGGACGCCCCGCGCACCCACGAGGGCTGACGCACCGGGGCCGTCAGCCCCGCGTCCACTGCGCGCGCAGCTTCTCGGCCTCGTCCACCTGCCCCTGGTCCCCGATCTCGGTTGCCACGCCGTGGCCCGTGCGCAGCCAGGTCAGAGCGGTCTCCTCCGCGCCGAGCGCCCACGCCGACCGCGCCTTGACGAGACATGCCTGGCAGTACAGCGCGGGCACACCGGCCCGGTCGTTCATCGCCAGCGCGCTGTCCGCCGCCGCGTCCGCCTCCTCCCAGCGGCCCAGACCGAGCAGCAGATGGGTGCGGCTGCAGTACGCGACCAGCGTGTTGCAGTCGGCGATGTGCCGGGCGGGCGCGGTGTCCGGGTCGGCGAGCAGGGCCAGGAGCCGGTCCGTGGTGCCGAGCGCGTCCCCCAGCCGGCCGCTCGTGCGCTGGGCCCGGGCCAGGACGATCAGCGCGGTGGGCCGGCCCTCCCGGTACTCCGTGCCGGCGAACAGCTCGTCGGCACGCCGGGCGTACGACAGCGCCTCCTCGAACCGCTCGCAGGACGCCGCCGTGTGGCCCGCGTACGTGTACGCCCAGGCCTCCTGGAGCGTGTCGGCGGCGCGGCGGGCGAGTCCGGCGGCCTCCAGGGCGAGCGTGAGACCGGTCGCCGCGTCGTTGCGGCAGTAGAAGTACGCCCAGGAGAGGTAGTTGGCGTGGGTGGCCTCCGCCGCCGGGTCGTCGAGCGCACGGGCGGCGGCGCGCGAGAGGGCGAACACGTCGTGCCAGTGCCCCCAGAACGGCCACCGGTCCGAGAACCAGTGCATCGACTCCGCGACCCGCACCACCGTCGCGTGGTCGCGGTCCGCCGCGGCCTCGCGCAGGGCGGCGAGCCAGTTCACGCTCTCCGTCTCCAGCCAGTGCTGCGCGGCCGGCCGGTCGGCGATGTCGACCAGGGGCGAGCCGGACGCGCCGGCCGTGGTGTCGTCGCCGGGCTCGAAGCGGGAGCCCGCCGTGTGCGCGGTCCCCAGCAGCCAGGTCCGCAGGGTGGTGCGGGCCTCGCGCACCGCCTCCGGGGACTCCTCGTCGCGCAGCCGCTGGCCCGCGTAGAGCCGGATGAGGTCGTGGAAGGAGGCACGGCCGCCGGGGGAGTGGCCGAGCAGGCCGAGTTCGAGCAGCTCGTCCGTGAGCTGCTCGGCCTCGCCGAGGCCCGACGCGGTGAGGACCGCGCCCAGCGCCGGGTCGAAGTCCGGGCCGGGCACCAGCGACAGCCGCCGGAACAGGGCCTGCGCGGGGGCGGAGAGCTGCTCGTAGGAGAGGGTGAACGCGGACTGCACGGCCAGGTCGCCGGCGGTCAGCCGGGTCAGCCGGTGGTCCTCGGCGGCCAGCCGGTCGGCCAGCGTGGCCGCGCTCCAGGCGGGGCGGGTGACCAGCCGGTTCCCCGCGATGCGCAGCGCGAGCGGCAGGCCGCCGCACAGCTCGGCGATCCGGGCCAGGGCGGCGGACTCGTCCGCGCCGCCGCCCGCACTGGCGGCTCCCTGCGGGAAGGAGGTGCGCCGGTGCTCCGTGATCGTGGTGAGGAGACCGGTCGCGGCGGTGTCCGGCAGCGGGGTCAGGGCGAGCCGGCGGGCGTCGGCCAGCCCGGTCAGGGCCCGGCGGCTGGTCACCCAGACGGCACCCCGGCCCGGCACCGGCAGCAGCGGCAGGGCGTGGCCCTCGTCGGCCGCGTTGTCGATCACCACGAGGACGTCGGCGCCGCCGACCGTCTCGCGGTACAGCGTCTGCCGGGCGTCGCGCGGCACCGGCAGGTCGCCCTCGGCCACGCCGAGGGCCCTCAGGAACCGGGCCTGCACGTCGTACGGGTCGAGCGGCTCGGCGTCGAGCCCGCGCAGGTTGACGAAGAGGCAGCCGCCGCCGAACCGGCCGGAGTGCAGCCGGGCCGCGTGCACGGCGAGCGCGGTCTTGCCGAGTCCGGGCGCACCGTGCACGACGGACACCGGGTGCGTGCCGTGCTCCCCGAGCCACCGCGTCTCCGGCTCGCGGCCCGCGAAGTCGGGTATCGCGGCCGGCAGTTCGCACAGCCCCGGGGCGGCGGTGGGCGGCCGGCGGCGGCCCTCGCGGGCGGCGGTCAGCAGCGCGTCGGTGTCGTCGGGGGCCAGCCCCAGCGCCTCGGCCAGCGCCCGCACGGTACGGGCCTGCGGGCCACGGCTGTGCCCGCGCTCCATGTCACCGATCGCCCGCGCGGTGACCCCCGAGGCCCCGGCGAGTTCCTCCAGCGTCAGCCCGGCGGAGTGCCGGTGCGCCCGCAACAGCGACCCCAGCGGACGCGGTCCTGCCTCTCCCACAGCCGTACTTTCCTCTCGGTGACCAGTCACTTCAGCCTACGTGTCCCGGAGGACAACGCACCGGGGAGCCCACCGCCGTCGGGACCGGCTGGGCCGGTGGGTGTGGGGTTGGCAAGCGGGAACGTCGTTGTCGTGCGTGGAGGGGACGGTGGTCGTGCGCGGTCGGGACAGTGCGGGGTCGTGGGCGGGCCTAGCGTGCGAGTGGTGGCGTCGGGAACGGCCCGGCGCCGGGTCACACGTCTGGAGATTTGTCATGAGCGACGCCGTAGAGCCGGTGCGGCCGGTGCTGGAGCCCGCGGCCCAGGACTTCGTCGAGGCCACGGCCAACCCGCCCTACCTCTTCGACCTGGCGCCCGCCGACGGCCGCAAGGCCGTGGACGAGGTGCAGTCCGGCGAGATCGCCAAGCCGGACGTGGACGAGGAGTGGATCACCGTCCCCGGCGGTCCGACCGGCACGGTCCGTGCCCGGATCGTCAAGCCGGTCGGCGCCGCGGGCCCGCTGCCGGTGATCCTGTACATCCACGGCGCGGGCTGGGTGTTCGGCAACGCCCACACCCACGACCGTCTGGTGCGCGAACTCGCCGTCGGCGCGCGGGCCGCGGTCGTCTTCCCCGAGTACGACCTCTCGCCCGAGGCCCGCTACCCGGTCGCCATCGAGCAGAACTACGCCGTGGCCCGCTGGGTCGTGGAGCAGGGCGCGGCCAAGGGCCTCGACGGCAGCCGCCTCGCCGCCGTCGGCGACTCGGTGGGCGGCAACATGACCGCCGCGCTGACCCTGATGGCCAAGGAGCGCGGCGACGTCCCGCTGGTCCAGCAGGTGCTGTTCTACCCGGTGACCGACGCCGACTTCGACACCCCGTCGTACCACCAGTTCGCCGAGGGCTACTTCCTGCGCCGCGACGGCATGCAGTGGTTCTGGGACCAGTACACGACCGACGAGGCCGAGCGCGCCCAGATCACCGCCTCCCCGCTGCGCGCCACCACCGAGCAGCTCACCGGTCTGCCCCCGGCCCTCGTCATCACCGGCGAGGCCGACGTGCTGCGCGACGAGGGCGAGGCCTACGCCAACAAGCTGCGTGCGGCCGGCGTGCCCGTCACCGCCGTCCGCTACCAGGGCATCATCCACGACTTCGTGATGCTCAACGCGCTGCGCGGCACCCACGCCGCCGAGGCCGCCATCCAGCAGGCCGTCACCGTCCTGCACTCGGCCCTGCACACCGCCTGACCCGACACGGGGAGACCCCTCACATGTCCACGCCCACTCCCACCGTCGTCCTGGTGCACGGCGCCTTCGCCGACGCGGCCAGCTGGTCCGGCGTCATCGCCGAGCTCCAGGGCCACGGCATCCCGGTCGTCGCGCCACCCAACCCGCTGCGCGGGCTCGCCTCCGACGCGGCGTACATCGCCTCCGTCGCGGCCCAGATCGACGGCCCCGTCGTCCTCGTCGGCCACTCCTACGGCGGTGCCCTGATCACCGTCGCCGGCACCGCCGAGAACGTCGTCGGTCTCGTCTACGTCGCCGCCTACGTCCTGGAGGAGGGCGAGAGCCTCGGCGAACTTCAGGGCCGCTTCCCGGCGTCGCCGCTGGTCAGCAACCTGAAGCAGTGGACGTACCCGGTCGCGGGCGGGGACGAGGCGGTGGAGGTCACCATCGTCGAGGACGCCTTCCCGGCGGTGTTCGCCGCCGACGTGCCCGCTGCCACCACGAAGGTGCTCGCGGCCGCGCAGCGTCCGCTGGCCGTCGCCGCGTTCGAGGAGAAGGCCGCGGCCGCCGCCTGGCGCACCAAGCGGTCCTGGGCCCTGGTGGCCGGCGCCGACCGGGCCATCGACCCCGAGGTGGAGCGCTACGGCGCTCAGCGCGCGGGCGCGACCACCGTCGAGCTGGAGGGCGCCTCGCACGCGGTCGCGGTCTCCCGCCCCAAGGAGGTCGCCGAACTCGTCCGGGACGCCGTGCGCGCCACGTCCTGACGGTCCGGCGCGGCGCGGCCGACGGGGGAGAACCCCCGCCGGCCGCGCCGCGCCGTCGCTTCGGCCGCCCTAGGTGTATTGCCCTGTGAGGTTGGGGACGCGGCTGGCGGGTGGTTTGCCTGCGAGCGCGGTGTGTCCGCGGTGGTGATTGTAGGTGTGCAGCCAGTTGGGGAAGGCGTCGCGTCGTTCCTGCTCTGAGCGGTAGGGGCGGGCGTAGGCCCACTCGTCGAGCGGGGTGCGGTTGAGGCGTTCGACCTTGCCGTTGGTCTGGGGCCGGTAGGGCCGGGTTCGCTTGTGGGTGATCCCGGCCGCCGCCAGGGCGTCGCGCCAGTTGCGGGAGCGGTAGCAGGAGCCGTTGTCGGTCAGGACCCGTTCGACGGTGATCCCGCATGAGGTGAAGAACCCTTGGGCCCGGGTCCAGAAGGCGGTGGCGGTCTCCTTCTTCTCGTCTGCGTGGATCTCGCTGTAGGCCAGGCGGGAGTGGTCGTCGACGGCGGTGTGCAGGTAGCTGTAGCCGGCATTCGAGCGGGTCTTGCGGCCTGCCTGTCGGCCCAGGGCCTTGTGGCCGCCACCGTCGGGGATGTTGCCGAGTTTCTTGATGTCGACATGGACCAGTTCGCCGGGCCGGTCGCGTTCGTAGCGGCGGATGACACGGCCGGTGGCCCG
>NZ_JBVJND010000030.1:0-133200 GCF_055583825.1 Streptomyces sp. NPDC104367 | reverse complement strand
CCCCGCAGCGGTCAGACCGCCGCCATCCGCGTACCTCATGACGAGGATGTAGCACCGCCAACGCCCGCTGTCACCCCACCCTTTCAACCTCAGCGGCACAAGTCAGGACTTGCAGAGACTGCCCGCGCCACGTTGGACATCGCCGTGCCGGTTGAGCCCCTCAAGACGGAGAAGTCGGACTCTTTGGCGAACGCGCACCCCGGGATCGTGAGCTTTGTCGGCGTACGCGGCTCGCGCCAGGGCTCCTCGCCCCGACGGTCGACCAACGAGGACCCGCCACGCCCTACTTCAAGACGCCCACTTCCGCAACATCATCCACTGGACGCGGTGACGAGGCGTACGTCCAGAGGTCGGGCCTCCCATCCGCTCGCGCAAGCGCTTGTTACACATGGCCAGATCATTACCCCGCCCCGACCCCGTCATCGAGCGTGAGGACCGGCCGCCACGCCCGCGAAATCTTCGGCGAACACACGTTGGACCACTGCGAACGCACCTGTGCGGCAGCAGAAAAAGACCCCGAGTCCATCCGGACCTCACGCCGCGCCTGTCGGCATTCCCGTTGGCCTGAACATCCCTGCCAACTCAAGCCACGGCGCACTAGAATCAGAACGAATGATTACAGGGAGGCCGCAGTTGTTGCATGTCGCTTTAGTGAACATGCCATTTGCCGACTGGAATCGCCCGTCATTCGCCCTGGGACAGTTGTCGACTCTCATCCGCCGAGAGTTCGACGATCGGGCGCGAGCGCACGTGTCCTATCTCAACCAGGACATGGTCGAGTTCTTCGGGACACGTCTGTACGAGGCCCTCTCCGTGAGTCACGATCATGTGGACACAGGAATCGGGGACTGGCTGTTCCGGCACATCGCCTTTCCAAGCGAGACCGACACCGCCGCCGAGTACTTCCAGCGTTATTATCGGGGTGCCCGGTGGGCCGACTTCCGTGAGCAGATCCTGTCGGCGCGGGACGGGCTGCGGGAGTTCTGCGAGGAACTGATTGACCGCTACCGGCTTGACGAGGCCGACATCGTGGGGTTCAGCTCGATGTTCGCCCAGCATGTGCCAAGTATCGCCCTGGCGCAGCTCATCAAGGAGCGCAGCCCGCAGACGCTCGTCGTTCTCGGCGGAGCGAACTGCGAGGCGCCCATGGGATCGGTGGTCGCCGAGTATGTGTCGGCCGTCGACTTCGTCTTCTCCGGTCCCGCGCTGAACACCTTCGGTGAGTTCCTGCGGTGTGTCCTCGACGATGACCTGGATCGCGCAGATACCGTTCCGGGAATCCTTTCCGAGCGGAACTGCCGAGACCCGCGCTTCCGCAAGGCCATCGGCGCGGAACGTGATATCGACGACTTCTTTCTGCCTGACTACGACAGCTTCTTCGAAGCGCTAGAGGGCCATCCGGAACTGCGGCGCACGGGGACCAGCAAACCCATGCTGTTCTTCGAGACGTCCCGAGGCTGCTGGTGGGGACAGCGTTCACACTGCACCTTCTGTGGGCTAAACGGCGAAAGCATGGCCTTTCGGGCCATGGCTCCAGACCTGGCCGTCCGTCAGTTCGAGTGGTTATTCGGCTTCGCGCCTACCTACACCTCGCTCTTCTGCACGGACAATGTGATGCCACGCAATTACTCGCGTGAGGTCTTCCCTCGACTCGACCCGCCGCCGGGGGCCGAGATCTTCTACGAGGTCAAGCTCCCCCTGAGCCGTCAGGACCTGCGCGCCATGACGGACGCGGGCGTCACCGTCGTCCAGCCCGGCATCGAGGCGCTGTCCTCCTCGACGCTCAAACTGATGGGTAAGGGCACGACCGCATTTCAGAACCTGCAGTTCCTCAAGAACTGTGAGGAGTTCGGGATCAAGCCCGAGTGGAACCTGCTGATCGGCTTCCCAGGCGAGGCCCCGACGGTCTACCGCAAGTACGTCGAGGAACTGCGCGACTTCGTCCACCTGGTGCCGCCGCACGGCGTGTACATGGTGCGCTTCGACCGCTTCAGTCCCTACTTCAAGCGGAGCGACGAGTACGGGCTCGTCCTGAAGCCAGTGGACTACTACTCCCTCACGTATCCCTTCGACGAGTCAGCGCTGGCCGATCTCGCGTACTTCTTCGCCGACCAGAACCTGGCGCCGTACATGCTCGACGCGGTCGAATGGCATGACGAGTTGAGCGGGCTGGTCACCCAGTGGCGTGCAGTCTGGTACGAGGAGGACGGAGCGGCCCGTCGCGAGCTGCGGCTGGTCGCCGATGACGACGGCCGGCTCACGGTCCGTGACTCCCGTTCCGGGACTCTCCGGACGCATCCGGTCGACTCGGTGACTGGCCGGCTGCTGCGTCGACTGTCCTCGTCGGCCAAGCCCGAGCAGTTGGCTCGGGACTGGCCGGAGGGGCCAGACGATCTGCGGCAACGCCTGGACATGCTGACCGAACAGCGGTTCCTCTTCGCGGAGAACGGCCGGGTGATGAGCCTGGTGCTGACCGGAGCGGACGGTGAGATCGAGGAACCCGCGCGGGAGGAGCGTGCCACGGCCGGCGCCCGGCTGCTGCTGCCGCTGTTGTCGGAGGCACCGCGATGACGGTCGAGACCACCCCGATGCTCCCGCTGGTCCTCGAGGGACACGGCGAGTCGGCCGCCGAACGGCTGCGCGTCCGGAGGGAGGAACTCCGGGCCGCGCTGCGCGAACGCGGTGCGCTGCTGCTGCGCGGGTTCGACGTCGGGGGAGCCGACGGCTTCGCGGACATCGTCCGCGCACTCTCCGGCGAGCCGCTGGCGTACACCGAGCGTTCCTCTCCCAGGAGTGTGATCAAGGGGAATGTCTACACGTCCACGGACTACCCGCCCGGTGAAGAGATCTTCCTGCACAACGAGAACTCGTACCAGGCGAGTTGGCCGCTGACCCTGTACTTCCACTGTGTGCGCCCGCCGCTGACCCGGGGCGCCACGCCTCTGGCCGACACCCGGCGGGTGCTGGCCGCCGTCGACGACGAGGTGCGCCGGGAGTTCGACCGGCGCGGCTGGACGGTCGTACGCAACTACGGCGACCTGGTCGGCCTGCCGTGGCAGGAGGCGTTCGCCACGGAGGACCGCGCGGAGGTCGAGCGGTACTGCCGGGAGCGGGACATCGAGGCACAGTGGCTGCCCGGCGGCGGGCTGCGCACCCGGGCGGTACGGGAGGTCGTGCACCGGCATCCGGTGACCGGCGAGCCGGTGTGGTTCAACCACGCGACGGTCTTCCACGTCACGACGCTGCCGGAGTCAGTCCGGCTCGGGCTGCTGGAGATGCTGGGCGAGGAGAATCTGCCCAGCCAGACCTACTACGGCGACGGCGGACCGATCCCGGACACCGTCATGGACCATCTCCGGGCCTGCTACCGGGCCGCGGGGACCCGTTTCGACTACCGTGCGGACGACGTCCTGGTGATCGACAACATGCTGGTCTCGCACGGCCGAGAGCCGTTCACGGGGCCCCGCCGGATCGCGGTCGCCATGGCGGAGCCGTACACCCCAGACCGCTAGCCCCAGGACGGATGACCCTCGCATGTTCGCGCGTTCACTCTGGTCCAACCGGGACTTCTCCGTCTTCTGGGCGGTCCAGGCGCTGTCCGAGGTCGGCAACGCCTTCTCCCTGGTGGCGCTTCCGCTGCTGGTGCTGCACACCACCGGGTCGGCGGCTCAGATGGGGTTGCTCACGGCCGTCGCCGGCGCCACCTCGTTGCTCACCGGTCTGGTCGGCGGCACCTGGGCCGACCGCTTCGACCGGCGGCGCCTGCTGATGCTGTGTGATGCCGCCCGGCTGGTGTTGTACGGCGCGATCCCGGTCTGCTGGGCCCTGAGCCCGCAGATCTGGCTGCTGTACGTGGTCATGGCGCTGGCCTCGGTCTTCGAGATGCTGTTCAAGATCACATATGTCACCGCCGTGGCGAACCTCGTCGACAAGGAGCAGATCGTCGCGGCGAACGGCCGACTGGAGGCGACGAACGCGATCGCGTACATCGCCGGCCCGGCTCTGGCCGGTGTGGTGGCCGGGTTCTTCGGGCCGACGGCCGCTGTCGCGATCAATGCGGGCAGCTTCGGGATCTCTCTGGTGGGCCTGGCGTTCATCAGGTTCAGGCCCATCGCGCGGCCGCCGGCCGACGAGGCCGAGAGCAAGGCGGCCCGGGCCCAGGACCTGCGCTCCGGCTTCCGGGTCGGCGCCGCGTTCCTGTGGCGCACGCCGGTGCTGCGGGCGCTCACCATGCTGCTGACCGTCACCACCTTCCTCAGCCTGGGCATGACCGACGTGTTCATCTACCACCTGCGGCACGGTCTAGGGCAGGACGAACGCACGGTGGGTTACGTCCTCGCGCTGGCCGGGCTCGGCACGTGCGCGGCCGCCGGCGCGACCGCCAGGCTGCGCCGCTCCTGGGGGTTCGGCCCCTGCTGGCTCGGCGCAATGAGTCTGTGCTCGGTGTCGGTGCTGGTGCTGGGCGAGACCGGGCGGGTGTCCGTAGCGGCCGTAACGATCTGTCTTTACTCCTTCGGCATGGCACTGGCGGGCGTCTGCTCGATGTCCCTGCGGCAGCAGGTCACGCCCGACCATCTGCTCGGCCGGGTCACCTCCGCGTTCTGGACGATCCACGGCAGCCTCGCGCCCCTCGGCGCGGCCCTGCTCACCGCCCTGGTCGGCCAGCTGGGGACACGCGGGCCGCTGACCGCGGTGGCGGTCGTCTTCCTGGCCGTGGTGGTGGCCGCCGCCTTTACCCCCATTCGACAGCGCCAGCCGGAGCAGACCGCCGTACCGCTCCCGCAGACGCGGCCCACTGATGCGCCGCTACCACGAGAGGAGAGTCACGGGGATGACGCCGAAGCCCGACGATGACGACCGGCTGTACAAGGTCGTGGTCAACCTTGAGGAGCAGTACTCCGTCTGGCCCGCCGATCGGGACAATCCGGCCGGATGGTCGGACGCGGGCAGGACCGGCCCGAAGTCCGAATGTCTCGCTCATATCGAGGAGGTGTGGACCGACATGCGTCCGCTGAGCCTGCGCCGTCGCCTGCGGGCGGGCGAACAGGACGCACCGGCCTGACGGAACGGATAGGACGGACCGGTGGCGGAGGGCGCCGACCGGGCCGGCTGACTCTCGGTCCGTCGCCGTACCCGCCGTACCGCGAACCAGGGAAGGCCATCGTGCACGACGACCTGGAAACACGACCGACGGCCCGCTCGGCGGGGACGCCCCGGCTGCCGCTCTCCCACGCCCAGGAAAGACTCTGGTACCTGGAGCAGATCACCGTCGCTGCGCCGGTCCACCACGTGTCCGCCGCCACCCTCGTCGAGGGCCCGCTGGACGCCGGTCGACTGGCGTCCGCCCTGCGAGACTGTGTCTCCCGCCACGAGTTGCTCCGCAGTACCTTCGACGATCGCGGGGACGGGCCGCGCCGTACCGTCCTTGCAACGGCCGATGTGCGGCTGCGGCAACTGGTCCTTGAGGGAGGATCCGCGCCGGGGACGGACGCCCGGGACGGATCCATGCCCGAGGCGGAGCTGCGGGGTGTACTCGCCGAGGAGAGCGGTCGGCCCTTCGCCCTCGACAGCGGGCCCGTACTACGCGCCAGCCTGGTGTACACCGGCGAGGAGCGGCACGTGCTGCTGCTCACAGCGCACCGCATCGTCGCCGACCGGGCGTCGCTCACTGTGTTGGAGCATGAACTTGCCTGCCGTTACGCGGCATTGAGCGAGAGCCCGGTACAGCACCCGCTCTCGCACGCGGACCGGACGCCCCTGGAGCGGGAAATCCGGGATGAGGGGCTGCCGTACTGGAAGCGGCAGTTGTCGGGTCTCCCGCCGCTCGACCTGCCGGTCGACCGGATTCGGCCGAGGACACCGACTCACCGGGCGACGGGCCGCGGCCTGCTCCTCGGCGCCCGGCACGCCGAGGCCCTGCGGCGGCTCGCCCGCGAGGAAGACGTACCGGCGTGGACGGTACCGGCGGTCGCCTTCACCGTGCTGCTGGCGCGCTGGACGGGTCGGCACGACGTGGTGTTCGGTACCCCCGTGGACCGTCGTCGGCCGGAGTCCACGCGGACAGCGTTCGGGCCGTACGAGGATCTGCTCCTGCTGCGGGTCGACCTGGCGGGCTGTCCCTCCTTACGAGAAGCGGTGCGTCGCGTCGCACGCACCCGGGACGAGGCGGAGCGACACGCTGATGTCCCCTTCGGACGGCTCGTCCAACTTTTCGGTCAAGAGCAGGACTTGAGCCGCCACCCGCTCTGCCAGGCGGTCTTCGCCGTGAGGGGGACGCGGCGTACGGGCTTCACCGCCGCGGGACTCACCACGTCCGCGCTCACCCTGGACGACGCGACCGTTCCCTACGACCTGCAGTGCACGGTGACCGATGGCGATGGCGACCAGCGGGGCGACCGCGCGATCGACTTACGTCTCGCGTCCGACCTGTGGCTGCCGGAGTCGGCCGACCGTATGGCGACCGCCTTCCGCGCGCTGCTCACCGCCCTCGCCGAGACTCCCGACCGTCAGATCGGGGACATTCCGGTATTGTCGCCCGAAGACCGGGTTCAGATCGACACCTGGAACGCCACCGACCGCCCCCTGCCCGAACCGGCCACCGTGGACGGCCTGTTCCTCGCTTGGGCGGACTGCACCCCGCAAGCTGTCGCCCTCACCGACCGCACCGGAACCTGGACGTACGCACGGCTGCGGGAGCGGGCCGAGCGTGTCGGTCGGACCCTGATCGAGGTCGGCGTCACCCCGGACTCCGTCGTCGCCCTGCACATGTCGCGCTCCGCCGACCTGGTCACGGGCATGCTCGGCGTACTCCTGGCCGGGGGCGCCCCCCTCGTCCTCGACCCCGGCCACCCCGCGGAACGACTGTGGTTCATGGCCAGCGACGCCGGGATCTCGGCCGTCGTCAGCCGCGCCGAACCCCCTGCCTGGCTGCACGGCCTAGGCGTACCCGTACTGCAACTCAACGACGCCGAACACGACAGCGCCGAAACGACCGCCCCGCGGCGGCAGGGGCTCCCCGAGGTCCCGGCACACGACACGCTTCCGCGGTCCCGCTCCCACCCCGTCGGGCTGGCCGCCGTGGTGCACACCTCTGGGTCGACCGGGCGGCCCAAGGCTGTGGGGATACCCCATCGGGCCGTAGTGCGACTGATCACCGCGACCGACTACGTGTCCATCGGCCCCGGCGACGTCCTGCTGCACCTTGGCGACCCTGCCTTCGACATCACCGCCTTCGAGGTGTGGGGGGCGCTGTGCAACGGCGCCCGGGTGGACGTGCTGCCCGGCGACGAACCCCTCGGGCCCGACGAGGTGCTGGCCGCGCTGCGTGAGCTGCGGCCGACGATCGTTGCCCTCACCGGCACCCTCTTCAACCGGGTGGCCGACATCGACCCGAGGGCCTTCGGCGGGCTGCGCCACCTGTTCGTCGTCGGAGAGGTGATGGACCCCCGACGCACGCGCGCGGTGCTGCGCGGCGGCGCGCCGCCCGGGCACCTGCACAACGGTTACGGCCCGAGCGAGAACGCGACGTTCTCCACGACCCACCTGGTGGACCGGCTGCCCGAGGACACCCCGAGCGTGCCGATCGGCTCCGCCCTCACCAACACCACGCTGCACGTGCTGGACCAGGAGCTGAGCCAAGTACCGATCGGAGTGACAGGCGAGTTGTACGTCGGCGGGCTGGGGGTCGCCCGGGGCTATCTGGGCCGCCCGGGCCACACCGCGGAGCGCTTCTTGCCGGATCCGTTTGCCTCCGGGCCAGGGGCGCTGATGTACCGCACCGGGGACCTGGTGCGAAGGCTCCCGGACGGGGCGCTGGACTTCCTCGGCCGGGCCGACCAGCAGGTGAAGATCCGTGGCTACCGCATAGAGCCGGGGGAGGTCGAGGCGGCGCTGCTGGACCGCGACGACGTGCGCGAATGCGTCGTGCGGGCGGTCGACGTCGCCGGGGACCGGCGGCTCGTCGCCTACGTCGTCCCCAGGCCGGGGCGCCGGCCGTCCCCGCCGGAGGTGCTGGGTGGGCTGCGGGACCGGCTGCCGTCGCACATGGTGCCCGGCCATGTCGTCCTGCTCGACGAGCTGCCCACGACGCCCAGCGGGAAGATCGACGGACGGGCGCTGCCCAGCATCGCCGAGGGCGCGGCCGGCCTGCCGGACGCCGACACCGTGCCGCCGAGGACGGCGACGGAGCGCGCCCTGTGGGAGATCTGGGCGGATGCCCTGCGCGTGCGGTCCTTCGGGGTGCACGACAGCTTCTTCCTCATAGGTGGTCACTCGCTGCTGGCCTCGGTGGTGCGCACCTCGGTCCGCGAACGACTCGGCGTAGCCCTGCCGTTGCGCACCCTGTTCGACGTACCGACCCTGGCCGGCCTCGCCGCCGAGGTCGAGCGGGCCGCCGACGAGGCGGCGGCCGTACCGGCAGCCGCGCGAGCGGACGGCGACTCGGAACAACTCGATGGCCTGGTGGCCGAACTGGAGCGGCTAGCCGAGTCCCGGCGCGCCGAGGGACGAGCAGGGGGAGCCGCATGACGCGCACCACGAAGACGGCCAACGCGATCGACGCGGATCTGCGGGGCAGGATCGAACGCCTCCCTGCCGGGCAGCGAGCCCTGCTGCGACAGCGTCTATGGGAGAAGGGCGTCCCGACCGGGCTGCCCGCCCTGGACGACGACGGGGAGGCCCCCGCATCCTTCACCCAGCGACGGATGGCGTTCCTGTCCGGGCTGGATCCGGACAGCCTGGCCTACCACAGCCCTGTCGTGCACCGCCTCACCGGACCACTGGACGATACCGCCCTCGAAGCCGCCCTCAACGACCTGCTGTGCCACCATGCCGTCCTGCGCACCGTCCTTCCGGTCCGGGACGGCCGTACGGTGCAGCGGGTCCTGCCGCACCGGCATCGCGCGCTGCCCGTCGTCGACCTGTCCGCGCTGCACGGGCATGACCGGCAGGCGGAGGCCGAGCGACTCGCGCGGGCGGACGCCGAGAAACGGTTCGACCTGGCCGAGGGACCGCTGATGCGGTTCCGGCTGCTCCGCCTCGCCGCCGACGACGCGGTCCTGGTACTCACCTTCCACCACGCGGTCGTCGACGGCTGGTCGCTGGGCGTCCTCCTGAGCGATCTGGGCACCTCGTACGGGGCGCGCCTGGACGGGCGGACGCCCGAACCGCCCTCCCACACGGTGCAGTACGCCGAGTACGCCCGCTGGCAGCACGAGTGGGCCGAAGGCGCCGAGGCCGCAGGCCAGTTGGACTACTGGGAACGCCAGTTGGCCGGTGCTCCGGACCCGATGCCACTGCCCGCCGACCGTCCCCGGCCCGAGCACCCCCAAGGGCGCGCCGAGTCCACGGTGTTCACCGTTCCCGCGCCCGTGAACGACGAGTTACGGAAGATCTCCGCGCGCACCGGCAGCACCCTGTTCATGGTGCTTCTCGCGGCGTTCCAGATCGTGCTCGCCCGGTACGGCGGCCACGACGACGTGGTGGTCGGCACCCCCGTTGCCAACCGGCGCTACCGCGGCTTCCACGATCTGGTCGGCTTCTTCGCCAATTCGGTCCCGCTGCGCTCGCGGGTTGCACCGGAGGCGTCCTTCGAGGACTTCCTGGCCGAAGTCCGCACGACGTGCCTGGAGGCGTACGAGAACCAGGATGTGCCCCTCGACCTGATCGCCCGGCGGCTGCACCCAGAGCGCAGCCCTGGCCGGAACCCGATCTACCAGGTCAACTTCACCCTGCACAACACGCCGCCGCGTCCTGTTCGTACCCTGCCGGGCGGGATCGATCTCGTTCCACTGGACCACCTGGACCACGACGCCGCCCGCTTCGACCTCGACCTGAACATCTGGGAGACCGACGCCGGACTGGAGGGCCGGCTCATCCACGCCACGGACCTGTTCGACACGGCGACCGGTGAGCGGCTCGTCCGATCGCTGGGTGTCCTGCTCAACGCCGTGACCGCCACCCCCGACACACGGGTCGATGAACTGCCGCTGCTGACGGCTATGGAGAGCGAGCAGGTCCTGCGCGAAGGCCATGGCGCACCTGCCGACCGCCCCGAGGACGCGCGCGTGGACCGGCTCTTCGCCGAGCGTGCGCGCACCGCGCCCGACGCGGTGGCCGTGTCGGCGGCGGGCCGCGCCGACCTGACCTTCCGAGACCTCGACCGCCGCGCCAACGGCCTCGCCCACCGGCTGCGTGGCCTCGGTGCCGGGCCCGGCCGCGTGGTCGCGGTGCTGCTGCCCCGCACGCCCGAGGCGCTGGTCGCGCTGCTCGCTGTCCTGAAGAGCGGCGCCGCATACGTGGCGCTCGACCCCGCCTATCCGAAGGCCCGGCGCGATCACATGCTGCACGACAGCGGGGCCGTGCTGCTGGTCACCGACGCACGACCGGGGGACCCGACGGTCCCGGACATCCCGACCGTCGTGGTGGACATGGACCGAGTGACCAAGGAGGCGACCGGGGCCCCGCCGGAAGGTGACGGCGGGCCCGACGAGCTGATGTACCTGATGTACACCTCCGGCTCGACCGGCGGGCCCAAGGGCGCCATGCTCTCCCACCGTCAGGTCGCCAACTACCTGCTGTGGGCGGTGGAGACCTACCTGCCGCCCGGGGCGGATGGCGCTGTCCCCGTGCATTCCTCGCTCTCCTTCGACCTGACCGTGACGAGCCTCTTCGCCCCGCTGCTGGCTGGCCGGCGTCTGCTACTCGCCGACGACTCCGGAACACCCGGCGAGGCCCTGCGCGCCTCGGCTGAGGCGGACACCGGCCTCGCCTTCGTCAAGCTCACCCCCTCCCACCTGAAGATGCTGGAGGGCTCCACGGCCCCCGCGCGTGCCGGGGCGTGGACCCGCACCCTGGTCGTCGGCGGCGAGGAACTGCACGAGGAGCAGCTCGCGGCCTGGCGCACGGCCAGCGGAGCGCCCCGGATCGTCAACGAGTACGGCCCGACGGAGACCGCCGTGGCCTGCGCCGCGTACGACAGCACGCACCCGGCCGGCGGCTTCGGCCGCGTGCCGATCGGCAGGCCCGTGCACCACGTGCGGCTGTACGTGCTCGACGAGGCGATGAACCCGGTGCCACCGGGCGCACCCGGAGAGCTGTTCGTCGGCGGGGTGGGTGTCTGTCACGGCTACTGGAACCGTCCCGGGCTGACGGCGGAGCGCTTCGTCCCCGATCCCTTCGGCAGCGAGCCGGGCGGACGTCTCTACCGGACCGGTGACCGGGTGCACCGGACGGCTGGTGGAGACCTCGAGTACTTGGGCCGCCTCGACGACCAGGTGAAGATACGCGGTCACCGGGTCGAGCCGCAGGAGGTCGCCGCCGAGCTGGCCCGGGATCCGGCGGTTCGCGAGGTCGCCGTAATCGCGCACAGCCACTCCCCCGAGACCCAGCAGCTCGTCGCCTTCGTCAGCCCCGACACCAATGCCGACGCACCGTCGGACGCGGCGGCCGAGACGGACTGGGTGAGCCGGTGGCAGACGCTGTATGAGGACACCTACGGCTGCGCAGAGCGCCCCGCCGACCCGTCGTTCGACCTGGCTGGCTGGAACAGCAGTTACACCGGCGACCCGATCGAGGCCGACGCGATGCGCGAGTGGCTCGACACCACGGTCGACCGCATACGATCGCTGCGGCCGAGCCGGGCCCTGGAGATCGGCTGCGGCACCGGCCTGATCCTCTCCCGGGTCGCCCCCGACTGCGACTTCTACCAGGGCGTCGACCTGTCCGAGCAGGTCATCGAACGGCTGCGGCGTGCGATCGGCACCACTGGCGCCCCCGAGCGGATCGGGCTGCGGGTCGGCCCCGCCCATCTCGCGATCCGCCCGGGAGAGACGTATGACACCGTGATCCTGAACTCCGTCGTCCAGTACTTCCCGTCCGTGGACTACCTGTTGGCGGTCCTGGAGCGGGCGATCGACGCGCTGCCCGGCGGCGGCCAGGTGTTCCTCGGCGATCTGCGCAACCTCGTACTCCTGGACGCCTTCCACGCCTCCGTCGCCGCCCACCGGGCGAAGCCGGGCACGCCCGACGCCATCCTGCGCGCCGAGACCGCCTGGCGCGTGGAGACCGAGAACGAACTCTGCCTCGATCCCCGGTTCTTCGGCGGTCTGACCGCACGGTGGCCGCGGGTCGGCTCGGTAAAGATCCTGCCGAAGCGGGGAAGGGCCGACAACGAACTGACCCGCTACCGCTACGACGTCGTGCTCACCGTCACTGGCGAGCGCACGGCGGACGACGGCCCCGGGGCCGGGCTGGCCGGGTCACCGCCGGAGCGGGACTGGCAGGCGGAGGGCCTGGATGCCGACGGCCTGGACGCGCTGCTCGGCGCCGAACGCCCCGATCGGCTCGTGCTGCGCGGCATCCCCAACGCCCGGCTGGCGGAGGACCTGCGGTTGCTGGCCCGGCTCTCCGGCGCGGCACCGGACGCCGTACGGCCGGGCGACAACCCGGAGGCGCTGCGCAGCCTGGCAGAGCGCCACGGGTACGAAGCCGAACCGAGCTGGGCCGAGGGACGGCCCGATGGCTCCTACGAGCTGCTGCTGCACCGCCGGGGAACGCCGCCGGCGGCCCTGCCGCCTGTCGTCACCCCCACGGAGCCGCACCGGCTCGCCACCGCACCACTGTGGCGCCCCGCGGCTCTTGCCGCGCTGCCTGGGATCGAGTCCCGGCTCACCGAACGCCTGCCCGGTCCCCTTCTCCCCGCCCGCTACGTCGTACTGCGCCGGATCCCGCTCAACGCCAACGGCAAGGTCGACCGCTCCGCGCTCACGGACCTGCTGCTGACAACCGAGGACGAGGACGGCACCGGGGACTACGGGGTGCGGCCGGAGGTCGAACTCACCTCCACGCAACGGCGGATGGCCGCCATCTGGAGCGAACTGCTCGGCCGCGACGGTATCCGTGCCGAGGACGACTTCTTCGACCTTGGCGGGCACTCCCTGCTCACCTTCCGCCTCGTGTTCCGGCTGCGGGAGGAGTTTGAGGTGGAAGTGCCGATCCGCGGGCCGTTCGACGCCTCGACACTCGGCGCACTGGCCGTCCTCGTCGACGGCCTGGTCGCCGAGAAGGACCGGCCCGTACTGCCCGCACTGGCCCCCGCCGAACGGGACGGGACCGTACCGGCCTCCTTCGCCCAGGAACGCCTGTGGTTCCTCCACCAGATGGACCCAGGCACCGCCCAGTACAACTTCCCGGTCCTCGCCCGGCTGACGGGCGAACTCGACATCGGCCTGCTGCGCCGGGCGGTGGCGGAGATCGTACGGCGGCACGAGGTACTCAGGACCGTGATCACCGCCCGCGACGGGCAGCCGTTCCAGACCGTACTGCCCGCCGAGCCTCCCGCGCTCCCGCTCACCGACCTGACCTTCTACCCGCCAGAGCGACGGGAACCGGAGGCCCGGAGGCTGGCCAGGGAGCAGTACGCCGAGCCCTTCGACCTGGCCACCGGGCCCGTACTGCGGGCCGGGCTGCTCCGGCTGGGCGCGCAGGACCATGTTCTGCTGCTGACAGCCCATCATGTGACGGTGGACGGCTGGTCGGCCGCCGTCCTGCTCGACGAGCTAGCTGAGCTGTACACGGCGGGCCGCGAGCACCGAGTGCCCCACCTGCCCGAACTGCCCGTGCAGTACGCGGACTACGCGCTCTGGCAGCGTCAGCTCGCCGAGGCCGGCCACTTCGACCGTCTGGTGGATCACTGGACGACACACCTGAGGGGCATCCTCGACCTGCCGGGGTTGCCCTTGGACCGACCGCGCCCGGCGCACCCCGAAAATCGGGGCGAGAGCCTGCGTTTCCGGATCCCGGCCCCGACCACGGACGGGATACGCGCGCTGTGTCGGGAGGAGGACAGCACCCTGTTCATGGCGCTGCTCGCGGCCCTGTACGCGGTGGTGAATCGGCGGACCGGGGAGACCGATCTCGTGGTGGGCTCGGACGTCGCCGGCCGCTCCGACAGCAGGACCGAACCGCTGATCGGCTTCTTCGTCAACCAGATCGTGCTGCGTGCCGACCTCACCGGTGCCCCGACCTGGCGCGAACTGCTGGGCCGCGCCAAGGACGTGGCGTTGGACGCCTACGCGCACCAGGACCTGCCGTTTGAGGAAGTCGTCAAGGCACTCAGCCCGCCCCGCACCCGCAACCAGAGCCCGCTGTTTCAGATAAAGCTGGTACTCAACAGCAACCGGCGGGCTGCCGACGCCATGGCCGGCCTGCGGCTGAGCCCGTTCACGGTGGACCTCATCGACACCAGCCGCTTCGACGTCACCCTCGTCCTGGAGGAGGACGACGACGGGGTCGCCGGGTTCCTCAACTACGATCCCGACCTCTTCGACGCGTCGACCATGGAGGAACTGCGCGAGCAGTACGTCGCGCTGGTCGCGGACATGGCCGTCAGGCCGGACGCCTCGATCGCCGAAGCACCCCTGCCTACGACGGCTCCCACAGCCCATTCCGCTCCAGGCCGGGCCAGGCGGCGCGGCCCCGGGGCCCTGCGCGGGATCAAGCCCACCAAGGTCGCCGTGGCCTCGGACGACGTGGTCGTACGGGAGCCGCTGCGGGGCGGCGCCGACCTGCCGCTCGTGCTGCGCCCGGGCCGCCACGACGTCGACCTGGTGGCCTGGGCCCACTCGCACCGCACCCGGCTCGACACCGACCTGGAACGGCACGGCGCCCTGCTGTTCCGGGGCTTCGACGTCACCGACCCGAACGCCCTGGAGCGCTTCGCCTCCGTGTTCGTCGACGACCTTTTCGGCGAAAACGGTGAGCATCCGCGCGCCGCACTCGGCGGCAACGTCTACACGCCGGTGTTCTTCCCACCGGAGGAGAAGCTGCTCTGGCACAACGAGAACTCCTTCAACGACGAGGGCCCGACCCGCATCTGGTTCTGCTGCGCCCGCCCGGCCGACTCCGGCGGCGAGACACCCCTGGTCGACAGCCGCGCCGTCCACCGAAGGCTGGACCCGGCGCTCCGCGAGGAGTTCACCGCCAAGGGGGTCATGTACGTCCGCAACTACGGCACCGGACTCGGCCTCGACTGGCGGGACGTCTTCCGGACCGGGGACCGGGCTGAGGCCGAGGCCCGCTGCGCCCGACAGGGACTGCGCTACGAGTGGCACGGCGACCGGTTGCGCACCACCGCTGTACGGCCCGCCGTGCTGCGCCATCCGCGCACCGGCGAGTGGTCCTGGTTCAACCAGGCACAGCACTGGCACACCTCCTGCCTCTCCGCGGAGGTACGGGAGTCGCTGCTGTCCACCATGGCCCCGGAGGAACTCCCGCGCAGCTGCCGGTTCGGCGACGGCACCGAGATACCCGACGAGGCGATGCACGAGATCAAGCGGGTCTACCAGGAGCTGGAGGTCTCCTTCCCCTGGGAGCGCGGTGACGTGATGCTGCTGGACAACATCCTCACCGCCCACGCCCGTAATCCCTTCTGTGGTCAGCGTGAACTCCTCGTCGCCATGGGCGACATGGTGAGGTACCAGTGACGGCGGAGGCGGAGCAGACGTGGCAGGTGGAGGGGTTCCGGCTGTCGTTCCGGCAGCGACGGCTGTGGGAGCTCGTAGGACGCGGCGTGCTGTCTTGGGCGCAGGTGCTCGTCACCGTCGACGGCGAGCTGAACACGGACCGGCTCACGGCCGCGCTGCACGACACGGTGGCCCGGCACGAGATTCTCCGGTCGGTCTACCGGCGGGTGCCGGGCGCCCGCAACGCGCTGCTTGTGGTCCACGACGCGGACCGTCTGGGTCCCCGCTGGTTCCACGCAGAGCTGAGCCACCTGGATGAGACGGCGCGCCGCCGCAGGATCGACGAGGAGGTCCGCGCCCGGCGGAAGCTGCCGCACGGAGGGCCGGACGACCCGGTGCTGCGGGCCGACCTCTTCGCCCTCGGCCCCCGTCGGCACGCGCTGCTGCTCACCACCACCGCCTTGGCCGCAGACGGTCACACGCTGCGGCTGCTCATCGACGAACTGGCCGAGCGGTACGCGGGCACACCGCCCACCGATGAGGTGCTGCAGTACAGCCAGTTCGCCGAGTGGCAGCACCAGGAGTTCGGCGAGGAACCACCGCACCCGGCACTGGGCGGACCCACCTCACGGCTGTCCTTGCCGCTGCGTCGGCCTCCCGGCTCCGGCCGACCGGAACGCCGTACTGTTACCGCGCCCCTGCCGGACGCCGTCGCGACGGCCGTCCACGACTACGCGCGGCGGCGGCGCGTGCGGCCGGGGGCTGTGCTGCTCGGCTGCTGGCAGACGCTGCTGGCCAGGATCGGCGGACAGCGCAACATCACCGTCGACGCGCTGCTCAGCGGCCGGGAGTTCGAGGAGACGGCCACCGTCCTCGGCCACTTCGCCCAGTGGGCGGAGATCACCGCGCGGATCGACCCCGGTCTGGTCCTCGACGCCCTCGCAGCCCGCGCGGAACGCGCCCTGTCCGACGCCGAGGAGGCCCAGCAGGACGCCCCGTCCTCCGGTGCCGCGGATCCAGCGGGGCGCGACATCGGTTTCGTCTGCGTGGACACCCCGGCACTGCGGCGCGCCGACGGTGTCACCTTCGCCGTTGCCTGGGACGACGTCGAGACCGAGTCCCATGCCCTGCGGCTGACCTGCGCCCTGGGCACGACGGAAGGCCGCACGACCTGGCATTACGACAGCCGACAGTTCGACGACGCCTATGTCCGGGTGCTCGCCGACCAGTACGTCATACTGCTCGCCGAGCTGCTGGCCGCGCCCGCCACCCCCGTGCGCGAGGTGAGCCTGCCTCCTGCGGCTGGCGCTGCCCAGCTGCGGTCCCGCCTCCAGAAGCCGGCGGACGGCCAGTGTCTGCACGGCCTCGTCGAGCAGCAGGCCCGACGTTCCCCGGATGCCCTCGCCGTCGTGGCCGGAACCGATCGGCTGACCTTCCGGGAACTCGACACGCGGGCAGACCGGTGGAGTGGCGTGCTGTGCGCCCGGGGCATCCGCCTCGAAACCCCGGTGGCGGTGCGGGTGGCCCCCTCGGCCGCGCTGGTCGTGGCCCTGCTGGCCGTGCTCAAGGCCGGAGGGACGTATGTGCCGCTCGATCCACTCCTTCCGCCCCTGCGGACCCGGGAACTGCTGGAGCGGGCAGGATGCCGCACGCTGCTCACCGACCGTCCGGACGAGGCGGTGGCGGCCGAGGGAGTCGCGTGCGTCGATCTGCGCGGCCTGCCACCCGCCGGTACGGACGCGGAAGCCGAACGGGAACGGCCGTGCGAGGCAGGCCCGGACCACCTCGCGTACATCATGTTCACCTCCGGCTCCTCCGGAACACCGAAGGGGGTGATGCTGCCCCACCGGGCTGTGTGCGATTACCTGTTGTGGAGCGCTCGAACGTACCTTGCTCCGGGTGCCGTTCGCGACGGCGGCGAGGATGGCAGCCAGGGCGAAGGCGCGTACGGACGGGGCGGCGAGGGCGGAGCGATGGCGCATTCCTCGATCGGCTTCGACCTCACCGTGACGAGTCTGTTCCTGCCGCTGGTCACCGGTCGCCCCGTCCTCCTCGACCCCGCCTGGCGGGACGCCCTCGTCCTCTCCGCGGACCTGGCCGACCGGACCGGCCTGGACCTGCTCAAGCTGACCCCATCGCACCTCAAGGTGATCAACCAGTCCGTGGAACCAGGAGACTTCACCGGCACCACTGGCTCCCTCATCCTCGGCGGTGAGGCCCTCGACAGGAGTGCGGTCGACATCTGGACGGCACACGCTCCGGGGACGAGGATCTTCAACGAGTACGGGCCGACCGAGACCGCCGTCGGAGTGTGCGTGCACGAGGTGGGCGCCCACGACGGCCCCGGCCCCGTCCCCATCGGTCGGCCCATGGACCACGCCGAGGTCCTCGTCCTGGACGAGGACCTCGCCCCCGTGTCGGTGGGTGTGCCGGGTGAGATCTACATAGGCGGCACGAGCCTCGCCCGCGGATATCTGGGCGCCCCGGCCGCCACCGCCGAACGGTTCGTACCGCATCCCTTCTCACCGGAACCCGGACGCCGTCTCTACCGCTCGGGCGACCTCGCCTGCGTCGGCCCGGACGGCCTGATCCGGTACCTGGGGCGGGTGGACGACCAGATCAAGGTCAACGGGGTACGGGTGGAGCCTGAGGAGATCCGGTCCGCGCTGCTGCGGCACCCCGGTGTGCGGGACGCCGCAGTCGTCCTGGTCGCGGACGAGGAGTACGGCGACCACCTGGCCGCCTGCGTCGTCGCCGACGACGTCCACACCACGACGACGCAGGCCCTGCGCACTCACCTGGCCGAGCGGCTGCCAGCCCAACTGGTGCCGACCACGTATGTCAGGACCGAGGCGATACCCCTCACATCGAACGGCAAGGTGGACCAGGCCGCGGTCATATCCCTCGTCCAGACCGGCCCCACCGGGTCCCCGGTCTCGTCGGTGGACGGGGCCAACACACCGCTGGCCGACCCGGTGGAGGCCGCCGTGGTCCGGGTCTTCGAGGAGCTGCTCGGTGTCGCCCCCGTCGGCGCGGACGACGACTTCTTCACGCTCGGCGGCCACTCCTTGCTGGCCGTACGGCTGATCGCACGGCTCAACGGGGAGTTCCACGCCGAGCTCCCGGTCCCCGTGCTCTTCTCAGAACCGGAGGCGAGGCCGGGGCCGATTCACGAGGTGGGGCGGCCCGGAAGGGCGGCCACGCCGAAGTACCTGGCCCGGCTGCTCAAGACACGCAACACCGTCCCGCACACCCTTCCGGACGACATCGTGGCACTGCGATCCCGGGGCGAGGGCACCCCGCTGTTCTGCGTCCACCCGGCGGGCGGCGAGGCCACCGGCTTCCGCCATCTCGCCGCCTGTCCCGAGCTGCGCGGCCCGCTGTACGCCCTCCAGACATCGACGGACGGCGCCGACCACGAGGACCAGAGCGTCGAGGTGCTGGCCGCCCGCTATCTGGCGGCCGTACGCGCGGTGGCGCCGACCGGCCCGTATCTGCTATTGGGCTGGTCCATGGGCGGGCTGGTGGCCTTCGAAATGGCCCGGCTGCTCGAACTGCAGGGTGAGCGCACAGAGATGGTCTTCCTCGTCGAGAGCTACCTCTCCGCGCAGCTCCCGAAGTTCGACGAGAACGACGAGCGGGAGAAGCCCGGTCCCTTAGCAGAGGAAGATATGAGCGCCGCCGAGTTGCTCCAACTGGACCTCCGGCAACGCGCCAACCGCGCCCATCTGAGGGCCGCCCGGGCCTACCGCCCGTCGCGGTACACCGGCCCGGTCGCACTCGTCCAAGCCGACAAACAGGATGCGGACTTCCGGGGCACCGCGATCCGCTCCTGGTCCTCTGTCTGTGCCCCCACCCGGCTGATCCACCACATCCTGGGAGGAGACCACCTAACCCTGTTCGAGCCACCGCACGTCACCGAACTCGCCCGCCTGATCGACCGGACGACGCAGTAGTCGACCGGACGCAGGAGCATCGTTCTCATCGGCGCCGACGCTGTGGCCGTCGGCTTCCGGTCCACCGACGTCACGACCCTGCAGTGGCTGGCGGCGCTCGGGCTGGCAGCGCTGAGTAAGAGCCGTCGTGACCGCCGAGGCCAACTGCCGGGCGGAGCGGACCTACGGTGCGATGGGGTCGGTGAGGGACCTCTCAGGGTGGGCTGACGCGAGGTAGTCCATGGCCGTGTCCTCGGTGATCCCAAAGACCGTCATCAGGTGAACCGGATCGGCGGTCGCCCGGGCCTCGTCCAAGATCCTGTCGATGCGCACCTGCTCCGCGTTGATTCCGAGGCACCGAAAGAAGTACTGGAATGCCTTGTGGCTCATTTGAGGACCCTCAGGATCATGCGCCGTCACCCGCGTGACCAGCAGGTGTGGGTTGGTTGAGTGCGGCCAGCGTGTGGCACGTTCCTTGGGCATCGTGGCGATGAGGGACAACGTGAAGTCGTCCAGGTAGACGAGCCGAGTCTGTTTGCCGGAGGCACCCCGTACGCCGAGGGTCCCCTTCGACCGGTTCAGATCGGACAGCAGCACTGCCTTGTCGCGGTTGACGGTCGCCGAGTACGTCAGCCGGTCGCTCAGCGGCGGCTCGACCGCGGGGCGTCCGCCGGCCAGGCACCAGCGGACGTCGTCGATCGTCACGTACTTCACCTCAGCGTCGGGCCTGGCCCGGCGCAGGGAGGAGTAGGCCTCCCGCACGTAGGCGGACAAGTATGGCGGGACGCCCAGGCCGCTGGGCTCGACGGTGTAGCAGTCCAAGATCACTAAGGGGCACCGCCGCGCCGGGCGGCAGGCTCTGACCGCCCTGGAACTCCGGCGTCGTGGAGGGTCATGCCAACCGGATCAAGACGCTCGAGCGCCAGTTGTCCGGCCGCGCAGGATTCGATCTCCGCGTAAACAAGTCCTGTTGGCGTAACCGAGAGTCACGCGGCCACACGAAGTGGACCAGAGCCCCTGGAGACGAACGAAGCCACGCCGGCCGGCGGCGGACGGACCGGACACCCCTGGCACGAGGACGGGGCCCGCCCGGACCGCTCCCGCCGAGGCGGCCGGGCAGGGCCATGTGTCCTCGGCCCGCAGGGGTCAGCTCTTGGGCATGAGAACGGTGTCGATGATGTACACGTTGGCGTTGGCGGTCTTCACGTTGCCGCAGACGACCTTGGCGGAGTCGTTGACGGTGTAGGACTCGCCGGAGCCGGACGTCGTGAGCTTCGACTTCTCCAGCGTCTCGAAGGAGCCCGTCTCCAGGTTCTTCGGCGTGAGCTTCTGGCCGACGACGTGGTAGGTGAGGATCTTCGTCAGCTCGGCCTTGTCGTTCAGGACCTTGTCCAGGGTGGCCTTCGGGATCTTGGCGAAGGCGTCGTTGGTCGGCGCGAACACCGTGATGTCCTGCGCGTTGTTGAGGGTGTCGACCAGACCGGCCTTCTTCACCGCGGTCACGAGGGTGGAGAGGGCGGGGTTGTTGGAGGCGGCGGTGGCGACCGGGTCCTGGGCCATGCCGTCGAAGGAGCCGGCGCCGTTCTTCGGCACCGCGGAACAGGCCGGGCCGAACGGCTGGTCCATGCTGCCCGTGCTGCTGCCTGCGCCCATGTCGTCACTGCCCTTGGCGGCCGAAGCGGACGTCTTGTCCGAGGCGTCCGAGGTGCTGGAGTCGCTGCTGCCCGAGCAGGCGGTCAGGGCCAGGGGCAGGACGGCGGCAGCGGCGAGCAGACCGGCGGTACGGCGGATACGGGTGTTCATCAGGGTTTCTCCTGTGGATAGGCGCGGCACGGTGCGGCCGCGACCGGGTTGTTGCGGAAGGGTGGTTCGGAAAGGGGGCCGTGGGGCCCCGGGGAGAGGTGGTCAGTCGACAGTGACGACGACGGAGTGCCATCCGCTGGCGCCGTCGGGGATCGTGCGGGTGCGCCGGTCGCTCTGCACGGTTCCGGTGCGGTCGGTGGCCCGGACGGTGAGGGTGTGGCTGCCCGGGGTGGCCTGCCAGGGCAGGGACCACTGCCTCCAGGTGTCGCGGGTGTCCTCCGTGGCCAGACGGGCCTGTCGCCAGGGCTCGTCGTCGATGCGGACCTCGACCTTGTCGATGCCCCGGTGCTGGGCCCAGGCGACGCCGGCGACCATCACGGTGCCGGTCCTGGGCCGGGCGAAGGGCTTGGGAGTGTCGATGCGGGACTGGGTCTTGACCGGGGCTCTGCGCGCCCAGCCACGCTTGACCCAGTAGGGGTCGTAGGCGTCGAAGGTGGTGAGTTCGATGTCCTCGATCCATTTGCAGGCCGAGACGAACCCGTACAGGCCCGGGACCACCATCCGTACCGGGAAGCCGTGTTCGAAGGGCAGCGGCTCGCCGTTCATGCCGAGGGCGAGCAACGCGTCACGGCCGTCCATCACGTCCTCGACGGGGCTGCCGATCGTCATCCCGTCCACGGAACGCGCCACCAGCTGGTCCGCCGGGCCGCCGCGGGACGGCGGGACGACTGCGCACTCGGCCAGCAGGTCGGCCAGCCGCACACCCGTCCACCGGGCGTTGCCCACGTACGGGCCGCCGACTTCGTTGGAGACACAGGTCAGCGTGATGTCCCGCTCGATCAGCTCCCGTCGCAGCAGATCGTCGAAGGAGTAGGCGGCCGGACGGTGTACACCCTGGCCGTGGATGCGCAGCCGCCAGGCGGTGGCGTCCACCTTCGGCACGACCAGCGCGGTGTCCACCCGGTAGAAACTGCTGTTCGGGGTGGTGAACGGGCTGACTCCGGGGATGCGCAGTGCGGCCCTTGCGGGTACCGGCTGCGCCGGTGAGCCCGGCCGGGGCAGCACGACCTCGTCGCGTGAGGCCACCGCGTCCTGGCCGCGCGAGGCGTTCAGCGACCGGCCGGCCACGCCCGCCACGGCGGAGGCCGCCGCGGCGGAGGCCGCCGCCAGGACGAACCCCCGCCGGTCCCGTCCCCCGGACGCGGGCAGACCGTCTCCGGCCCCGCCGGGCACCGGCTCTTCTCCCCCGTGCACGGTCACCGGCCGCCTCACCGCGGTCAGACGGCCCGTCAAGAAGTAGAGGAGCAGGGCCCCGGCCAGGGCTCCCACGGCCGAGGGCAGCATGTCGGCCAGGCCGGTGGAGTCGGGCCGGCCGGCGGCGGCCGCCGCCCCGACGGCCCCGAAGAGAAGGACTCCGGCGGCTCCGGTCCGGCGGAAACGCACCGCCAGCGCGCCCAGCACCAGGGCCAGCACGGCGAGCACGGCGAGGATGCCCAGCTGCAGGACGAGCTTGTCGTCGGTGCCGAAATGCCGGATCGCCCAGTCCTTGACCGCAGCAGGCGTCGCGTCGATGGACGCACCGCCCACCGCGATCACCGGGCTGGCCTGCGGGCGTACTGCGGCTGCGGCCAGTTCGGCCACCGCCAGTGCGGCGAAACCGGCCAGGAGTCCGCTCAGCGCGCTCAGCGCCAGAGGCGGCCGAGCCCGCCCTCGTAGGTCCTTCTCTTCGTCCCTCACGCGGGGAATCCGGTTCTGCCCACCGGTCCGGATTGGTCCCCCACCTGATCAGGTGAAAAGAAAACCCTGGACCAATCCGCCTCTCATTCCGCAACGGATTACGCGTTTACCCGCTGAAGCATGGTGGAGACCGGGCTGGTCTGGGTGGAGTTGTCGACCGTGGGCTTGAGAACGATCAACCCGTGTCGGTCTCGTGGGAGGCGGCTGTGTTGCCCGTGCTTGTTGGGGCGTCGATGAAGACGGCTTTTTGCTGGGCGATGTGCCGATCGTGTTCGGGCTGCTTGCGTGCAGCGATGCAGCGGGTGGTCGGGCTGGTGATGTCCGCTTCCGGGTCGGGTGCGCGTCGTTGTCGCCTGTGCCGCGGTCGTCTTGCTCGACGTCGTCGGGGTCGTTCGCGCTCGGTGCCGTCGGGCTGGGAGGGGGCGTGGTCTTTCCTGTCCCTTCGTGAAAGGAAGTGAGGGGTGGTGGACAGGCGGGGGGTATGGAGTTCTTGTTGGAGCGCGGGCATTCCCGGGAACGGGAGGCTCTCTTCGAGGTGTTGGCGGGTGTGGTGGCCGAGCCGTTGCACCGGTATCTGAGGCGGCGTACGGATCCGGGTTCGGTGGACGAGGTTCTCTCGGAGACGATGGTGGTGTTGTGGCGAAGGCTGGAGGAGGTGCCGGGGCTCGGTAGGGGGCGTCCGCTTGATGCGGCGTCGGTGCTGCCGTGGTGCTACGGCGTCGCCCGTGGCTGCCTGTCCAATGCACGCCGGGCCGAGAGCCGGCGTCTTCGGTTGGTGGACCGGTTGGCCCGGATGGCGAGGCCCTCAGACCCGTGGCCGGGGCTTCAGGAAGCCGGCGACAGCGATCTGGAGGCCGCGCTGAAGAGGCTGAGCGCCGTCGATCGCGAGGTGTTGTTGCTGTGGGCGTGGGAGGGCTTGGCGCCGGGTGAGATAGCCGAGGTGATGGCCATGACTGCGAACGCCGTCAGCGTCCGCCTGCACCGTGCGAAGAAGAGACTCGCCGTGCTGCTGACGCGAAAGAACGGCGCGGTGGCGGGACAGATGCCGGGTGAAGCGCACGGAAGGAGTGACCGGTGAATGATGAGGACCTGCTCGCCCGGCTGAGGAACGCCGATCCCGCGGCGGCCTCGGTGGCTCCTGCCCTCGATCCCCAGCGGCTGATGGAGGCCACCATGACGACCGTCGACACCGACAAGCACACCCCGCGATCGTCACCCCGGCGGCCGCGGCGTCGGCTGGTCCTCGTGGCGGCGGCGCTGCTCACGGCGGCGGGCGGCATCGCCTGGGGAACGGCGGAGTCGCGTGGGGCCGAGCCTTCCGCGCTCGTGCTCAAGGCCGACGGAGAGAGCAGCGGAGCCAGGTGCGGGGTGCTCACCAGGGAAGACCTGCGCGAGCGGGAGACGGAGCCCACCACCGCGTTCAAGGGCAGGGTGATCTCGGTGCGAGGCGACCAGATCACCTTCGAGGTCGACCACTGGTACACCGACGGTGACGCGTCGACCGTCCGGATCACGAACGTCGAAGACTGGGAGGACGGCATCGCGTTCCATGTGGGCGAACGGGGATACATCCTCGCCTACAACAAGTCCGTCGGTTACTGCGACAACGCGTTCTGGACCGAGCACTTCCTCGACGACCTCTTCCACCAGGCGTTCGAGGTCCGGGGGCGGGATTGACGCGATCGCCTGCGTCGGTGAACACCACGCCGCTCGGGCCACTGTGACCACCGACGTGCAAGGCCGCACCAGCCCGCCGTCCGCCGGACCACGGATCTTGCCACGCTCACTGAGCACTTTCAGCGGTGGAGCGAGCGATGGCCTGCTCCACAGCGGCCAGGCCGATCGGGGCTCCCAGCCGGGGGCGGGTTGTCCGCGGCACTGGCCGCGGACAGGGCACGTCGATGGTAGTCCGCCGCGGTATCGGCGTGGCCGTCGGCCGCAGCAGGACCGTGGCGAGGACGTTGAGGGCGGCGACTTCGGGGAGGGGGCACCGCGTTCCGCCGCCAGGTCGGCGGCCGCGGAGGCCGCCTCGTGGGCCTGGGCGAGACGGCCGGCGTCGCGGTGCACCGCTGCCGCATGGCGCAGGAAGTCGACCTCGAGATACCAGTTTCGGGTCACATGGTGCGCCCCAGCGTGTTGCGCGACCGTCGCAGCAGCACGTCCCGGTAGGCGTCTGCCTGGCAGCACTGTGCTGCGCCGGGGAGTGGCGATGGGCATCGCCCCGTTCCTGCCGGGTTACGCGGTCAATCTCGTCGTGGCGTGCGCAGCGGTCTGGCTGCCTTGACGGCAGCCAGGCGCTCACACATCGCCCCCGGAGGCACCGGACTCCCCCGCTACCTGCGCGTCGCACACGGCCGGAACGGCCCGCCGCTACCGCGGACCGGGACGTGTCATCGGACGGCGGCCGCCCGGGCAGCTGTCGTCGGCGTGCGGGTCAAGGTCAGGGCTTGCGGGCGACGCAGGCATAGAACAGCTCCGTGGGTCCCGTGGCGGCCGCGGGAGAGGCTGCGTCGGGCCGCCACCGGGAACCGGGGACCAGCCCGGGCTCGACCAGTTCCAATCCGGTGAAGAACCGGCCGATCTCGGCGTGGCTGCGGAAGGTGAGGAAGACGCCCCGCTCGCGGTACACGGCGAGTGCGCGGGCCGTGCTCTCGGGATCGAAGTCCGCGGTCGTGTGCGAGAGGACCAGGTAGCTGCCGGGCGCGAGAGCCGCCAGGAGCCGCTCGACGCTGGCGTAGGCGCGATCATCGGGCAGGAAATGCAGCAGGGCGACCAGAGACAGGCCCACAGGCCGGGACAGGTCCAGTGTGCGGGCGGCGGCCTCAATAATCGCGTCGGCGTCGCGGGCGTCGGCCTGGACGTAGTCGGTGGAGCCCTCAGGGGTGCTGTGCAGGAGGGCTTGGGCGTGGGCGAGGACGATCGGGTCGTTGTCGACATAGACCACGCGGGCCGAGGACTCGACGCCCTGCGCGACCTCGTGCAGGTTCGGGCTGGTGGGGATACCGGTGCCGATGTCGAGGAACTGACGGATCCCGGCCTCGGCTGCCAGGAAACGGACGGCGCGGTGCATGAACGCCCGATTGGCGCGGGCCGGTCCACGGCCGTGGGGAAGCCCCTGCAGGACGCGCTCGGCAGCCTCCGCATCGACCGGGTAGTTGTCCTTGCCGCCCAGGTAGTAGTCGTACATCCGGGCCGGGTGCGGCTTGGACGTGTCGATCCTGAATGCGGGACCATGGATGTCGTTCGTCATGGCGGCCTCGTCGCTGCAAGAGGTGAATACCGGCAAGGACGAGGCTATCTCCCCTGTCCGGAAGGGGAGTTGGCGGGGGAAGCGGCCACGGGCGAGGGCGCCGTCACACAACAGGACCACCGGGGCGAAAGCCGAGGACCGGCTCCCGCCTCCGGCTGCCGGCGGCGAATCCGGCGCCGGCGGACCGCGACCGGGAAGCCACGGCACTGTCCTGGCCATCGGCCACCGGCCACCGGCCACCGGCCACCGATCCAGCGCGCCACCCCGCCGGGCGCCGCATCGGACACACCCGAGGAGGGTCCTCTCCCTCGCCGACCGGTGCGCCGTCGGGGCCGGGCGAAGGCCGTCCCGCGCGTCCCTCGCTCCACCAGTGGGTTGCGTGCCCCCGGTCCTTCCCGACACCGACCGGTGCGGCAGCCGGACGCTCCGCGAAGGGGACGCACTCCGTGTCGTCAGGCAGGGGGTCACGGAGCGGGTTACATGATCGTGAGCCGGCCGCCGAGATCCGACTCGCAAGAGGGTCAGCCCACCTGGCACCCCTGGCTTTATTTGATAGCTTTTATCTGCTTATTCGTTTGTTGCTGGTAGCCGAATCTCCAGGTCAGGCACGTGGTGAAGAAGGCGGCAGAAGCCGGGCAGACGCGTCCGCCCGCACACCCTGACGATGCCGGGAGCGAGTCGGAATCTCTGCGGCTCGCGCTCCTGCAGTCAGTGGTGTCCCTCGGGGCGCTGGGCGGAATGATCCACCTGGCCGGTGAGCGCGGTCCGCAGCTCCGGCTCGTCTCCACCCTGGGCGTTCCGCTGGACATCCGGGACGCGTGGCAGACCGTTGACGTGACCGGCGAGTCCGCGCCGGCGCTGGCCTTGCGCTCCGGCACGACGGTGTGGCTGCCATCGGCTGATCCAGGAGTCGGCTTTCCCTCTTTCGGCACGGGGCTGGCTGCCGTCTCCCTGCCCGCCCCGGCGGGAGGAACCGGAGTGCTCTCCGTTATCACGACGGCACCCGGCCCTCCTTCAGCGCCGCAGCAGGATCTCCTCGAAGCAATCGTCCGCTGGCTTTCCGTACGGCTGGGCCGTCCCGCACTCCCCCGGAGGGAAGAGCGGATTCCCCGGGACCCGCTGCGGCAGGCGATCCACGCGGCCGGGGTCGGCGCGTGGGACTGGGACATCCGCACCGGCGAGGTGCGGGGGAACGAGACGCTGCTCCGGGTGCTCGGCGCCGGCCGGGCGACCCTCGACGGCCGGGTCGAGAGCTGGGCCGGTGCCGTCCACGACGAGGACCTGCCCCGGCTGATGGCCGATGTGGCGGAGGCGTTCGTCAGCCACCGTCCGTACACCGCGGAGTACCGGCTGCGAGGCACCGGCGACGAGGTTCGCTGGGTGCAGGTGCAGGGGCGGGTCGCCGTTGGCCAGGACCGCGTACCGACGCACGTGCGGGGCACCGTCTGGGACAGCACGGAGCTGAGAATCCGCGAGGCGTCGGTCACCCGGGTACTGCGGCACATGGACGAGGCGTTCGTGACGGCAGCCCCTGACGGACTCGTCACGTACGCCAACGCCCAGGCGGAGCGGTTGCTGGGCCCCTCCCGAGCGCTGCTCGGACAGCCACTCTGGAACCAGCCCGCCCTGCGAACTGCGGGGCTGGAAACCCTGTGCAGGCAGGCCGCGGCGCAGGGCACGCCGGTCGACCTCGACCTCCAGTGGCCCAGTGACCAGCGCTGGTACCGCCTGCACATCACGGCGTCGCCGGACGGCCCCGCCATTCAGTTCAGCGACATCACCGAAAGGCGCCTCCTGGACGCAGAGCGCCTCCAGAGCGAGCAGGCCGTGGGAGAGCGCACCGCCAGGATCGCGCGGCTCACGACGAGCCTCGGAACAGCGGTCACCGTACGTGATGTCGTGAAAGCGATCGGTGCCGGCGTGCTGTCTCCCTTCGGCGCCGTGGGACTCGTCGTGCAGTTCGTCGAGGGTGAGTTCCTGCGGGTGGCAGGGGCAGCGGGCTACCCGGAGGAGTTCGTCGAGCGGGTCGGACGACTGCACCTGTCCGACCGCACGCCGAACGCCGACGCCTTCCGAAGCCGCGCCCCGGTGTACCTCACCTCACAGCAGGACTTCATCCGGCGCTACCCCGACTACGCCGACCACGCGGTCAGAGGCAGCAAACACGCCTGGGTCTTCCTGCCTTTGATCGTCTCGGGGCACCCCATCGGCTGCTGCGTGATCTCCTTCTCCCGGCCACGCCGCTTCAGCGAGGAGGAACGAACCCTGCTCACCGCCGTCAGCGGACTGATCGCCCAAGCCCTGGAGCGGGCCCGGCTGTACGACGACGAACACCGCCGTGCCACTGAACTGCAGCGCGGACTGCTTCCCAGGAAGCTGCCCGCGCTGCCCGCCGTCACCACTGCGGCCCGCTACCGGCCGGCCGGGTCGGGCGCGAGCGTGGGCGGCGACTGGTACGACGTCATCCCGCTCTCCGCCGACCGTGTCGCCCTCGTCGTCGGCGACGTCATGGGCCACGGCCTCTCCGAAGCCGCCACCATGGGGCGCCTGCGCACCGCCGTGCACACCCTGGCCAGCCTTGAACTCCCACCCGACGAACTGCTGGCCCAGCTCAACGACCTCGTCAGCGACCTCGGCGACGACCTGTACGCCACGTGCCTGTACGCCCTGTACGACCCTGTCACCCGCGTCTGCACCATGGCCCGCGCCGGACACCCCCCGCCCGCCCTGCTCCTGCCCGACGGCACGGTCCACTTCCCCCGCTCCGCGCCGGACCCGCCACTCGGCGCAGCGACCCCACCCTTCGACGCCACACATCTGCACGTGCCGGACGGAAGCATCCTGGTCCTGTACACCGACGGCCTCGTGGAATCCGCCACCCGCGACATCGACACGGGGATGCGCCAGCTGGCTGCCGTACTCACCACCACCTTCCATGACGGCCGTCCACCCGACGACAGACAGCTCGACCGTCTCTGCGACGCAATCATCGACACCCTTCTGCCCGGGCGGGAACCCAACGGCGACGACACCGCCGTGCTCGTCGCCCGCACCCACGGACTCCCCTCCGGGACCGCAGCAACCTGGGAACTTCCCGAAGGCCCCACGGCCGCAGGCGAGGCACGTCGCCACGTACGGCAACAGCTCAGCGACTGGCATCTCGACGACCTGACCACGACAACCGAACTGATCGCGAGCGAACTGGTCGGCAACGGCATACGCCATGCCCAGGGCCCCCTCGGACTACGGCTGCTGCACGGCCACGTACTCACCTGCGAGGTCTCGGACCACAGCCTCACCACACCCAGAGTCCGCCGCGCCCGTGACACCGACGAAGGCGGACGCGGCCTCCAACTCGTCGCGGCACTGTCCCAACGGTGGGGCACCCGCTACACCACCGACGGCAAATGCATCTGGACCGAACAGCCCCTGCCCACAACCCCCGGAACGACACTCGGCACCGAAGCGCTCCTCACCTCACAGCACAGCACCTGATCCACGCGGGGCTGCACGGTCCTCGGTGCAACTCCCGGTCGTGGAAGCAACACCCCTGATGAGCGACGCGGCCGTCGCACAGACTCCGGCGCCACGGCCGACACCTCCGTCACCGTGACCCGGGCATCCACCAGACGCTGAAGAGCGCGTTCCGCCTCATAAGGCTCGGCACGCACCGGCGCCGCCTCTTCCTGGACCCCCTTCTCCCGGGCCTCCAACAGACCGATCACCGACGGCACCAGGCCCCCACACACATGATCAAGACAAGCAGACGAAACACACCCATCTCTCCCGCCACCAGCCGGAGTTCATGCCCACCCAGCCCGAACCAAACGATCACGTTGGGAAAGCTGATGACGTCGTCACCGGTCCACGTCATCCCGATGTCCTGGACGCCCAAGGCCGCGAGCGCGCTCTCGTCCGCAGGGAACGGCAAAGACGCTGAGGCTCCAACCCACCACCCGAGCAGCCTGCTCCCGCACAGCTCAGACGTTCCTCGTCACGGCGCCAGTGCCGTGATCGCGATGGTCGGGCAGACGTCGGTGACTGGACCGCGGGTGCAGACCGGAAGCGGAGTTTCAGCACTTCCTGCTGTCGCGATCACCCGTCAGCGAGGCGTTGGATGGTGGCGCTCAGCCAGGCCTGGAGAGCAGCGGGGTCGCCGAGTTCGGAACGCAGGACCCGGCGGCGGGTCGAGACACCGAGCACGAAGGCGTCGATCGCCGCGGCCCGGCTGCGGGCCTCCATGTCGTCCAGGCCGCTGTCGCGCAGGTAGCGGTGCAGCGGATCCAGCGAGTTCGTGTCGAGGAAGGCGGCCAGCGCCTCCGCCGCCTCCGGGCGTTCACCGGACGCGCGTTGCAGTACGAGCAGCGGATCCTCCCCGGGTGCGCCGAACCAGCGCTGGACGATGCTCGCCGCGAGGCGCGAACCCAGGGCGGAACGGTCGCCGTCGAAGGAGTGGGAGACCGGGATCTCCACCCGGGTCGCCGCCAGGAAAAGGCCCTCTTTGCCGCCGAAATAGCGCGTGATGAGGTTGGGTGACACGCCGGCCGCGTCGGCCACGCCCTTAACCGTGATCGCGGTGTACCCGTGCTGGGCGAACTGGCGTTGTGCGTGCTCCAGGATCCGCTGCCTGGTGGCGGCCGCGTTGCGCAAAGTCATGTGTATCAGCATACACATCGATGTGTATGCTGATACACATGGACGACGAGACGCGAGAACGACTCCAGCGGACGCGGCGCGTCAGGACCCCGTGGAGCGACGACGGGACGCGGGGCATCAGCGGCACGCGCCTCGACGAACTGCTCGAACGCTGGGCGAACGGGTACGACTGGGGTGTGCACGAGCGCCGCATCGAGGCGTTCCCCTGGGTGACAGTGCAGGCAGGCGGCACCGACCTGCGGTTGATCCACCAGCGGTCCGCCGACCCCGGCGCCCCGGTTGTCGTGCTGCTGCACGGCTGGCCGGACTCGGTGCTGCGGTTCGAGCGCGTCCTGCCTCTCCTCACGGACGCGCACGTGGTGGTTCCCGCACTGCCGGGCTTCCCGTTCTCGGCCCCGCTCACCACTCCCGGCATGTCGGTCAATCGGATCGCCGGGATTGTCGCGGACGCTCTGGGCGAGCTCGGTTACTCGCGGTACACGGTGTCCGGCGGCGACGTGGGTGGCACCGTCGCGGAGTTGCTCGCAGCCGAACACCCGGACCGGGTGGCTGCCCTGCACCTCACGAACATCGCCCCGCAGCATGCGCTCACGGCGGACCCGGCGAAGCTCGCGCCCGACGCGGCGGCCTACCTCGGCCGGACGGCGCAGTGGTTCCGGACCGAGGGCGGGTACATCGCGGAGCAGTCGACACGGCCGAACACACTCGCCGTCGCCCTCGGCGACTCACCCGCCGGCCTCGCCGCGTGGATCATCGAGAAACTGGAGTCCTGGTCCGAGGAGTCGGCCTTCACTCCGGACGAGCTTCTCACCTGGGTCACCGCGTACTGGGTCACCGGCACGATCGGCACCTCCTTCACCACGTATGCCGAACCGGCCTCCCTCCCTGACCGGATCGACACGCCGACCGTACTCTCCGTGTTCCCCCACGACATCAAACCGGAGCCGCGAAGCTACGCCGAGGCGTTCCTGAACATTTGCGATTACGTGGAACACCCCGCCGGAGGCCACTTCGCAGCCTGGGAACAGCCCGAGGCTTACGCCAACGACGTACACCGCGCCGTCAGGCTGGGCGATCATGCCGTGCCGGTGAGTACGGACAAGACGCCGATCGCGAGGTAGCCCACGTCGGTTCCTGTGACGAGCAGTCCATGGTGTTCCGTGAGCGTGTGCACTTGGCCTGCCGGGGAGAGCGCGTGTGCTGTCCTGGTGCGCCGCAGCAGGCCACCCTCGGCGACGGCGACGGCGACGGCGACGGCGACGGCGACGGCGACGGCGACGGCGACGGGCAGGAACGTCCACGCGTCCAGGCGCGCTATGCAGGGGAACTGGCGAACTGCCCGGTTCTGCTGACCGGAGCCGGTGGCGGTCGACCAGCCTGTTGCACGGCCCGAAACCGCGGTTGTCGACCAGATCACTCCGTCACGGGCAAGCACTCGGCGAGCAGGTCGACAATGTCGCGCCAGGCCCGCTGTGCGTGCCGTGGGTGGTAGCCGACGCCGGGCAGCACGGTGTGGTCGACCGGTGGGTGGTGGAAGGCGTGCAGGGCTCCGCCGTAGACCACAAGGCGCCAGTCGACACCGGCCGCCTGCATCTCGGCGGTGAACGCGTCCCGTTGCGCGGGCGGCATGATCGGGTCTTCCGACCCGACCCCGGCCCACACCGGGCAGCGAATGCGCGCCGCCTCGCCCGGTCGGCCCGTGGTCAGTGCGTTGACTGTCCCGATCGCGCGCAGGTTGACGCCGTCGCGCCCGAGTTCCAGCACGATTGCGCCCCCGGTGCCGTAGCCGACGGCGGCGATCCGGTCGGCGTCGGCCCGCGGTTCGGCGCGCAGCACGTCGAGCGCCGCGTGGCCGATGCCCCGCATCCGGTCGGGATCGGCGAGCAGCGGCAGGCAACGGGCCAGCATGTCCTCGGGGTCGCCCAGATAGCGCCCGCCGTGGAGGTCGAAGGCCAGCGCCACATAGCCCAGCTCGGCAAGCGCATCGGCCCGGTGGCGCTCGACATCGCTGAGCCCCGTCCCCTCGGGCCCGACCAGGACCGCGGGACCGCAGTCGACACCGGCGGGGAGCGCGAGGTGCCCGATCATCGTGAGGCCGTCGGCCGGATACTCGACCGTACGCGTGGTAATCGCCACCATGAGACTGGACTTTAGTGACCTTCGAGCCCGGCCGGACGGGCGTTCTGCCGTCGGCGGAACAACCAGGGTGCGCTTCTGACATGCGGCGCTGTCTCACCGATCCGGGTCAGTGCTGCCGACGAGCCGCTGGTGAGCTTCGCGGCAGGTTCCACGACTCCCGTCTTTTCCGGTTTTCCGGGCTGCTGCGGGCGCGGATCCAGCCGGCGGCCAACCGGCAGCGTGAGACCTGTCCTCGCGCACCCGGGGGCTGAGCCGTCGGTTCATGACGGATCACCGGGGCACCACGGGACGAGGCGCAGCAGGAGGCGGAGGATGCGGCCGGTGACGGTGCGGGGAAGGGCGTAGGCGGTGGTGCAGGCCATCCGCCCGCGCGCAGGAAGGTCAGTGGGAGGCTCGCGGAGGTGAGGCAGGCGGCGGCCGCGGCCTGGTGGTGCCGGGGTGTGAGCTGCCGAGGCGCCATGCTCCGTGGGCCCAGCCGCCCACCAGGTTGGTGCAGTTGGAGGCGGAGTAGAGCGGTGTTGCCGTGTCCGGAATGCCGGCGTTCGGTGAGGCCGGTGAGGCCGGAACGGCGCCGGCGAGCAGTAGCGGCACGGGCCCGGCATGCACGCCCAGCGCGCAAGGAAAGTACCCGCGGCTGCCCGAACCGTTCGACAAGGCGCCCGATCCGGGGCCCGGCGACGGCGTCCGCGACACAGCGCACTGCGTCGAGCATGACGATGCTGCCTGTGCCCCGCCCGACGGACGGTCGTGCGATCACTGCCGGGGAATCGTGGTCCTCTCGCCCTCCGTGCCACGAACCCGAGCGAGCAGGCTTTCGATGGCGGGGCGAAGGGGCATCGGTTGCGCAGTGGACGCCCAGGCCTCGACGCCCACAGGCTGACCGCCGTCCCTCTGAATGCCCTCGGCGAGACGCTCGAGATCCTCTTGGTGGAGCTGTCCATTGACGAAGAGGTAGGCCGCACAGTCCATCTCACGCGCCCGCTGGACGAACCGGTCCGACGCCGTCACATCAATGTGCCCTGTGCGGTCCAGAGAGTACGCGGCGAAGACCCCGATCCTGACGTCCCCCGGGCTCACCACAAGAACCGCGAGTGGCTCACCCAAACCGGCGTTTGGATAGTGTTCCACCTGCTCACCGTCGGAGCGTGCGGCCTCGACGGCGTCACGGACCCGGTTCTCGAAGATCGAGAGCTCCACGGCACGCACCTGAGAGTCCTGGACTGACGCCGGGTTGAGTTCTTCGAGGATGTTCAGCGTGGCCTGAGCCTGCTCGGTCAGCCCGGAAGCGGCCTGTTCCTCCGCCTGCCTGCGCAATGCGTCCGCCATCGTGACCTCCAAGTCACCGAATCGTACGCTTTCGATAGTGCGGCCGCTCAAAGCCATCAGCAGAAACAGCCCACCGATCACCAACAAGGTGGCGGTACCCGCTTGGTTCTGCGAGACAAAGACCGCCACCCCGCCGGCGCCAACGAGCAAGCACCCGACTGCCCCGACCGCAGGCCGCTCCAACCTGCCCAGCCAGCCTAGACGGACGGGCGGTGCCCCGTCTCGCACAGCCATCGACCTTCCAACCCCTCCAGGCACGAGGGAATTTTACGGCCAGGCAGACCTCATCGAGCCCAAGTACCGGGAGACAGAGTGGAGTTATGACCCCCAGCCGTCGGCAGAACGCTGCACCCTCTTCTCTACGTCCGCGCAGCCGCGCCAAGCGCTCTTCCATGCCGTCCCGGCACAACGGAGGACTCGGGAAGCACTCGGGCATGCGGTGCGGCCAGTTGAGCGGGTGGTCGTCCGGCCAACAAGCGTGGGGTCGGTGTCAGTTGGTGACGGCCTCCCGGCCCGGCAGGTCTACAGGTCGACAGGTCCGGTCCTTCCAGCGCCGGGCCCGCCTCGGAAGCACTCCCACGCCCGTGCGGGTTGCGGCAAGGCCGGGCTGACCATCGTCCGCCCGGCCGTCCGGCCACTCGTCGTCCTGTTCGCCGTGGGGGCGGCGGTCCCTGCGCTCAGATGACGCCCTGGGCCAGCATCGCGTCGGCGACCCGTTCGAATCCCGCGATGTTGGCCCCCGTCACGTAGTCTCCGGGGGCGCCCCAACGCTCGGCCGTCTGGTGGCAGGTGGCGTGGATGTCGTTCATGATGTGCGTCAGCTCATCCTCCACCCGGGCCGCCGACCACGACGTACGGGCGTGGTTCTGCGCCATCTCCAGGGCGCTGACCGCGACCCCGCCGGCGTTGGCCGCCTTGCCCGGCCCGAACGCTACGCCCGCCTGCTGGAAGAGGCGTACCGCTTCGGGGGTGCTCGGCATGTTGGCACCCTCCGAGACCGCCTTGACCCCATTGCGGATCAGGGTGGCGGCGTCCTTGTCGTTGAGCTCGTTCTGTGTCGCCGAGGGCAGCGCCACGTCGGCCGGGACGTCCCACACCCGTCCGCCGGGTACGAAACGCGCCGAGGCGCCTCGGCGTTGGGCGTAGACGTCCACCCGGGCGCGTTCGACCTCCTTGACCTGCCTGAGGAGGTCGAGGTCGATGCCCTTCTCGTCCACCACGTATCCGGAGGAGTCCGAGCAGGTCAGCGCGTTGGCGCCGAGTGCCGTCAGCTTCTCGATGGTGTAGATGGCGACGTTGCCGGAGCCGGAGACGACCGCGTTCTGACCTTCCAGGTCCTCTCCGCGTTCACGCAGCATCGCCGCGGCGAAGAGGACGTTGCCGTACCCGGTGGCTTCCGGGCGGATCAGTGAGCCGCCCCAGCCCTGTCCCTTGCCGGTGAGGACGCCGGCCTCCCAGCGGTTGGTGATGCGCCGGTACTGGCCGAACAGGTAGCCGATCTCACGCCCGCCGACGCCGATGTCGCCCGCGGGCACATCCGTGTGTTCGCCGATGTGCCGGTACAGCTCCGTCATGAACGACTGGCAGAACCGCATGACCTCCGCGTCACTGCGGCCATGGGGGTCGAAGTCGCTGCCGCCCTTGCCACCGCCGATACCCAGGCCGGTGAGCGCGTTCTTGAAGATCTGCTCGAAGCCCAGGAACTTGATGACCCCCAGGTTCACGGACGGGTGGAAGCGCAGACCTCCCTTGTACGGGCCGAGCGCGCTGTTGAACTCCACCCGGTATCCACGGTTGACGTGAACGCGGCCCCGGTCGTCCTGCCAGGGCACCCGGAAGATCACCTGACGCTCCGGCTCGCACAGCCGCTCGAGCAGGCCGGGCTGTGCGTACTCCGAGCGGCCCTCGACGACGGGCGCCAGGGTCTCCAGCACCTCGTGGACGGCCTGGAGGAACTCCGGCTGAGCCGGGTTGCGGGCCTCGATCTCGGCGAGCAGGCGCCCCAGCGCGGTCTTTCCCGTCGTTGTGGTCACGTGGATCCCTTCTGGCACGGCTGACATGGTGAAGCCCGTACTTCGGCGCCCTTGCCGCGCGCGGGACATGCATGCATTACGCGTATGTAAACACGCCGATCGGCTTTCGATCATGAACATAGTCACTCTGTGAGACGGGGCAGGCGAATCGCCCGGTTTTGGGCATTGATGGGGAAGGTGGCGCGGGCGCGGACGGTCGACCTAGGAGTGATTTCGGGAGTCAGTCGTATACGGCCGGCAGGCTGACCCGTGTCGGCGCGGACACGCCGGAGGGCTCCGCAGCGGGACCTCAGCGGCCAGCCGGCGCGATCATCTGGTTGCACCACCGCCTCCGCCCCTTCCGAGCAACAGCTCTGCACACGCTCCGAACCCGGCGGCCCGTCGCGGAAGCGAAACCCAGTCAGGTGCGACGGGTGCCCGCCCAACACCATTCGGCCTTGGGGGCGTTGTGGTGCTCGTGGCCGTCGCGCCCAGTGCCGTTGCCGATCCGGAGCGCGGGAGTCCGGGCGTCCGGGCGCCCGGAGTGCCGTTGACCTTGCGCGCGGGCGGGAGCCGATGGGCATGAAGCAGCGGTTGCGTTCCAGGGCGTCGGGCTGCCGCATCGCCCCGTGGACTCCCTCCGTCAGCAGCAAGGGACACGGGCGCCTGCGGTGAGGGCGGGCAGCGCCTCGCGCCTCATCCGAAGCCCGGTTCGCCCTCACGGCTGCTGCATGGAGGGGGCGCAGGTGTCATGGTGCGGTCGTCGCGGTCAAGGCGTCAGGGCGTCAGGGCGTCAGGGCCCCGGTGTCGGCGTCTCGCGGCAACGAAGCGACCGCCTGGCGGAGCAGCACCGGCGGAGGCGGGCGCTCGCCCCTGCCGAGGTCCACGGCGCTGACACCGTACGGCGGCCTGAACGGCGTCCGGGCGGGTCGATCGGGTGGCCCGACCGCAGCGAGCCCGCCGTAAACCTGGCGGAAACCCATCGGACGGGAAGACCTACAGGGGCGCGGGCAGGTAGACCCGGTGGAACAAGCCGGAGACAGCGGCAATGTCGCGGTTTGCCCTCATAAGAGACGACAGAAACCCCTTTCACTCGATCGAGTGAACATACATCCCACTGTGTGATCTTGAACGATTTCCCATGAAAGCTGTCGATCATCAGTACGACCAGCAAGATTGGGTGAACAGCGTGTCCGTGGACGTGGTACGGGAGTCGGCCGAGGCCGGGCGAGTGGTGCTGTGGGAGGAGTCCGCACGGGATGGCGCACAGGCCAAAACCCTGATGTCAGCCGACTTCCGGGTACGGCTGGCCCGGCAGACAGGCGGGATGTTCGGAGCCGACGGCGCCCGGCACGTGGTGTTCGCCGCGGGCTTCCCCGCGGTCTGCGCCGAGGAGTACGAGGCCGTACGCCAGGTCACCACCGAGGCCGGTGACGCGGTGAGTGCCGCCGCCGTCTGCCGGGGCGCCGTCCGGGACGTCGAGCAGGCCGTCGCCTCCGTGCGGGGCGCCGCCCACCCGAGGATCATGATCGTGGTCCCGGCCTCCGAGGCGATGGCCGAGGTGATGACGCACCGGACGGCCGCGGAAGCCCTCGCGATCGGCACCGACCTGGTCAAGCGGGCCCGGGACCTGGACGACTCCGTCGCGGTGGACGTCTGCCTCGCCGACGCCGCCCGGGCGGACAACGCGCTCGCCGGGGCGCACGCCGGGGCGATGACCGCGGCCGGGGCGGGCTTGGTGATCCTCGCGGACACCGTGGGCGGACAGCTCCCCGACGCCTGCGGCACGATGTTCCGTGAGGTGGCCGCGGCGGCGGGCCCGGACACCGTTCTCGGGTCGCACCTCCACAACGACCTCGGCCTCGGCCTCGGCCTCGCCAACTCCCTCCAGGCGCTGCGCGCCGGGGTGCGCGTGCTGTCGAGTTCGTGGATCGGCATCGCCGAGCGCGCCGGGATGGTCGCGACCGAACAGCTTCTGCTGCTCCTCGCGCGCCACCATCGCGAACTGCTCGGACCCGGAGCGGACCTCTGGTGGACGGCGCCCGACCTCACCCGCGTCCCCGGGATCGCCGCCGAGGTCTCCGGCGAGACCGGGGTGCCGCTCACCGTGACCACCCCGGTCGTCGGAACAGGCGTCGGAACCATCTCCACCGGCACGCCCTTCGTTCACCCCCAGCTCTTCCAGCCGTACGACCCCGCCGAGGTGCTCGGCACGGAACCTCGGGTGCTGCTCACCCAGTTGGCCAGCGCGCGTGTGGTCACCGCGGTGGCCGCCCGGCTCGGGCACACGCTGGAACGGGAGCAGACACAGGCCGCCATGGACTGGGCCAAGAGACGCGCCTTCCGCACCGGGCACGCCGTGATCGACGACGGCGCCTTCGCCGCCTACCTCGACGGACTCACCGCTCTGCCCGCCGGGAGCTCCCGATGAGCCGCTCCCCCGTCACCCTCGACCGTGCGGCACAGGCGGTCGGGGCGGGCTCCGCGGTGGTCGTGCCGAACCCCGCCCCGCTCACCCATGTGGTCACCGCCACCCGGGCCCGCGCCGTCAACGAGGCGAAAGGCCGCCCCGGTGACCAGGCCGTGGCGCTCTGGGCCCACCATCCGGACACCGTCGCCGCCCTGCACGAGGTGTGGGAACTCAAGCCCGAAGCCGCCCGGTCGGCGTGCCGGCTGCTGGCGGAGGAGCGGCTGACGGTGCTCGTCCCGGTCTCCGCGGCGGCCTCCGAACGGTTCGGCCCCGCCGTCAAGGACGGCTGGATGCTGCTGTTCGGCGCCCGCTGGCAGCCGCTGCGCCCTCTGCTGGACGCCCATCCGGTGCTCTACGTCAGTAGCGCCAACCGCACCGGCAGCTCGCCCGCGGCCACCACCGCCGAGGCGCTGGAGATGTTCCCCGCCACCGTGCCCGTCCTCGAACTCCCGCACCCGGAACCCGTCGCACCGGGGGACGGCCCCCTCACTTCCCGCCGTGCGACCACCACCGTCCGCCTCCACCCGGACGGCCTGACCGAACTGCATCGACACGGGGCCCAGGACGCCGCCGCCCCCACCCCGGAGAGCTACCTGGAGCACCTGCGGTCCCGCTACGGAACGTCGTACCGGCCGACCGCCTGATCACACCACTCCCCCGTCCCGGACTCGCCTGACGGACGAGTGACGTGTTCGAGCACCGGCGAAACGGCAGCGGCGGCACACGGTCGCCGCTGTCACGGCGTGTCCATGCGCACACCGGCCAGATCCTGTCCCGGATGAACTGTCTCCGCCGCCTGCGGGCATCGTCCGAAGGATCAGCGGGGTCGTCGGTGCGCGCGATGTACGGGCGGTTTCGAGTGCCTGAGCGCTGACGGGCCGGGCGCCGGCCCCCTGGGCGATCCTCGAGAACCCCAGCGGCACAGGACGAGCCCCTCGCGGACGGCGCGCGAGACCGGTCGAGGTCGAGGTCGTACGAGGGGATCGGGCGCCGGCCGCCCGGACCTCAGCCCCGCCGTCGGGCGGCGGCCGCCACCAGTACGGCCAGGACCGCACCGAACGCGACGGCCGCCGGCCAGACGTCCCCGGTGAGCCAGTACGCGCCGATGCCGCAGACCGCGGCGAAGAGAACGCCCCACCTCCAGCCGGCACCCCGATGTGACGACCCCACGGCCGCGGAGGCGGCGAGGTGCTCCCGCAGCGCGGCGCTCGGCCATCCGTCACCCGCGCCCGACAGCAGCCAGACCGGATCTGTGTGCTGCCACCGCAGGAAGTCGGCTATCAGCGCGTGCACCGGCCCGCCCTCGCCCGGCGCGTCTCCGGCGTCGAGGCGCTCCAGGTCGGCGAGGGTTCTTTCGAAGTGGAGGCGGGTGTCTGCGCCGTGGTCCAGCCCTTCGGTCCGCAGGAGCACGTAGGGGGCGAACCTCGCGTCGACGAGGGCGACGAACTCGTCGTAGAGGGGTGCGTATCGCGCGCCGAGCCGGCCGATCAGGCCCTCGCGCCGGGCCCGCAGCCGCGCCAGCGCCGTCCGCTGGTCGACCACCAGGTACGGGTACGTGGCGTCCCCCCACTCACCGAGCAGTTCCGCGTGCTCGTCGGTACCGGCGTCGGCGGTGTCGGCGAACCTCGCCTCCAGAAGGTCGCCGGAGCCGTACATCGCCCACCACAGCAGCGGTGGCCAGTTCTTGGCCTCCAGTTCCGTCGCCCCGTCGAAGAAACCGGCCCATTCCCCGGCCGACCCGTCCGGTGTACGGGGCTGACGGGCACTGTCCAGATAGAGGCGCAAACTCATCGCCGTTTCCCCACCCTCACTCGCGGATACGCCGGCCACAGGGGCACCCGTGACCGCCGCAGCGTCATCACCCCCATCATGGCCGCCTACCTCCACCCGCTTCACCCGGCCGCGCTCCTCCACGACGGTCCAGCACCCCTGTGTCAGGGACCCAGGGCGCCGCGAACACACCCGTACGACGGCCCCTCAACCCACCCGCGTCGACACCCGCCCGCTCGAACGCCTCCCACGCCGTCTCCGACAACAACGGATCCGTCGTCAACGCCTCACGCGGCGAAACCCCGGCGCAAAGGCCGCCGGAAAGGCCGACGCAAAGGCCGACGCAAAGGCCGACGACCGGGAACGAGCCGGTTTCTTGCGGGGTTTGGGGCTATTCGGCGGTGGCGAGGATCCGAAGGCGGGCCGGGGTCTCGCGGATGACGTCCCTCAGGTCGCGGTTCTCGGTGGCGTCGCCCCACCGGCTGAAGGCGACGCGGAACACGGCGCTGCCGGTCTCGGCGGCCGGACCGGCCTCGATGTCGCCGGCACCTCGCTGCTTCAGGGCGTCGGCGAGTGCGGCTGTCAGGGCCGCCTGCTTGCCGGATCACAGCCTTGATGCCGCGCCGGAACCGGCCGACGGGGCCGCGGGCCCTCGCCCTGGGCGGCCGGACCGGGGCCCGGGTCAGGCCAGGCCGGCCGCGATGGCGCGGCGGACGGCGTCGGCGCGGTCCTGGATGCCGGCTTTGGCGAACAGGTTGTTGATGTGGGTCTTGACCGTGGCCTCGCTGATGAAGAGTTTCTCGGCGATGGCCCGGTTGGGAAGGCCCTGGCCGATGAGGGTGAGCACCTCGCGTTCGCGGCGGGTGAGGTCCGGGGGCAGCGGCTGCGCGCCGGCCGACGGGCGGGTGCGCAGGGTGGCCATGAGGCGGTTCTGCACCTCGTGGTCGAGTACGGACTGTCCCGCGGCGGCGGCCCGGATCGCGCGGACGATGTCCTGGCGCCCCGCGTTCTTCGTCAGGTAGCCGCGGGCGCCGGCGCTCAGGGCGGCCAGGATCGAGTCGTCGGCGAAGGTGGTCAGCACGACCACGGCCGTTGCCGGGTGTTCCTCGCTCAGCCGGCGGGTGGCCTCGGTACCGTCCATCAGCGGCATGCGCAGGTCCATCAGGACGACGTCGACCGGTGCGGCGGCGACGGCGGCGAGCACCTCGGTGCCGTCCGCGCAGGCGGCCACGACGTCGATGTCCTCGGTCATGTCGAGCACCGCGGCCAAGGGCTCGCGCACGGCGGCCTGGTCGTCGGCGACGATCACCTTCAGCGGGCGCCCGGTCAGCGGGTCCCGCGGGTTCCGTGGCTCCTGGGCCGGTTCGTTCGTCGTCATCCTCGGATCACTGCCTCCACCTGCCAGCCGCCCCGGTCCGGTCCCTCGGTGAGCGGACCCGCGGTGAGGGTGCCGCCCAGCAGGGCGACGCGTTCGCGCATTCCTATCAGGCCCATGCCGCTGCCGACACCCGCGGTCGCCGCAGCGGTCGCGGGTCCGTTGCGGACGACGAGGCCGGTCGAGGCGGCGTCGAACGTCAACTCCACCGCGATCTCGCCCCCGGGGGCGTGGCGGGCCGCGTTGGTCAGCGCCTCCTGGGCGATGCGCAGCACGTTCTGGGTGACCTGTGCCGGCAGCTCCCGGACGGCCCCGGTGACGGTGAGCGCCTCGCGGTGGCCGGACGACTCGATCATGGCGGCCAGGCTCTCCAGCAGCGGAAGGGAGTCCTCGCGCAGCGCGTGCACGGTCCACTGGGCCTGCTTCAGGCTCTCCCTGACGAGGCTCTGCGCCTTGTTGTGCGCCGCGCGGACCTTCTCCAGGTCGCCGGTGTCCATCAGGGCGTCCGCCAGTTCCAGGTGCATGTTGATCCCGGCCAGCGAGTGCGCCAGCACATCGTGGACGTCGCGGGCGATGCGGCCGCGTTCGGTGAGCACGGCCTCTCGCGCCTCGGCCCGCGCGGCCCGCTCGGCGGACTCGGCGGCCTGGAGCCTCGCCTCCACTGCCTGTTGCCTGCCGCGGCCCATGATCCCGGCCACCACCGGGACGCCGGTGCTGAGGCCGAAGGTCCAGGTGAGCACCTGGTGGTCGGGGCCGACGTAGAAGTAGAAGACAGCGCCGCACAGCAGGCTGGACAGGGCGGCTACCGCCAGGGCCGGTCTGAGGGCAAGGCGGTAGCCGGCGTGGCCGACGAGGAAGTAGGCGAAGAGGTAACCGGAGCCGCTGTTGCTCGCCTCCAGCAGGGCGGCGGCCGCCACGACACCCGCGGTCAGCCAGACCAGCGCGGCCCGGCGTGGGTAGTCGGGCGGCAGGTGCCTGGCCAGCAGGGCGACGGAGTTGACCGCCAGCAGGGCGACCACGGCCAGGCCGCGGCCGCTGACGCCCACCGGCCGGACGGTGCTGAACGCGATGACGACGATCAGCAGGGTGACGGCCCACTGGAGGCGGGCGTCGCGCAGGGGAAGGGCCCGAGGGCCGGGCTCCCGTACGGGGGCCGGCCCAGGGGCGGGGGGATTGTCGGAAGCGGACACGGCGCGACGATAGCCCGTCGTCAGACGGTCCGGTCCGCGGAGACCGCCGCGGACCGTCCGTCCACGGCCGGCTGCCGCTGCTCCCGGGTGACCATGCGGCCGCGGAGGAATATCGTGCCCAGCCGTGTGACCACCTCGGTGAGTGCCATCAGGACGAACGCGGCCACCCACGCGTCCTGCGTGGTGATCTGGTGGGCCAGGCTGAAGCGGGCCACGTCGTCGGCGCCGCCGTGGTCGACCCACAGCTGGAAGCCCATCCGCGCTCCCATGCCCAGCACCCACAGGGTCGCGGAGACCGCGCCCGCCTTGATGAACAGATGCGTGCCGGACCTGCGTATGCGGGTGTAGACGCCGCCCGCGATGCCGAGGGCCGCGCCGAGGGCGACGAGCACGCCGATCAGCACCAGGTCGTTGCCGGCCGTGGGCACGGTGTTCAGGTAGCTGTGCGCGACGAAGGCCACGATTCCCAGGGGGATCACGTACGACTTGGCGTCGAGGCGGCCCTCCCTCAACTGCCGGAAGACGACGAGGAGGAGGGCGATGTCGGTGATCCAGTCGGTCGTTGTCATGCCTCCAGCCTGCTGGCACGGGCCCGTACGCGCCTGGACCCACGGGTGGAACTGTGGGTGGAGTCCGGTCGGCCGCCGATCTCCCGGCCCCTGAGCGGAGCGCGGGCCACCGGAGGCCGCCCGCGGTGCACGCGCCTCTGTGCCATCGCTTTACGTTTCTGTCATGGCCCTGTAATTTCCAAGCGTGCAAGAAGTTGCAGCAACTTGCCGACTTGGCTTGCACGTTGATCCGGCACCCCCCGCGCTGGGAGAGACATGAGACGACACTTCTCGACGACGTCCGCGCGCCATGAACCACCCCACCCGCTCCGCCGCGCGCTGCTGACAGGCGCGACCGCGGTCGGGCTGGTCGCCACGCTCGTGGGTTTCCCGCAGACCCCGGTCGCCCTCGGGACGGCCGCCGCGTCGTCGAACACGGCGACCGTCTTCTACTACACGAAGACCAAGAACTGGTCCTCCACCTACCTGCACTACGCCCCGGACGGCGGTTCGTGGACCACCGTCCCCGGCGTACAGATGGAGACCGCCTGCACGGACTGGGTGAAGAAGACCGTCGACCTCGGCTCGGCCACCGGACTGCAGGCCACGTTCAACAACGGCAGCGGCACCTGGGACAACAACGGCGGCAACAACTACGCGCTGGGCACCGGCACCATCACCGTGAAGGACGGGGTGATCGCCCACAGCGACCCGTGCACCGACACGGGAGGCGGGACCGGCAACCAGGCCACCGTCTACTACTCGACCGCCACTTCGGGCTGGACCACCGCCAACATCCACTACGCGCCCGCCGGCGGTTCCTGGACGACGGTCCCCGGCGTCGGGATGGAGACGGCCTGCACGGGCTGGTGGAAGAAGACCCTCGACATCGGCACGGCGACCTCGCTGACGGCCGCCTTCAACAACGGCAACGGCGTCTGGGACAACAACAACAGCGCCGACTACACCCTCCCCACCGGCACCACGACCGTGGCGAACGGGACCGTCACCGCCGACGCCGAGGACCCCTGCGCGGCCGAGCCGCCCGACACCGAGGCCCCGACCGCGCCCACCAAGGTCACGGCGACCGCCACCAACACCTCGGTCGTGGTGAGCTGGGACCCGGCCACCGACAACAAGGGCGTGACGAAGTACCAGGTCACCCGCACCGGCGGCACCAACGGCACCGTCGTCACGGACATCGGCTCAACGGTGTTCTCCGACACCGGACTCGAGGAGCGGACGGCCTACACCTACACGGTCAAGGCCGTCGACGCGGCCGGCAACACCTCGCCCGCCTCCGCCGAGGCCACCGCCACGACCGGCGACAAGGCCGCGGAACCGCCCGCCGGCACCCCGCTCGGCACCGATCCGCGCAAGGACCCCATCTACTTCGTGCTGACCGCCCGTTTCTACGACGGCGACACCTCCAACGACCGCGGCGGCAGCCAGCACGTGAAGTCCGGCAACGCGGCGAACAACGACCCCATGTTCCGCGGCGACTTCAAGGGCCTGGTCGAGAAGCTCGACTACATCAAGGCCCTCGGCTTCTCGGCGGTCTGGATCACCCCGGTCGTCCTCAACCGCTCGGACTACGACTACCACGGCTACCACGGCTACGACTTCTACAAGGTGGACCCCCGCCTGGAGTCCGCCGGCGCCTCCTACCAGGACCTGATCAACGCGGCCCACGCCAAGGGCATGAAGATCTACCAGGACGTCGTCTACAACCACAGCTCCCGCTGGGGCGCCAAGGGGCTGTTCACCCCGACCGTGTACGGCGTCCGGGACTCCGAGTGGAGCTGGTACTACGACGAGAAGAACGAGGGCTTCGAGTACGACGGCCTGACCGTCGAACCCAAGTCCGGGAAGTCGTACTACAACGGCGACCTGTGGTCGACCGCCGAGCCGTCCGGCAACACCTGCCTCAACTGGGGCACACCCACCGGCGGCAAGAGCTCCGAGGGCTACACCCTCTACAACTGCCAGTGGCCCAGCCCCACGTCGGGAATGTTCCCGAAGCAGTACTACCACCAGTGCTGGATCGGGAACTGGGAGGGCGAGGACTCACGCTCCTGCTGGCTGCACGAGGATCTCGCCGACTTCAACACCGAGTCGACGCCCGTGCAGAACTACCTGATCGGCGCCTACGACAAGTACATCGACATGGGCGTCGACGGCTTCCGCATCGACACGGCCGTCCACATCCCGCGCGTCACCTGGAACCGCCGCTTCCTGCCCGCGATCTACGACCGGGTCACCCAGCGGTTCGGCACGGACGCCGCGAAGAACTTCTTCGTCTTCGGCGAGGTCGGCGCCTTCGTCAACGACAAGTGGAACCGCGGCTCGGTCAACCACTCGGCACAGTTCTACACCTGGAAGGAACGCAAGGAGTACAGCGCCGACGACGCGACGGCGGCGATCGAGCAGTACGACTACGAGGAGCAGCTCGGCACCGGCAACCAGCCGACCTCGACCAACGCCTTCCTGAGCGGCAACGACTACCACACACCTGACCGCAGCCAGTTCTCCGGCATGAACATCATCGACATGCGCATGCACATGAACTTCAGTGACGCGCAGAACGCCTACAACAACGGCAAGGACTCCGACGACAGCGTCAACGACGCCACCTACAACGTCGTCTACGTCGACAGCCACGACTACGGTCCCAACAAGTCGAGCACCCGCTACAGCGGCGGCACCGACGCCTGGGCCGAGAACATGTCCCTGATGTGGACGTTCCGCGGTATCCCGACGCTGTACTACGGCTCGGAGATCGAGTTCCAGAAGGGCAAGCAGATCGACTGCGGCCCGACCTGTCCGCTGGCGTCCACCGGACGCGCGTACTACGGCGACCATCTCGCCGGGTCCGTCACCGCGACGGACTTCGGCAAGGCGGACTCCGCGTCCGGCGAAGTGGCCACGACTCTCGCCCAGCCCCTGGTCAAGCACCTCCAGCGGCTCAACCAGATCCGCCGGGCCGTCCCGGCCCTCCAGATGGGCCAGTACTCCACCGACGGGATCACCGGCCAGATGGCCTTCAAGCGCCGCTACACCGGCGGGAGCACGGACAGCTTCGCGCTCGTCACCGTCACCGGCGACGCCACCTTCACCGGCATCCCCAACGGCACCTACACGGACGCCGTCACCGGAACCGTGAAGACCGTCACCAACGGCACGCTGTCCGTCGCCGCCCCCGGCAAGGGCAACCTGCGGGTCTACGTGCTCAACGGCCCCGGCAAGATCGGCGACGACGGCCCCTACCTCAATTGACATCCCCTCCCCCTGCGAAGGGCGAGGTTCCCATCTACCAGCGAACCACGGTGTCGACACTGAGGTCGGACGACATCACAGACATGGACCGCCGTGTCCGCTTTCAGTCACCGCAACGGCATCCACGGCTGCACCTGTCTGCACGACACCATGGACAGAAAGGACGAGGGGACGGCCTTGTGACCAACCAGTCGTGACCCTGACGCTGCTCGAAGCCGCCGGCACCGGCCACCTGGACGGCCCGCCGGCCCTGGGCGGCGAACGCCCCGAGGACTGATCGCGGATCAGAGCCGAGGGATGTCCAGGCCTGCAAGGACCGGCAGATGCGGGTCGGCCGTCCACTCTTCGAGGGAACCGTCGTAGACGCGGACGCCCGGGCGGCCGGCGAGGGTGAACGCCAAGGCCAGAAGGGTGGCGGAGATGCCGCCTCCGCAGTAGAGGACGAGCGGCGCGTTCGGGTCGACGGGCGCCGAATGGGCGGTGTAGGCGGCGAGTTCGACGGTGGGCCGCACCGTCCCGTCTGCCTGTAGGACGGGGTGGGCGGGCAGGCTGCGGCTGCCGGGGATGCGCCCGCGGCGTGTGTAGCGGGTGTAGGCGGTGCCCTCGAACTGGTCCGCACCCAGGGCGCAGAGCAGGGTGCCCTCGCGCCGGCCCTCGCTGAGCGCGCGCACCTCGCCGAGGGAGGCCCAGTGGGATGGGCGTGTTGCGTCGCCGTCAGCGGCGGCCGTGAACTGCCCTGCTGCGGTGGGCGGTTCGGGCGTGGGAGCCGGCCCGGTGGCGACGGGGAGGCCGGCGGCATGCCAGGCGGGGAGCCCTCCGTCGAGGATCAGCGCTGGTACGCCCGCGTCCCGCAGCGTCCACCACAGCCGGGTCGCCCACTGAAGTGCGCCTTGGTCGTAGAGGACGACGACGGTGTCGGGGCCGGCACCGAGGGAAGCCAGTTCGGCTCGCGCCGCCTCCCGCGTGGGGCGGCTGAAGTGGTAGGCGGCCCCCGGGTCGGCGAAGCGGGTGCGGAGGTCGACGTGGCGGGACCCTGGGATGTGCGCCCGTGCCCACTCCCCCTCCCCCGACTCCGAGCGGTAGTCCCCGTCGCGCTCGGGCCGGGCCAGGCGGACCGTGGCGTCGAGCAGCAGCACCGCCCGCGGCACGTGTCCCTGCAGGCCGAGCAGCGTGGCCAGGGCGGCCGGGGACAGCAGGACGGAGTCGCGGTGGACGACGGGCGGGTCGGCTGCGGTCATGGGGAAGGACCTCCGGGGTCGCGGGACACGGGTGGGGGTGAGTACGGCCGGTGGGGATCACTGAGCACCGGCGGGGCGGGCGGCCGGTTCGGCGGCAGGAGCAGATTCGGCACTCCGGACACGGGAGGGAAACCGCCACGGTCCGGTCCGGCCTCGGCATCGTACTCAAGCCGCGCGCCGAGCGTCGACACACGTATACGCAGGGATGCACGCGCGGACATCTGGTAACGTCGGGGCGTCGCCCAGACGGCCCGCCCTGCGTCGGCCGGTCCGGACGGCGCGCCCGCCCACCGGACCACCGCACCGGCCACCGCCGCGCGGCAACCCAACGAGGTCACCATGACGCCACGCAGGAGCACGGCCGACGATCCGGCGCCGGCCGCGCCCGACGCCGTCGCGGGGGCCTTGGAGCAGGGCGGCTCGGAGCTGTACTGGCAGCTGCGCCAGGACGTCCTGGACGGCCGCTTCCCCCGAGGCGCGCCCCTGCTGGAGACCGCGCTGGCCACGTCGTACGGCACCTCGCGGACTCCCGTCCGGGAAGCGCTGAACCTGCTGGAGCACGACGGACTGCTGGAGCGCGCGGCACGCGGCTATCGGGTCCGCTCGGGCACGCCAGAGGACGTGGTCGAGATCTACGAGGCGCGGATCGCGCTGGAGTCCGAGGCAGCTGCCTCGGCCGCGCTGCGCCGCACCGATCTGGACCTGGCCCGGCTGCGCCACCAGCACGACCTGATCCGCGACTCCGAGGACGAGGGGCTGGTGCGGGCGGCCAACTTCCGCTTCCACGAGGCGCTGTGGCAGGCAGGGCACAACGACACCGTGACGCAGCTGCTGGTGAAGCTCACCGCGCGGCTGCGGATCTACGACAGCGGACCGCCGTCGCCGTTCGGCGGGGTGGAGGTGCTGCACGCGGAGCACGAGGACATCCTGCGGGCCGTCGCCGACCACGACGTCGAGGCGGCCCGTGCCGCCGCGCGCGGCCATCTCCAACGCAGCCTGGAGCAGCGCATCCGGTCCATGGTCGAGGGCAACGGCACCCCGCCCTGATCGGGTGAGCCGACCCCCCACCGTGCCGTTCCGCCCGGTGGCAGTGAGGCCTACGGTGGACGGTCCGCGCTCAGGGCCGCAGGCTTCGCTATATTCCCGCCCTCCGGAATCTTATGTTCCGGAAAGTCCCGCCCACCTGGACATGCCCCCCAGCTGTGCCAACACGAACCGCCGACCGCAGGTCGGACGGGCCACCGAGAGGAGAGAGCAGATGCGACGCCTTCGTACCGTCCCGTCCCCGCTCCCCTCTCGCCGTGCCGGGAGCGTGCTCACCTCCCGGCGCCACGTCGACCACGGACGCTGCGGGAGCTGTCGCTGTCGGGCGTCGGCCCGCCCCACCGGTTGCGGAGACACCACCGCGCGCTGAGGCCCTCCGGGGCACGCGGCGCGGGGCTGGGCAGTCCGGGCAACCACACGCCAGCCCCGCCGCGCCCCGACCGCAGCCCGGCCCGCCGCACCGCAGTGAGGCAGCCGCGGCACCCCGACACCCAGCCCGGACACGCACCGGGCCGCCCCACCCGGAGCACCCCATGAGCACCAGCCCCGTCCCCGCCGCGCACCGCCGTATACGCCTCAACGGACTGCGTCAGTCCACCGTCGGCCACACCGCCGTCGGCCTGTGGCGCCACCCCGACAGCGAAGCCCACCGCTACCGCACCCTGGACCACTGGACCGAGACCGCCCGGATCCTCGAACACGGCCGGTTCGACGCCCTGTTCATCGCCGACGCGCTCGGCCCGCTGGACGTCTACCAGGGCCGGGTGGACGCGGCCCTGCGTGACGGCGTCAACACCCCGGCCGACGACCCACTGCTGCTGGTCAGCGCGATGGCCACGGTCACCCGACACCTCGGCTTCGCTGTCACGGTGTCCTCCACCTACGAACTCCCCTACGCCTTCGCGCGCAAGATGGCCACCCTCGACCACCTCAGCGAGGGACGGATCGGCTGGAACATCGTCACCTCGGCGCTGGACAGCGCCGCCCGCAACCTGGGCCTGGAACGGCAGATCCCGCACGACGAGCGGTACGCGATCGCCGAGGAGTTCATGGAGGTCGTCTACAAGCTGTGGGAGGGCAGTTGGGCGGACGACGCCGTGGTCCGGGACGCCGACGCCGGAGTCTTCGCCGATCCGGCGAAGGTGCGTCCGATCGGTCACTCGGGGAAGTACTTCGACGTGCCCGGCATCGCCCTGTTCGAGCCGTCGATCCAGCGAACTCCCGTGCTCTACCAAGCCGGTGCCTCCCCGGCCGGACAGCGGTTCGCCGCCCGGCACGCCGAGGGCGTGTTCCTCTCCGCCTACCGGCCCGACATCGCGCGCGGCATGGTCGACGCGGTCCGCGCGCTGGCCGCCGAGGAGGGCCGCGACCCGTACTCGCTGAAGTTCTTCTCCATCGCCACGGTGGTCACCGCGCCCACCGACGACGCGGCCCGCGCCAAGTACCGGGACTACCGCCGGTACGCCTCGCTGGAAGGCAGCCTCGCCCGCTACAGCGCCCTGCTCGGCATCGACCTCTCCGCGCTCGACCCCGAGCAGCCGCTGGAGTACGCCGACACCGAGGGCATCCGGGGCTTGCTGGCCGTCTTCACGCGCCTCGACCCGGACCGCACCTGGACGCCGCGGGAGATCGGGGAGTTCGTGGGCGTGGGCGGCGGCGGACCGGTGCTGGTGGGCTCGCCGGCGACGGTCGCCGACGAGCTGGAGCGCTGGATGGAGGCCGGCGACCTCGACGGGTTCAACATCGCCGACCCCGTCGCCCCGGCCGGACTGCGCGACTTCGTCGACCTGGTCGTCCCCGAACTCCAGCGGCGCGGCCGGGTGTGGACGGAGTACGAGGGCGCCACCCTGCGCGAGCACACCCACGGCGCCGGCCGGACCCGGCTGCCCGCCGACCACCCGGGCCACGCCCACCGCCGCACCTGAGCCGCTGCGAGCGTCTGTACCTCAACTCCCCAGCCCCGTAAGCCCTTTCCGGAGACCTTCATGACGCGCATACGTGTGATGCTCGACTACTTCCACCCCTGGCCCAACGCGGCCGGTCTGTACGTGGCGCGTGAGCACGGCTGGTACGCCGAGGCGGGGATCGAGGTGGACCTGGTCACGCAGGACCCGGGCGTCGGGGACACACTGGAGCATCTGACCACCGGGCGCGCCGAGTTCGGGGTGTTCCCGCCGAACCGGCTGCTGGCACGGCGGGCCTTGGGCCAGCCGCTGGTCGGCGTCGCCGCCGTCAACCACCGTGCCCTGGAGGCGATCCAGACCGTCACCGGGCGCGGTATCAGTCGGCCGCGCGACCTGGCCGGGCGCCGGGTGGCCTGCAACCCGACACCGCGCGGCGTGGCGATGGTCCGCCACCTGGTGGCGGCGGACGGCGGCGACCCGGACGCGGTCGACCTGCTCGACGCCGGCTACCGGGAGCTGACCGTCGACGACATCGAGGCGGGCGAGGCCGACGCCACCTTCGGCAACTACTGGTCCTGGGACGCCCTGCGCGGCGACCTGCCCGAGGAGCGCCGGATCACCTGGCCGGTGGACGAGATCGGAGCGCCCGCCTACCACAGCTACTGGCTGGGTACCCGGCAGGACCTGCTGGACTCCGACCACGACCTGGTACGACGGTTCCTTGCGGCGACCGAGCGCGGCTACCTGGCCGCGGCCGGCGACCAGGCGGCGACGCTGACGCTGCTGGAGCGGGTCATCCCGTACTTCCCGCGCCTGCTGATCGCCCGCTCCCTCGCGCTGGTCGCGCCGACCTGGACGGACGGCGCGGGCCGTTGGGGCGTCATCGACCCCGCCCGCACCGGGCCCTACGCGGCCTGGCTCGCCGAGCACGGGGCGGTGCCCACCGCCGACGACTGGCGGGACGCCTGGGTGCCCGGACTGGTGCCGGCCACCGGTACCGCTTGGGCCCCCGCGGGAGCGGCGCCATGACCACCACGCTCGTGGCCACCCCGTCCGTGACCACCGTACCCGTGGTCACCTCGCCCCCCGCCGCACAAGCGGCCCCCGTGGCGCCGCTGCCGGCCGCGCGGCGACTGACCCGGCGTCGGTCGGTGGACCACGGCCGTACCGCGAGCGACCTGTGTCGCCGCGGCGACCGCACCCCGCTCCCCCGGCTCTCCGGCCGCCGCCCCTTCAGACCTCTCAGCAGAGACGAGACCCCGTCGTGAACCGCCCCGCCCCGCTTCGCCGACGCACCGCTCCCCGAAGCCGCCGCCTCATCCCCGCCGTCGCGCTGGGCGCAGCCGCCCTGCTCGCCCTCAGCGCCTGCTCCTCGGGCTCCTCCGACACCGCGGACGCCTCCTCGGGCTCCTCCGGCAAGCTCACCAAGGTGACGCTGGCGCTGGACTGGACGCCCAACACCAACCACACCGGCATCTACGTCGCCCAGCAGGAGGGCTGGTTCAAGGCGGCCGGCATCGACCTGGAGATCGTGCCCTACGGCTCCACCGCGCCCGAGACGCTGATCGCCAACCACAAGGCAGACTTCGGCATCTCGTACCAGGAGGGCGTCACCACCGCCCGCGCCGCCGGGCAGGACATCGTCTCGGTGTACGCCGTGACGCAGAAGACGAACGTCACCATCTCGGTGCGGGCCGACCGGGACGACATCACCTCGCCCAAGGACCTCGACGGCAAGACGTACGCCGGCTTCGGTGCGGCCTACGAGGCACCGCTGCTGAAGAAGGTCATCCAGAACGCGGGCGGCAAGGGCGACTTCAAGAACGTCACCCTCAGCACCTCCGCCTACGCGGCGCTGTACGCCGGCAAGGCCGACTTCGCGATGCCGATGCCGACCTGGGAAGGCCTGGAGGCCGAGCTCAGCGGAAAGCCGCTGAAGGACTTCCAGCTCTCCGACTACGGCTTCCCGGAGATCTACTCCACCCTGATCGCGTCCTCCGGCACCTACCTGAAGGACCACGGGGACATCGCGAAGAAGTTCCTCTCCGTCGTCCAGCGCGGCTACACCTACGCCGCCGACCACCCGGCCGAGGCGGCCGACAAACTGGTCGCGGCGAACAAGTCGGTGCTGACCAACACCGAACTGGTCGACAAGAGCGAGAAGTTGCTCGCGGCCAGGTACTACCGCAACGCGGACGGCAAGATCGGGGTGCAGACCGCAGCCCGTTGGAAGGCCTTCGCCGACTTCGAGTACCAGGCCGGCCTGCTGACGGACGCGAACGGCAAGAAGCTGACCGCGGCCCCCGACACGTCCGGCTACTTCACCAACGACTACCTGCCGCGGGGGTGATGAGCATGACGGCGACGAAGGAGGAGCTGGCGACCTCCGGTTCGGCCCCGCCCCAGCCGACGGCCCCGCGCCCGGCGGCACCCCAACCGGCCGCGCGCGAGCGGAGCCGACCGCTGCGCCGCGCACTGTCCGCGGGATGGCCGCCGGTCCTGGTCCTCGCGGCACTGCTGGCGGTGTGGCAGGGCTGGACGACCGCCGCGCACGTCGACCCGACCGTGCTGCCGAGCCCCGGCAGGATCCTGGGCCAGGGCTGGGAGAACCGGCAGGCACTCTGGGACAACACCGTGCCGACGCTTCAGGAGACGGCCGCCGGCTTCGGACTGTCCTTCGCCGCGGCGTGGCTGGTGGCGGTGCTGCTGGACTTCTCGGCGGCCGCCAGACGCGGGCTCTACCCGCTGCTGGTCGCCTCCCAGACGATCCCGATCGTGGCGATCGCGCCGCTGCTGATCATCTGGTTCGGCTTCGGCCTGTTCCCGAAGATGCTGGTGGTCACCCTGGCGACGTTCTTCCCGCTGACCGCCAACCTGGCGGCCGGATTCGCCTCCGCCGACCGCGAGGCCATGCGGCTGCTGCGGTCGCTGGGCGCCGGGCGGTGGACCGCCTTCCGGCTGGTGCGGGTGCCGAGCGCGATGCCGTACTTCTTCACGGGACTGCGGGTCAGCATCACCTACGCGGTGGTCGGCGCCGTCTTCGCCGAGTACGCGGGCGCCGCGGAGGGGCTGGGCATCTACATGCAGGCCCAGAAGAGCGCCTTCCGCACCGATCTGGTCCTCGCGGCGGTCGCCGTGACGGCGGCCCTGTCCGTGGCCCTGTTCGGGGCGACCTATCTGCTCCAGCGGCTGGTCCTGCCGTGGGAGCACCGTGCATCCGAGGAGGACCGCACATGAGCGCCACCACCCCCGCCGGCTGCCCGGCCGTGACCGATCGCGCGGCCGAGGCCCCCGCCGTCAACGCGCACGGGCGGCCCCGGCTCCGCGTGCGGTCCGTCGCCAAGCGCTACGGCGCCCTGAGCGTCCTGGACGGCCTCGAACTCGACGTGAGGCCGGGCGAGTTCGCTGCCGTGATCGGGCCCAGCGGGGCAGGCAAGAGCACCCTGTTCAACCTCATCTCCGGCCTGGAGCGGCCGACGGCCGGGGAGATCCTGGTCGACGGCGAACCACCGCGCACCCGCTCGGGCCGCGTGGCGTACATGCCGCAGAAGGACCTCCTGTTCCCCTGGCGCACCGTCCTCGCCAACACCGCCCTCGGCCTGGAGGCGGAGGGCGTGCCCCGCAAGGAGGCCCGGGCCCGTGCCAGCGAACTGTTCGAGGCGTTCGGCCTCGACGGCTTCCAGAAGTCCTACCCGAGCGGGCTGAGCGGCGGGATGCGGCAGCGCGCCGCGCTGCTGCGCACCGTCGTCCTCGGCCGTCCGCTGCTCCTGCTCGACGAGCCGTTCGGCGCGCTCGACTCGCTCACCCGCACCGACATGCAGCTGTGGCTGTCACGGATGTGGCGCCGGTACGGCTGGACGGTCGTCCTCGTCACCCACGACATCCGGGAGGCGGTGCTGCTCGCCGACACCGTGCACGTCCTCTCGCCCCGCCCGGCCCGCGTGGTCGACCGGATCGAGATCCCCCGCCGGCCCCCGGCCCACGACGAGGCCACACGGACCGGCCTGTCGGCGTACGACCGTCTGGGCCTCGATCCGGCGCTCGCCGCCGAGTCGGAGGAGCGCATCCTGCGGGCCCTGCGCGCGCCGTCCGCCGGGCAGGCCCGATGAGCACGCCGAGCACGCCCGGTGTGGCGGATGCACAAGTCACGGCGTCGGCGGGTACACCGGTCCACGCACCCGCCCACGTCACCCACGGCATGGGCTACGACCGGGTGGAGCCCGACTGGGCACCGCTGACCGACGTCGAGGCAGCCGAAGTGCTGGCCGCGGTGTGCGGGCCGGGCCAGGCCGAGGTGCGCTGGCGCAGTCCGCGCCCGCTGTCGGCGGCGGCACTCGTCGAGCATGGCGGGCGCACGGTATTCCTCAAGCGCCACCATGTCGGCGTGCGGTCTTCGGCCGGTCTCGCCGAGGAGCACGCCTTCCTGCGCCATCTACGCTCCCGGGGCGCCCCCGTCGTCGAGGTGCTGGGCGCGTACGCCTGGGGCGAATGGACCTATGAGGTGCACTCTCCCGGCGCGGGCACCGACCTGTACCAGGACGCCCTGTCCTGGACACCGTTCACCTCGGCGGCCCACGCCCACGCGGCGGGCGCGGCGCTCGCCCGCTTCCACCTCGCCGCGGCCGGGCACCAGGCGCCGGCCCGCTCGCCGCAACCCCTGGTCTCCTCGTGGAGCGTCTTCGCCGACCCCGATCCGCTCGCCGCCCTGGACCGCTACACCGCGGCCCGGCCGGCGCTGGCCGAGGCCTTGGGGGCTACCCCGGTGCGCGCCGACACCGAACGGTTCCATCTGCCCTTCCACGACCGACTGCGGCCGCTGCTGGACCAGTTGGAACCGCTGTGGACGCACAACGACTGGCACGCCTCGAACCTGCTGTGGTCCCTCGCGCCAGGTGGCGATCTCCTGGACGCACGGGTGGCCACGGTGCTGGACGTGGGTCTGTCCGACCGCACCACCGCCATGCACGACCTGGCCCTGGCACTGGAACGCAACGTATTCGGCTGGCTCGACCTGCCCCGGACACCCGACATCCCGGTCCGCCTGGGCCAGTTGGACGCACTACTGGCCGGCTACACCGCCCTACGGCCCCTGAGCGACGCAGAGGCACACGCCCTGCCGCTGATGCTCACCCTGGTGAACGCCGAGTACGCGCTGACCGAGATGGACTACTTCCACGGCATCACCCGCTCCCCGGCGAACACGGCACTGGCCCGCGCCTACTACACCGAGCACACCGCCTGGTTCACCACCACGCAGGGACACGCGGTCCTGCAACACCTGCACCGCAGACTGGGGGTCTGAGCCACCGGGAGAAGGTCCTGGACAGGGCACTGGCCGCGAGAGCCCGCCTGATGCCGTAGCGAACCTGGGGTCCGGGCCTGCCCGGGACCCCAGGCCCTTTCGACGCCTGCTGATTCTGGCGCCGTGCCAGCGGCATGACGCGACGACATCTGCAACGTGTTTGCGACCGGTCGATCACCACCAGCAAACAGCACGTCTGCCACGGCCCGGCCACTCCCGCTCTCGGCTCCTCCTTGCGCGGTCTGGATCCTACTTCGCCGGATCAGCCGCCGATGCACCCCTCGACGTCGTCAAGCAGTACATCGAATAGCAGTACAGACCGGTACCCACAGCCGAGGCCAGCGCAATTCTCAGATTGACTGCACCCCCGGGTTGAAGCTCAGTGCACCGCGGATGATCCCGTCAGCTCCCCTCCTTGACGGCACGGACCGTGCACCCCCGCCGACTGCAGAGGTTGCACGGTCCGTGCCGGGGCCGCGTCCGTGGTTACAGGGCGCGGGACAGACGGTCGGTGAGCAGCCGGGTGAACCGGGCCGGGTCGGACAGGTCGCCCCCTTCGGCGAGCAGCGCGCTGCCGTAGATCAGCTCGGCGACCTCCGCCAGCGCGGGGTCGTCGGCGTCGGCGCCGTGTGCCGTGCGCAGGGCGGTGATCAGGGGGTGGGCGGGGTTGAGCTCCAGGATCCTCTTGACGGTGGGGAGTTGCTGTCCCATCGCGCGGTACATCTTCTCCAGGGTCGGCGTGACGTCGTGGGCGTCGCCGACGATGCACGCCGCCGAGGTCGTCAGGCGTGACGACAGGCGGACCTGCTTGACCTGCTCGGACAGGGTGGTGGTCAGCCACGGCAGCAGGGCGGCGAAGTCCTGCTCGCGCCGGGCCTTCTCGGTGTCGGTCGCCTCGTCGCCGTCGGCGGACTCGTCGAGGTCGACCTGGCCCTTGGCGATGGACTGCAGACGGTGGCCGTCGAAGGCCGGGACCTGGTCCACCCACACCTCGTCGATGGGGTCGGTGAGGATCAGGACCTCGTACCCCTTGGCGGCGAAGGCCTCCATGTGCGGGGAGTTCTCCACCATCGCGCGGGTCTCGCCGGTCAGGTAGTAGACGGCGTCCTGCCCGTCCTTCATGCGCCCGACGTACTCGCGCAGCGTGGTGGGCTTCTCCGGGTCGTGCGTGGAGGCGGCCGACACCAGTTCGAGCAGGGTCTCGGTGCTGTCCGTGTCCTCGATCAGGCCTTCCTTCAGGGCCCGGCCGAACTGGGCCCACACCTTCGCGTAACGCTCGGCGTCCTTGGACTGCATGTCCTTGACGGCGCCGAGGACCTTCTTGACCAGGCGCCGGCGCACGCCGCGGATCTGGCGGTCGTGCTGGAGGATCTCGCGGGAGACGTTCAACGACAGGTCGTGGGCGTCCACGACACCCTTGACGAAGCGGAGGTAGTTGGGCATGAGCGCTTCGCAGTCGTCCATGATGAACACCCGCTTGACGTACAGCTGCACGCCGCGCTTGGTCTCGCGGGAGAACAGGTCGAAGGGTGCCTGGGAGGGGATGAACAGCAGCGCCTCGTACTCGAAGGTGCCCTCGGCGCGCATGTGGATCGTCTCGGCCGGGGCCAGCCAGTCGTGGCTGATCTGCTGGTAGAACTCGTTGTACTCGTCCTCGGTCACCTCGGTGCGCGGCCGCGCCCACAGCGCCTTCATCGAGTTGAGCGTGTCGACGTCGCGGGTGGTGTCGCCCTCGGTGCCGGTGCGCTCGGTGGCCATGCGGATCGGCCAGCGGATGAAGTCCGAGTACTGCTTGACGATCTGACGGATCTTCGACTCGGAGAGGTAGTCGGCGAGCCCGTCCTCGCTGTCGGTGGGCTTGAGGTGCAGGGTGACCGAGGTGCCCACGGGCAGGCCGTCGACGGCCTGGATGGTGTAGGCGCCCTCGCCGTCGGACTCCCACTGGGTGCAGGAGTCGGTGCCGGCCCGCCGGGTGCGCAGGACGACCTTGTCGGCGACCATGAACGCCGAGTAGAAGCCGACGCCGAACTGGCCGATCAGGTTCTCGGCGGTGGCGGCGTCCTTGGACTCCTTGATCTTCTCCAGCAGGCCGGCCGTGCCCGACTTGGCGATGGTGCCGATCAGGTCCACGAGATCGTCCCGGCTCATGCCGATCCCGTTGTCACGGACGGTCAGTGTGCGGGCGTCCTTGTCGACCTCCAACGAGATGTGCAGGTCGGCGGTGTCGTTGTCGACGAGGCTGGAGTCGGTGAGCGATTCCAGCCGGAGCTTGTCCAGTGCGTCGGAGGCGTTCGAGATCAGCTCGCGCAGGAAGATGTCCTTGTTCGAGTAGATCGAGTGAATCACCAGTCGGAGCAACTGGCGTGTCTCGGCCTGGAATTCCAGCGTCTCGACACTGCTGGCCATGTGGGGCCCTTTCTGTGGAACGTCGTCAGTGGACAGGAATCGCGGCGAGACGAATCATTGCCCGCCGTCGGCATGGTTGGGTGCAGAGCGGACCGCACCCGCATGTCGTGGCTCTCGGCGGCAGGGGACGGGGAAGGGACCAGGCGCGCTTCGTCCCGCGCCCCTGTCGAACCTGTACCCCTTCCTGGCATACGGGGATCCTATGGCCGCGTTCCCGGATCGGCCTCACGTTCTTCGTCAACTCCGGCGTGCCGGGCAGGGCTTGGAAGGCCGCGGGCCCACATCCACGGCGGAGGGGTCAGCACGTCGCCTTACCGGCCATGGTCCTTCGCGGCTACCGCGCGTCCGTGAAACGCAGTACGAAACGTCGCTGCCAGGGCGTCTCCACGGCACGGGGATGGTAGTGCTCGCGGACGAACGCGACGGCCCGGTCCGGGGAGACTCCGTCGAGGACGGCCATGCAGGCCAAGGCCGTCCCGGTCCGTCCTCGTCCGCCTCCGCACGCGACCTCGACGCGCTCCGTGCCCGCCCGGGTCAACGCCTCCTCGAACGCGTCCCGGGCCTGCTGGTGGTCCCGGGGCAGTCGAAAGTCGGGCCAGCGCACCCATCGGGCCTCCCATGCGGTCGGCGGGGGCTGTTTGCCCAGCAGGTAGACCCCGAAGGACGGCACCGGTCCTGAGGGCAGGGGACGACGCAGACCCCGGCCGCGCACCAGAACGCCCGAGGGAAACCGCAGGATGCCGTCCGTCAGGCTCCATTCCTCACTCATGAGGGCACCCTATGAGGGTTCATGGGCGGCGGATACCGCGGCCGGCGGGACGGTCCTCGGCTTCTCGGGGGCGGTTCCCGCGGGTGCGGGGGCCGGGCCCGGGTGCCGGCCAGTGGGGTTGCCCGTTGTGATCGGGGTCAGCGGGGCAGGGTCAGCTTCTCGACGCGGTCGTGCAGGTGCCGGACGTGGTGTTCGGATTCCGGCTTCATCAGGACGCTGCGCAGGATCCGGGCGCCGTCGGCGTCGGCGGTGATCCCGGGGTGGCGGGCGGTGAACTCCTCGCGGCCGGCCCTGAGGGTGCTGAGGTGGACGGGGTCGGTACCGGTCATGCCGTCGGCGAGGACGCGCGCGGAGGCCGCGTCGATGCCGGTGAGGGTCGCGGGGGCGACGGCCGGGAAGTAGGTGACGTTGTCCGGCTGGGGAGGCTGGTAGAGCTCCAGGTGGTCGGACGCCTCGATGAGGTCCGCCCACTCCAGGGCCGCCCGCCGGCCGGCCGCCAGGACCTGGCCCGGGCCGTCGGGGGTGGGCGGCAGGAGCTGGAAGGTGAGCCACAGGGCGGCCGCGGAGGCGCGGGAGCATTCCAGGCTGATCTCGCCGAGGTGGAGCTCGGTGGAGGTGAAGCAGGTGTAGGGCGAGTCGTGCAGGTGGAAGCGGCCCACCTCCGGGTCGCGGAAGAGGACGGCTCCACAGCCGTAGGGCTGCAGACCGTGCTTGTGGGGGTCCACGACGACCGAGTCGGCCCGTGCCACGGCCCGCCAGGGCTCGTGGCGGTCGCGGGGCCGCCGTCCAGGGCGTGGTTGTTGGGGTTGACGAGCATGGCGGTGAGGTAGCCGACCACCGCGGCGGGACAGCGGGCCTGGTCCGCCGCGTCCCGTCCCCCGGTGACCGGAGGGTGGCCCTGGTGGAGCCGACCGACCAGGGGCACACGACGTTCCTGCACGCGGCGGCCGTCCATGCCGAGGTGGTGGAGAAGTACTTCGTCGGTCCGCTCACGACCGACGACTACGCGCACCTGACCGACGCGCGGCCCAGATCGACAGAACGCTCCGCGAAGACCAGCGGTGAGGGGCCTGCCCGCCCCGGAGCTCCACGGCGGGCCGTGACCGGTCGCAGACTCCGGCCATCGGTGTCCCACCGCGTCCGGCCGGCCGATCGCCGCGATCTGCCACGGCCCCTGGGCCCTGCTGGAAGCGGATGCCCTTCGGCTCCGTACTGCTGTGGCCGCTCGGGGTCGGACTGGTGGGGATGGCCGTGTGGCGGCTCTCCGAGGCCGTCTTCGGTCAGGCGGGTCCCGACGGCGAGAAGCCGGGCAAGAGGGCGATGGCGGCGGGCCGTTCCGTCTTCTGCGGATTCGCCGCGTACTCCGTGCTCGCCTACACGGCCGGCAACAAGGACAGCGGCAGCGGCAGTTCGGTCGACCAGTCCCAGGACGTCACGACGGGCGACAGCGCCGGGGTTCGTGTGCCCCGGGGGGGACGGCGGCCGGGCCGGGGCACCGCGGCGGGAAGCGTCTCTCAGGTGATCGCGTCGTCCACCGTCGGCCTGATGTCCAGGACCTCGTCCGCGCCGGTCAGCTCCAGTACGCGACGGAGCTGGTGCGCGGGGCGGGCGATGCGCAGGCGGTGGCCGCGGTGGAAGTTCAGCAGCACGTTCAGGACGGTGGAGTCGGCGAAGGTCACCCCGGCCGCGTCCACGACGACCGTCGTGTGGGTGGTGGCCGCGTCCTGCAGCGCGGAGGCCAGCAGCGGGACGGAGTTCGTGTCGAAGGCGCCGTGGACGGCCACCACCCATACGCCCTGCCGCTCGTACTGGGTCAGGTGAGGCAGCGAAGCCGCGTGCGACGTGGTCGGGTCCGGCCGGCTGTCGCCACCGTTCGCGAAGCTCATGTCCGTGAGTATGCCGTGAAGATCCGGCATCTTCGAGGACGCCTCGGCGGACGGCTGACCGGAATCGTTCGTGAGGCCCGGGCCCCGGGCGTGGGCTGGATCCCGCTGGCCGACAGCGTCCACGAGGAGGTCCCGCGCTCCCGGAAACCGGTGCGGGCGGAGGACGCCGAGGAGGCGGCGCACGCGCTGGCGTACCTCATCGTCACCGGCCGCCGTCTGGACACCACACCGATGGCCTGCCTCCGCCGCTCCGCCGCACACGCCTCGCTCAGGCGCTCCGTGGCCTGTCCGAAGAGGAAATGTGCGGCGTCACGGCCGGCCTGCGGGGTGAAACCTGGCCGGTCCCTCGGTTCCGCCGAGCGTCCCACCGGTGGCATCTGCGCTGACGTCGTATCAGGGTGAGCGGTCCCTCGGCGCGACGGGCCGCGCCAATCGGCTTCTGGACGGGCCCGGTCGGCTTCCAGGGGGCGACGGCCGCGGGGTCGTCTCCCCCGTGATAGGTGAACGAGCGGATCAGGAGGTCGTCGCGGCGGCAGAAGACGCCGATGAGTCTGCCCGTCATGCCGCCCGCGACCTCGGTCGAGAAGTAGCGGCCGTCGACGCGGCCGAGTTCGAGGAATCCGTCGGCCGTGTGCACCCCGGCGACGAGTTCGTCAGGGCCGAACTCGGTGCTGAAGGGGTGGCCGGCGGCGGGGCTCGCCCCCAGTTCCAGGACGGTGTCGGCGGCGGCGTCGGTCTCGCCGAGGAGCGAGTGCAGCGAGCCCGTCCGCGCGGTGGCCCGTACGCGCCCGTCCTCGATCTCCAGGCGCAGGGCGTGCCGGGGGTCCATGCGCAGTTCCAGCCCGCCGACGCCGTCGCCGACGTGGACTTCCGCGCGGACGCACGCGTACAGGTGCTCCTGCCTGCGGCCGGCGAAGACGGTCTCGTCCGGCCTCGCGGAGAGCCGCCAGCCGCCCTGCTCCGCGTGCAGCACCTCGCCGGGGAAGCGTCCGGGCGCGACCCATGACGGCGGGAGGACGGAGCCGGACAGCCGCTCGGTCGTCGCGGCCGGGCGGGGCGGCTCGATGGGATCGCCCAGTCTCGGCCAGCCGTCCTCCCACTCGATCCGCGAGGCGAAGGTCTCCCGGCCCAGGACGTGCCATTCCGGGCTGGTTCCGCGGGTACGCACGCCGTGGTAGACGAGCGCCCACCGTCCGTCAGGCCGCTGGACCAGGTCGGCGTGGCCGGCGTTCTGCACCGGGGAGTCGAGGCCACGGGCGGTGAGGACGGGATTCCACGGGCAGGGTTCGAACGGGCCCGCCGGTGAGGTGGCGCGGGCGACGGTGACCGCGTGCCCGCGCTCGGTGCCGCCCTCGGCGATGAGCTGGTACCAGTGGGCGCCGATGCGGTACAGGTGCGGGCCCTCCGGGAACTTCCCGCCCGTGCCCTGCCACACCTGCCGGGTCCCGGAGAGCACCTTGCCCGTCGTCGGGTCGACCACGGCCTGGACGATTCCCATGGGGCCCCGGTCGTCGAACCCGGACCAGGTGAGATAGCAGGTGCCGTCGTCGTCCCAGGCGAGGTCGGGGTCGATGCCGGGTGCGTCGGGGAAGCGGACCGGTTCGGACCAGGGGCCCGCGGGGTCCCCGGCCGTGACCAGCAGATGGCCTCCGCCGTCGGTCAGGTTCGTGGTGATGAGCCAGAAGAGGCCGTCGTGGTGACGCAGCGTCGGGGCGAAGATGCCGGCGGAGGGCACCGCCCCGGCGAGGGAGAGCTGGGAGGGCCGGTCGAGGGCGTGCCCGATGTGCTCCCAGGTCCGCAGGTCGGTCGAGCGGAAGATCGGCAGACCGGGGGCGTACTCGAAGCTGGAGTGGGCGGTGTAGAAGGTTCCGTCCACCTGGCAGACGGATGGGTCGGGCTGGAAGCCGGGGATGACCGGCCGGGTGGGCAGGGACACTGTCTCTCCTGGGCTGCGAGCGGGCGGACGCGAGGCTGTGAATCAGGCCCGGTCCGGGTGGTCGAAGAGGGCGGTACCGGGGCCGACGAGCGTGCGGCGCCCGTCGGGGAGCACGACCTCGGCCTCGGTGCCGGGCGGTACCGTCACCCGCAGCCGCATGGTCTCCCCCTGCTTGCGCCAGGCCACTTCGATACGGCCGTAGGGGCTGTCGTGCGTGGCCTCCGCCCAGGTCAGTGACCCGCCCGGAGCGGGCTGCACCCGGAAGCGCCGGTAGCCCGGTCCCTCGTCGAGCACGCGCAGCCCGGCCGTGAACCGGTGCAGGAAGCCGATCACCGCGCCCTTGCTGTAGTGGTTGAGCGACTCGTGGGCCACGCCCTGGTCGTCGACGGCCTCCCACAGTTCCCACACCGTGGTCGCTCCCCGCTCCAGCATGTGCATCCACGAGGGCGGGGAGTTCTGGAGGAGTACCTCGTAGGCGAGGTCCGTGCGGCCCGTCTCGGCGAGCACGGGCAGGAGGTGCGGGGTGGCCAGGAACCCGGTTCCCACCCGGCTGCCCGCCGCCTTCACCAGCTCCGCGAGCCGGCCGGCCAGCGTGGGGCGCAGCGCGGGCTCGACGAGGTCGAAGGCGAGCGCCCGGACCAGGGTGGCCTGGGTCTCGGGGCGCACCCGGCCGCCGTCGTCGACGAATTCGCTCTGCCAGGCGTGCCGGGCGTGCTCGCTGACGCGCTCGTAGCGCTGTGCCTCGGCGGTACGGCCCAGCACGGCGGCGACGCGTGCCAGCAGCCGGGTGGAGTGGCGCAGGTAGGCGGTGGCGACCGCGGACTGGTCCTGGGCGCGCAGCTCCTCCCAGCCGGGCTGGTTCCCCGGCTCCAGCCACTCACCGAAGTGGAAGCCGGTGTCCCACAGGTACTGCTCGTGGGGCGCGGGCACGGGGCGTTCGGCGGCGCGTCGGGGGTGCCGTCCCTCGCGCGCCATGCGGATCGCCCGCTCGACCCAGGCCACCATCGACGGCCACTGCCGGGCGAGCAGGTCCCGGTCGCCGTAGGCGCGGTAGATCTCCCAGGGCACGATCACCGCGGCGTCCCCCCAGCCCGCCGACCCCAGGTTCTCGCCGAGCAGCGGGTGGTCCCGGGTGGCCGGGCCGAGCTGGTCGGGCACCCAGTTGGGTACGACGCCGTCCTCGAACTGCTGGGTCGCCAGATCCCGCAGCCACTTCCCGGAGAAGCCGGCGACGTCGAAGAGGAAGGCGGCCGTCGGCACGAACACGGCCCAGTCCCCGGTCCATCCGGAGCGTTCCCTGGTCGGGCAGTCGGTCGGGATGTCGACGGCGTTGCCGAGGAAGCTGCGCACACCCACCTCGTGCAGCCGGTTCAGCCGCTCGTCGCTGCAGCGGAAGGAGCCGGTCGGGCGCAGGTCGGTGTGGACGACGGCCGCGGTGAGATCGTCCGGCGTCAGATCGCGCAGACCGGTACCGGTCACGGCGACGTACCGGAATCCCTTGGTGGCGTGCCGGGGTTCGAAGCTCTCGCCCGCGCGCCCGGCACAGACGACCACGTCGACCTGGCCGGGGTTCAGCTGCTCCGCCCAGTCGGGCGGCATGTGGTCGGGGAGCAGGTTGCGCCGGCTCACCTCACCGTCCGGCGAGAGCGCCTCCCCGTGGGTGAGGACCACCCTGGTTCCGGCCGGGCCGAGTTCGTCCAGGCGCACCCAGCCGACGACGTTCTCTCCGAAGTCGGCCACCTGCGCCCCCGACGGGGTGCGGCGGACGGTCAGCGGGCGCCGGTACTCGGTCCGGCGTACCGGGGGCGCGGGCGACGCGGTCAGGCGGTCGTACCCGCCGTCCACCGTGGTGACGTCCTGCCAGGTCTCGGGGCCGGTACGGCCGTCCGACCAGCCGGCGGGTTCGGCCCGGAGGTCCGTGGTGACGCCGCCCAGGAGGTCCGCGCGGGTGATCCCGCCCGTGGTGCTCTGCCAGGTGCCGTCGGTGCAGAACACGTCCTGGGTGCCGTCGGGCAGGGTCAGGTGCAGCTGGAGCAGCAGGGCGGTGCGGTCGCCGAAGCAGTCGGCGTCGCGGAACATGCCGTTGACGCCGCGGAACCAGCCGTCGGACAGGATCGCGCCGACGGTGTTGGCGCCGGGCCGGAGCAGGGCGCCGACGTCGTAGGTCTGCACCTGCACGGTGTGGCGGTAGTCGGTGAAGCCCGGGGTGAGTTCGTCGTCGCCGACGCGGACGCCGTTGACGAAGAGTTCGTAGAGTCCCTCGGCGGTGACGTGGACCCGCGCCGAGGCCACCTCGCCCGGCAGGGTGAGCGTGCCCCGCAGGAGGTGGGCGGGGCGCTCGCCCGGTGGGGCCGGCTCCGGCTCGGCGGGGCGGATCCACGCGGCCCGCCAGTCGTCGGCGGTGAGCAGGCCCGCCTCCAGCAGGGCGGGCGCCGACCAGTCGCTCGGCCCGGCGTCCGTCCACACCCGTACCCGCCAGGTGCGACGCTCGCGCGAGCGGAGCGCCGGCGCCCCTACGTCGACCAGCACGCTCTCCGCGGACTCCACCCGCCCCGAGTCCCACTCCCCCATGCGCACCTGGTAGGCGTGCTGGGCACGGCATCCCGGCGGCAGCTGCCAGGACAGCCTCGGCCGGGGCCGGGTGATGCCGAGCGCGTGGTCCAGGTGCTCGGCACGGAGGCGGGTGGGTGCGCTCAACGGGGCGTCCGTTCTGTGCGTGTCAGTGCAAAGCGTGCGGGTGCAGGGGTGTGGGCGACAGGGGTACGGGGGTGGGGGTGGGGGGTGGGGTGCGTGACAGGGTGTCGCCGATGCCGGTCAGGTCAGGTCAGGTCAGGTCAATGCAGCGCGGCTGGGCACGGCACCGTCCACGTGGTGGGGCAGGTGCCGTGCCGGGGGCTCAGTGGGAACGGAACCGGGGCATGACCTCGGTGGCGAACAGTTCGAGCGACTTCTTGCCGAACTCGGCGCGCTCGGGGGTGAGCGGGCCGCCGAGGAAGCCCCCGAGGACGTTGCCGACACCGATGTCGGTGGCCTCGGCCAGGTGCTCGGCCACGGTGGCCGGGCTTCCCCAGACGCACCAGGTCTTCTGCCAGCCGGGCGTCAGGGCGTTCGGCGGCGGGTTGAGCGTGACGCCGGAGAGCTTCTCGGCCGCCAGGTTGGCCTCGTGCTCGCGCTCGATGGCGCCCTGGTACTGCGCCATGAGGATCTGGAACTCCTCCTCGGCCTGCTCGTCGGTCTCGGCGACGTGCACGTGCTGGTAGGTGTGCGTGGTCCAGTCCAGCGCCCGCGCCACCTTGTCCGGGGTGTGGCCGGCGGCCTCCAGGGCCGTGCGGTAGGCGGTGAAGTGCGTGCGCAGGTGCTTGAGGGGTTCGCCGTCGTCCAGGGCGGGCGGGGTGAAGGCGGGGATGAAGGCGGGCTGGGCCTCGGCGGCCGCCCGCTCGACGCTGGAGGGGCGCAGGGCGACCGACATCAGCTGCGGGCCGCCCGGGGTGTGGGCGGCGGGGACGATCCGGGAGACCACGGCGCCCTTGTAGTGGCCGTTGTCGAAGACGAGCGGGGCGTCCTCGGCCTTCTTGTCCCACAGCTGGCGCACCAGGGCCAGGTGGGACTTGGACAGTTCCGGCGTGTCCTTGAAGTTGATGCCGAGGCCGATCATCTCCTCCGGGGTGGTGCCGCTGCCCGTGCCGACCAGGAGCTTGCCGTCGGTGAGCTGGTCGAGGAGGTTGAGGCGCTCGGCGAAGCGCACGGGGTGGTGCAGGGCGATGGTCTGCACCGAGAAGCCGTAGTGGAGGCGGGGCAGCCGGGCGGCCAGGAAGGAGGCGAACATCATCGGGTCGCTGGCGGGGGGACAGTAGCCCGTGAAGTGGTGGTCGGGCAGGAAGACCGCGTCGAAGCCGAGGCGCTCGACGTCGACGGCGTGGTCGACGAGGGCCTGCGTGATACGGCGGTCCTCGTCGGGACCGGCTGAGCGGGTGGTGAGGAAGGCGGAGAAGCGCACGGTGGCCTCCTGGTCGGCCCTTGGGGGGCGGGGATCGGAAAATGGGGGGTGGGCGGCTTTTTTGGGGGCGCCCGGATCAGGAGCTGAGGAGTTCGCGGGCGCGCGTGGCGCCGGCCAGCAGGCGGTCGCGGCAGGACAGCAGCCGTTCGGGACGCTCGTCGCCGGTGAAGCCGATGAGGTGCAGGGAGAGCGCGACCGCTCCGTCGGCGGTCCGTACCGGTACGGCGAGGGAGGTGACCTCGGTCAGCTCGTGCAGCGGCGCGCGGAGGCCGGGCTCGGGCCCCCGGTCGGCGAGGCCGCGGAGGAGGTCGCCGGTGTCCCCCGTGCCGTGTGCGCCGTTCTCGACCAGTCGCTCGAAGCGGTCCGCGGTGGCCCGGCCGGTGGTGACCTGGTAGCCCAGGGCGCGTACCGCGGCCAGGTCCTCACGTGCCGTCCGGGCGCCCTGTTCGCCCAGCAGGTGCCGGCTCCTGGTGATCCAGGTGTCCTGTTCGGCCGGGGCGGCCCAGGCGACGAACAGGGGTCCGAAGGGCGCGGCGAGCGGGAAGGAGGCGCCGACGCGGGTGGGGCTGCCCTGGGGCGAGGAGCCCACGCCGGCGGCGACCAGGGAGACCACGTGGTCGTCCACGGCGGCGCTCACGAGGCATTCGAGGCCCAGCTCGCGGGCGATGGCCTCGGCCTCCGGGCGGACCGCGTCGGCGAGCCGCAGCCGTACGCCCGGTTCGGACGGCTCGGCCTGGAGCGACAGCGGCGCGGGGGCACCGTATCCGCCGCGCAGGAACAGCAGGGGCAGGGCGGGTGACTCGGGGACGGCGATGTCCCGGACCCGGCCCAGGACGATGTCGTGGTCCCCGGCTTCGGTCACGGACTCGATGTCGCAGTCGACCCAGAGGACGGCCTGGTCCACCCGGGGGCTGCCGGAGGGCGCGTCGTCGGTGCAGTGCCGCCGGAACCGGTCGGTCTCCTTGGTGAAGAAGGACCTGCACACCTGTTCCTGGCCGGCGCCGAGGACGCTCACGCAGAACCGGCCGGTCTCGCGGATGCGCGGCCAGGAGGTGCTGGTGCGGTCCGGGAGGAAGGCGACGAGGGGCGGGTCGAGCGAGACGGAGGTGAAGGTGCCGACGACCATCCCGACCGGTGTGCCGTCCGCTTCGCGGGAGGCGACCAGGGCGACGCCCGTGGGGTGGTGGCCGAGCGCCCTGCGGAACTCGGTGGGCGTGATCGACCCGGTCGTAGGAGCTTCCATGTCGAGCCGGTACCTCATTTCAGAATCTGAACTCTGATTTTAGATTAGGGGTGGAGTCCTGGCCGGTCAATGCGCCGACCTCGACTTTTCCTTCTGGTGGGGGCGGTCGCGCCGGCGTCAGCCGGCGGAGACGGGGTCGACGACCGGCTCCCGGGGCGCGTCGCCGTCCGGCCGGTGGCCGAGACCCGCCTTCGGCAGGAGGAGGGCGACGAGCAGGCCCGCCCCGAAGCAGGCGGCCGTGACCGCGAAGACCGGCGTGAACGCCGCGCCGTAGTCGGCGGCGGTCCGCGTCCGCCCGGCGCCGGCCCCGAGCCCGTGGGCGGCCACGGCCCCCAGCACCACCGCACCGGCCAGCACGCCCAGCTCCCGGAGGAAGCCGAGGCCCGCGGTCACCGCCCCCGCGACCTCGCGCCCGGCCGCGTCCTGGGCCACGACCACGACGACCTGCATGAAGAGCCCGGCGCCGAGCCCCAGGAACATCAGCAGCACCGCGATCACCGGCAGGGACGGCCGGCTCGCGCTCAGCACGGCGAGCGCGGCCCCGGCGGCGGCTCCCGTCACGCATCCGGCGACCGGGAAGGGCCACCAGAGCCCCCACTTGCGGATGGCGAGCCCCGAACCGTTGATCCCGGCGACGATCCCGAGCGTGACCGGGAGCAGCATGAGTCCGGAGACGGTCGCGGAGCTGCCGTGGACGCCCTCCACCCAGGTGGGCACGTAGGCGAGCGCCCCGAAGAGCCCGAGCCCGGCGAGCAGGCCGAGCGCGCAGCACTGGGCGACCGGCGTACGGACGAGGGCGCGCACCGGCAGGACCGGAGCGGCACAGCGGCACTCCCACCACAGGGCCACCCCCGTGACGGCCGCGGTCAGTGCCGCGCCGACGGCGACGCCGGTGCTCCAGCCCGTTTCACCGGCCGCCGAGACGACCACGACGAACCCGGTCGCGGACGCCGTGATCAGCGCGGCCCCCAGCACGTCGAAGCGGGCACGACCGGAGTCGGCGGAGGGATCGGCCGCCGGGACGGCGACGAGGACGCACAGCAGGGCGAGCACTCCCAGGGGGAGGTTGATCCAGAAGGTCCAGCGCCATGACGCGGCGTCGGTGAGCCAGCCGCCCAGCAGCGGGCTGACCACGGTGGCGACGGCGAACACCGCTCCGAGCGGGCCGAGGTAGGCGGCGCGTTCCCGGACCGGGACGACGTCGGCCACGACGGCCTGCGGCAGGACCACCAGTCCGGCTCCGCCGATCCCCTGGACGAGCCGGGCGACGGCGAGCGTCTCGATGTCCGTCGCGAGTCCGCAGGCGGTCGAGGCGACGAGGAACACCACGACGGAGACGGCCAGCACCGCCCGTCGGCCGAACCGGTCGCCGAGTGCGCCGACCACCGGCATCGCGGCGGTGATCGACAGCGTGTAGGCGGCGACGACCCAGGAGGTCCGCTGCGGCGCGCCGAGGTCGGTGGCGATGTCGGGCAGGGCCGTGGCGACGATCGTGTGATCGAGCGCGCCGAGCGCGGTCACCAGGACGAGGCAGAAGAAGAAGCCGCGGGGGCGCCGGAGCCGGCTCCGCGGGGACAGGGCTGAGGACACGTATCGCTCCGTACCGGCACAGCGACATCAGGTGCGGAGAGGGATCGGCTCCCCGACGGGTGGCTCACCCCGCCGTGCCCGGCCATTCTGCCGCCCGGTTGGCCAAAAATCAAAATTTTAATTTTGATAACTGTCGGCACCCAAGCCCTAGCCAAGAGACGGAGCAGCATGCATCATCCGAACAGTCAGAATCAAAATTCTGATTGTCGTTTGGCTGGATTTCGACCTGTCACCATGTGTGGCATGCCAGCCTCCGTGCTCGACGAGGAGCCGCCTCGATGTCCCACTCGCCCTCCCCAGCCCTGGCCCGACGCCCCTGGTATCTGGCCACTCTCGGCGGGCTCGCCTCCTACCTGGACAGCGGTGTGCTGTTCGCGACCGCCCTGTCCATCTCCCTCTGGCAGAGCCAGTTCGCCCTGAGCGCGTGGTCGGTCGGCGCGGTCAGCGCCGCCCTCAGCCTCTCCATAGGCGTCGGCTCGCTGTTCGGCGGGCGGGTCGGAGACCGTTTCGGCCGCAAGCGGGTCTACTCCGCGGACCTGATCGTGTTCGCCTTCGGTCTGCTGTGGCTGATCTTCGCGGTCAACGAGCCCATGCTGTACGTCGGCGTCGTCCTGACCGGGCTGGCCGCCGGGGCCGACATGCCCGCCTCGCTGGCCCTGATCGGGGAGATCGCCCCCGCGGCCAAACGCGGGCGGCTGATCTCCTACGCACAGCTCATGTGGGGCTTCGGCATCATCGTCGTCCAGATCGTCGCCAAGCTGACCGCGTTCAGCGGAACGCTCATGCCGCGTCTGCTGTTCGGCCAGCTTTTCCTGGTCGCGCTGGTCACCTGGTTCCTGCGCCGGCGCCTGCCCGAGTCGGAGGTCTGGGTCGCCGACCGGGAACGCGGGGAGGTCCGGGACGGCCGCCCCTGGGTCCGGCTGCTGAGCCGCCCGATCGTCGGCGGCCTGCTGTTCACGACCGTGTTCTATCTGCTGAACGCCTCGATGACCAACTTCTTCGCCGGCTTCGGTGCCTACGCCATGATCGGCCTCTTCCACTTCGACCTGTCCACGGTGACCTCGATCATGACGCTGCTCGGCCCGGTGGGCCTGATCTGCAGCATTGTCTTCATGCGTCTGATCGACCGGCGCCGGGCGCGCTCCGCGATGTTCGCGGTCGGCGCCGTCGTCCAGGTCCTCGCGCTGCTCCTCCTGGTGGTCCTGCCGCTCGACCCGACCGTCTTCGTCATCTGCTTCATGGCCGTGATCGCGGGAGCCAGCTTCGCCGGCGAGGGCAACTACAAGGTCTGGTCCCAGGAGATCTTCCCCACCTCGTTGCGCGGCACGGCACAGGGCATCAGCTTCGGCGTGGCCCGCATCGGTGCCGCCCTCTTCGCCCTGGTCTCGCCCACCCTCCTGCACAACAGCCCCAAGTTCGTCCTGACCCTGCTGCTCGTCGCCACCGCGCTGGCCATGGGCCTCGGGTTCGCCTTCCAGCCGCGCGGTATCGGCTCGACGATCGAGGAGATCGACGCCGCTTACACCGCCGACACGTCCGACGCCCGAAAGGCCGAGGCGGCCGAGGCGGCCAAGCCCACCCCGGCCACGGAACCGACCGTCTGACGGAGCACGCCCCTACGGAGCGGGGCAGGCATGACTGAGGGGCCGGCCGCCCGACGGCCGGCCCCTCAGCCGCACCCGAACCACCCCTGGAACCGCACCCGGCAAGACGTGTCTGCCGCCTCCGGCGAACGGCGCCGCCCGTCCTGCGACCCGACGGCGCTCTTCGCCGCCGTCGTCGAGGCCCTGCACCGGCCCGACGTCCTCTCCTCGCAGCCCACGGCCCCCGAGCTGCCCTCGCCCTGGCGCGAGAAGCTCGCGGGCCGGGTGCAGGACCGGGGGACGCTGCCGGGACACGACAACCCCGCGCACGACCGGCTGCGGGCCGTCCAGCTCGCTCAGGGACCGACCCGCCGGCACTCCCAGTGCGGCGACCGTGCCGATCCCGGCCCATGGCACACGGCGGTTCGGCGCGACAAGGAAGGACGAGGTGGCTCGCCGCACGCGCACGAGCAGCTCGACGCCGGAGGCCCGCTGCTCCGGCGAGGCCCCCGCGACAACTTCGCCCTCACGCGCCGGCCCCCGGCTACCTGTTCGTCGCGGGCGGCATCGCAATGACCCCGTTCCCGCCGAGGGCCGCCGAGGCGAACCGGCGCGGCACGCCGTGGCGGCTCGTCTACTTCGGCCGTTCCACGGACACCATGGCCTACGCCGACGGCCTCGCCCGTTCCTACCCGGCTTCCGTGACTCTGTGGCCGAGCCCGGAGGGCGGACGGATCGACCTCGCCGGGCTGCTCGCGGCGGCGCCGAAGAACAGCGCGGTGTACCACTGCGGTCCCGGGGACCCGCTCGCGGAGCTGGAACCCCGGTGCCGGCTCGGCGGACACACGCTGCGCACCGAGCGTCTCGCACCCCGCCCCCGAGGCAGCGCGGTAAACGGGACGACGGCGGCCGCCGCCCTGAGAGGGCGACGAGCGCCGTCGTCCGCGGCCTGCTCGGCATACGCCGCGTGCGTCAGCCCGCGGCCTCGGTGACATCCCGGACGAGGATGTCCACGATGTCCTCGGCGGAGCGGCCGATCAGCAGCTGGTGGGTGCCCGTCGGGGTTCTCCAGCCCGTCGACGCGGGGTCCCAGCGCGACCAGGCACGGTCGTCCAGGCGCACCTCCACCCGGGCCGACTCCCCGGCGCCGAGGGTGACGCCGGTGAAGCCGGCCAGCCGCGCGTCCGTCTCGCCCGGCGCCCGCACGTACGCCTGTACGACGTCACGTCCGGCTCGTTCGCCGGTGTTGGTCACGGTCAGCCGGACCGTCCAGGTGTCCGGCCGGTCCGGCGTGTCCTCCGTGCCCCGGACGAGGACGGCGGAGTCGTAGCGCCACGTGGTGTAGCCCTGGCCGGCGCCGAAGGCGAAGCGGGCGGGGGTGGCGGTGCGCAGCAGGTGGCGGTAGCCGGTGGGCTCGGCGGGTGCGTAGCGCCGGGTGAGGTCCTCGTCGAGCCCCTCGTCGTGGGTGGAGCGGTCCGCGTCGGCCCGGGGAACGCTCACCGGCATACGGCCGCCGGGCTCTTCGTCCCCGGCCAGCACCGCGGCGAGCGCCTCGCCGTACCCCTGTCCGGCGAACCAGGTCTGCAGGACGGCGGCGACGTCGTCGGCCCAGGGCGCGTCGATCGGGCGGCCCGCGTTGACGACGACGGCGGTGCGCGGGTTGGCGGCCGCCACCCGCCGGATCAGCTCCCGCTGTTCGGCGGGGAGTTCGGAGTCGGGGAGGTCGCGGCTCTCACGGGCGGTCCGCAGTTCGTCGCCGACGACCAGGACGACCGCGTCGGCGTTCTCGGCGGCTCGCACGGCGCGCGCCAGGGCGTCCGGTGCGGCGGGCGGCGCGGCGCTGACGGTGAGGGCCTGTACCCGCCCGCCCTCGGTGGTCATGTCGGCGACGACGGTGACCGGCTCCCCCGCCCGCAGTTCGACGGCCCCGGTGCCGGTCTCCGCCCGGGCGACCTGGCCCATCAGGTCACCGGGCGCGGGCGCGGGCCGGTGGGCGAGCCGCCGTCCGTCGACGGTGAGCACCGTGTCGCCGGAACCGCCCGCCCCGATCGTCCACGGGCCGTCCTGCTCCGGGGTGAGGACGGCGGTCAGGCGCAGTCGGCCCGGTTCGGTGGTGGGCCCCACCTGCGGGACCGTGCCGAACCAGACGAAGGAGCTGTCGCCACGGGTCTCGGCCAGGACGCGTGTGTCCGCGCGGAAGTGCTCCAGCAGCACGCCGGGCCGCCCGTCCGGGGTGGTGACCCGGAAGGCGCCCAGGGGCGCCGCGGGCGTGCTGTCCACGCCGCGCTCGTGGACGATCTCGCACCGGGAACCGAACCGGGTGCGCAGGGCCGCGAGCGGGGTGACGGCGCTGTCCGCCGGACGGACCCGGCCGAAGGTGGCGCCCTGATGGCAGGGCCGGTCGGCGTTGGGACCGATGACGGCGAGCCGGGTGAGACGGCTCGGTTCGAGGGGCAGCAGACCGTCCTCGTTGCGCGCCAGGACGAAGCACGCGGTGGCGGCCCGGGTCAGGACCTCGTGGGCGCGGTCGGCAGGCACGTACTCGTCGGGGCGGGCCGGGACGCGGTCGGCGCCGTCGAGCCGGCCGACGCGGCGGGCCAGGCGCAGCAGCCGGGTGGTCGCGTCGTCGACCCGCTCCTGCGGCACCTGGCCGCGTTCGACGGCCTCGGCGAGCCGCCGGCCGAAGTGGATGGCGGGACCAGGCATCTCCAGGTCGCAGCCCGCGAGGGCCGGGCCGAGGGTGTCCTGGAGGGCGAAGTAGTCGGAGACGACGAGGCCGTCGAAGCCCCACTCGCCCTTGACGACGGCCAGCAGCTCGGAGTTGGCCGCGCAGGGGACGCCGTTGAGCCGGTTGTAGGCGGTCATCAGGGCCCAGGCCCCGGCCCGGACGGCGAGTTCGAAGGGCCGCAGGTAGACCTCGCGCAGCGCGGTGTCGTCCACCTCGCTGTTCATGCGCTGGCGTTCGGTCTCGGTGTCGTTGGCGACCAGGTGCTTCGGGACGGCGGCCACCCCCTGACCCTGGAGTCCCTGGACGAAGGCGGCTCCGAGCACACCGGCCAGCAGCGGGTCCTCGGACAGCATCTCGAAGGTGCGGCCGGACAGCCCCGTACGGGCGAGGTTGAGGTTGGGGGCGTACACCGCGTCGATGTCCCGGCGTCGGGCCTCCGACGCCTGGGCGGCCGCTACGGCGCGCACCGTGTCGGTGTCCCAGGTCGCGCCGAGGGCGATGCCGCTCGGCAGGAGCAGGGACGTGTCGCGCTCGTCGAAGGTCGGGCTGACCAGCCCGAGCGGGCCGTCCACCAGCACGACCGGCTCCAGCCCGAGACCCGGTTCGGCGAGCGTGGCCCAGCCGGAGGCCCCGGCGGTGAGCCGGGCACGTGCGGCGGGGGCCACGGCGGCCGGTGACGGGAGGCCGTCGTGCCCGGAAGCCGGAGTGCCGTCCTGGCTGCCGAGCTTGTGGAGTGCCGGGTCGGTCATGAGGCGGTTCTCCAGTTCCCACACGAAGAGATTCAGAATTCTAATTCTGTTCACACTACCGCACAGCCGGTTCGGGTGACCCGGGGGCCGTGGGGGGCAGGGGTCCGGGGACCGGGGGGCCGAGGGTTCGGGGGGCCGCGGGTCCGGGGGTCCGCGGGCCCGCGGGTCCGGGGACTCAAGGATCCGCGGGTTCGGGGGTCTCGCACTCGGTGGGCGTCTTGACCGGGCCGACCCTCAGGATCTAGTTTTCAGAATCATCATTCTGAATGAGCTCCAGGGGCCTCACCGGTACGCCCCGTCCCCGCGCTTCCGCGCCCCCGGCCAGAACGGAACCAGCCTGTGAGTCACCTGATCGTCGGTATCGGCGGCACCACCCGCCCTGGATCCAGCAGCGAACTCGCCGTCCGAACCGCCTTGGCCGCCGCCGAAGCACGCGGCGCCCGGACACACCACTTCGGCGGTGAATTCCTCGCCTCACTCCCCCACTACGCACCGGAGCGCCCGGAGCGCACCGAGGCTCAGCGACAGCTGGTCGAGGCGGTGCGCCTCGCGGACGGCCTGGTCATCGGCTCGCCCGGCTACCACGGCGGCATCTCGGGCCTGGTGAAGAACGCCGTCGATCTCCTGGAAGACCTGCGTGACGACACCCGGGTGTACTTCGACGGCCGAGCGGTCGGCCTCGTCGTCACCGCCGCGGGCTGGCAGGCGTGCGGCACCACCCTGACCGCCCTGCGCAATGTCGTACACGCCATGCGGGGCTGGCCGACGCCGCTCGGTGTGACCCTCAACTCCAGCGCCGGACCGCTGTTCGCGCCCGACGGCGGGTGCGCCGACGCCTCCGCCGGAGCCCAGCTGGAACTGCTGGGCCGACAGGTCCACGACTTCGCGGTCCGCTCCAGCGCACCGGCCGCGAGCGTCCGCGCCGCGTGACGTACGCGTCCCGGCGCCTCGAACCCTGCGGACCGCCCTGACACGGTCCGCAGCGGAAAACGCCGGGTCCGCGGGGCATTGCCCGCGGACCCGGCGTGGTGCGTCCCACCCGGCCGAACTACGCCCCGGCACCACCGGCGCGCAGGAAGGCCAGGGTCATCACGCCGAGATCCTCCAGCAGCCTCTCCAGGTCCATGTCCTCGGCCGCCTCGGCAGGCACGTCGAGCGCCAGACCACGTGCGAGCGTCGCGTAGACGGTGGTGAAGCACGAGTCGACGGCCCGTACCGGATCCGGGTGCCGCATCTCCTCGCGCCGCGACAGCAGCAGGGCGGCGAAGCGCTCCCGCATGTCGAAGTAGGCGGCCTTGCCGACCTTGGCGACCTCGGGGTCGACCGCCCCCCGCTGCTGAAAGGCACCGAGCACCCGCCCCTGCCGCTTGAGCAGTTCGGCGAACTCGGTGACCAGCTGCGGCGCAAGGTCCCCCAGGGCGACCGCCGTCCACCGCTCGGGGTCGGTCAGAGTGCGGTGCTCGGCGAGCATGCGGTCCAGGAAATGGCCCTGTGCCGCCCGCAACAGGTCGTCCTTGCCGTCCACCCGGGTGTAGATCGAGCCGATGGACACACCGGAGCGCTTGCTGACCTCGGTGAGGGCGAAGCCTGCGTACCCCTTCTCGGCCAACAGCTCCAGCGTCGTCTCAAGGACCAACTCGAACGAGCGCTGGCTCCGCTCCTGCTTGGGCGCACGGATCCCGCCCGACGCCGTCGACTGCTTGAAGACTGAAGACACCCGGCCAGTCTAGGCCGCCCCCGCCCGGCGTCGACGGGCGACCGGCGGGCGGGGACGACGGACGGGGACGGGGGGCGACGAGCGGCGGACGGGGGCGGGGGAGGGCGGGCGACGACCGGTCTGCGCGGACTGCCGTCGGCGGGCGACGACCGGCCAGGCGGAGCTGCGCGCGGTGGGCTCGGGGGGTTCCCGTCGGTCGGTTCCAGCGAGGGCAGGGCGTGCGGCACGGTCCGGGCGGGGACCGCGCCCCCTGCCCCGCCCCTCGTGTCGACGCCCGCCCCGCCGGGGCGGGGGCCGGCGATCCGCCCCGTCGTCCGCGGACGAGTCCGTTGCTCAGGCGTGCGTGGCGGCTTCGTCGGCCAGCCGCAGCAGCTCCTCCACCGGCAGTGAGCCTGCCGCCCGCCGCCCGCGAGCGAAGCCGTTCGCCAGGCGCTGCAGCAGGTCGTTGAGCGGGGTCGGCACCCCGTGCAGGCGGCCGAGAAGGGCGATCTCACCGTTGAGGAAGTCGGCCTCGATGGTGCCGGTGGCCCGGTCGAGGGACTGCCAGGAGGAACCTCCGGCCCGCCCGACCCCGTCGAGTTCGACCAGGGTGATCTTGTCGCCGCGGGTCTCCTTCTGTTCCCAGACTCCGGCGTACGCGATCCCGGCGGCGTCGAGCACGGCCTCGCCCTCGGCACGCACCCTCCCGAACAGCTCCTGCAGACGCGGGTCGTCGGCCGGTCCGCTGACGGCGTCGAGGGCGTTGCGGAGGTTGCTGAGCAGCTTGGCGTACTGCCAGCGGGCGACGTCGGGCACGACCGGCGCCTCGAACCGCGCGGTCGCCAGGTCGGCGGCGACACCGCGGATCGTGTCGTCCGTGCCGTGAGGGTGGCGGCCCAGGTGCAGCATGCCGGTGAGCGGGGTGCCGGCCGCGGAGACGACACCGGGTTCGACGTGGACGGCGGGCAGCCAGACACAGACTCCGTACACGTGCCGGAAGCGGCGCAGGGCGATGCGCTGACTCTCCACGCCGTTCTGCGCGCAGAGCAGCGGCAAGCGCTCGGCGGCGGTCCGGCCGCCGGCGACGGGCGCGGGGGCCCAGGTGTTGAGCGTCGCCTCCGCGTCCTGGGTCTTCACCGTGAGCACCAGTACGTCGTCGGCGCGCAGTTCGCCGAGCGCGTCCGGTCCGTCCACGACCGGCAGACGGTAGGTCAGTTCGCCCTCGGGCACCTTGAGCCGCAGGCCGCCCTCGGACAGGGCCGCGCGATGCGCGCCCCTGGCGACCAGTACGACCTCGTGCCCCGCACCGGCCAGCCGCCCGCCGATGGCCCCTCCGACCGCTCCTGCCCCGATGATGATGTAGCGCATGGCAGAAGCCTGCCATGCGCGGCCGACACCCCGGCCGCCCCTCGGATCGGTGGCCGTCACGCCCCGCCTCCCCCACCGCTCCCGGGGACGACTTCCAGCCCGCCTCCACGAACCACCGGACTGCCGCTCCTGGTGGAGGAGGGCCCTCCGGCCGGCTCGGAGGCGACCGGATACAGTGCGCGGAACGGCAGCCTGCTCAGAGAGGGGAAGCGTGACCGACACCAGCAGCACCCGGCCCGCCGAGGGTGAGGCGCGAGCGCCGCGGCAGAGCCGCCTGCACCGCCTCATGCGCTACATCCCCCTGATCGCGCCCGTCCTGCTGTGGGCGGTGCCCTGCTGGGTGCTCCTGTACGCCGGTCAGCACTGGCCGCTGCCCGTCACGTCGGGCGGCACCGTCCTGTTCGTCCTCGGTCTCCTCGGTATGCCGCTCGCGATGGTGCGCGGCCACGGCAGGCGCCAGCAGGACCGGGCGGCGATCATCGGTGACACCCTGCTGGGCACCAGCTGGATCCTGTTCACCTGGTCCGTCCTGCTGGGCGTCCTCCTGCGGCTCGCCCTGACCGTGGCCGGTGTCGGCGGCAGCGAGGACCGGGCCCGCATCGTCACGTGGGCCGTCCTCGGCGTCGCCGCCGTACTGCTCGCCTGGGGATACGCGGAGGCGCGCCGTGTGCCACGCGTGCGCCGGCTCGACGTTCAACTCCCCCGGCTGGGTGCCGGGTTGGACGGTCTCCGTGTCGCCCTCATCACCGACACCCACTACGGCCCGCTCGATCGCGCCCGCTGGTCGGAACGCGTGTGCGAGACGGTGAACACCCTGGAAGCCGACGTGGTCTGCCACACCGGCGACATCGCGGACGGTACGGCCGAACGCCGCCGCGCCCAGGCCCTTCCCCTCGGAACGGTGCGGGCCGCCCAGGCGCGTGTGTACGTCACCGGCAACCACGAGTACTACAGCGAGGCCCAGGGCTGGGTCGACCTGATGGACGAACTGGGCTGGCAGCCGCTGCGCAACCGCCATGTGCTGCTCGAACGCGGCGGCGACACCCTCGTGGTCGCCGGTGTGAACGACGTCACCGCCGAGTCCTCCGGCCTCGCGGGCCACCGCGCCCACCTCGACGGAGCCCTCGACGGCGCCGACCCCGACCTGCCCGTCCTGCTCCTGGCGCACCAGCCCAAGTTCGTCGACCGGGCGGCAGCCGCGGGCATCGACCTCCAGCTCTCCGGGCACACCCACGGCGGCCAGATCTGGCCCTTCCACCATCTGGTCCGCATCGACCAGCCCGCCGTGGCCGGACTCAGCCGGCACGGCGCCCGTACCCTCCTCTACACCAGCCGCGGCACCGGCTTCTGGGGCCCGCCGTTCCGCGTCTTCGCCCCCAGCGAGATCACCCTGCTCGTGCTCCGCTCCCCGCAGCTGCCCACCTCGCCGTAGCGCGGGGCGGGGCGCTGACGGGACGCATCCTGGGGCTCCGGCCAACGCGCCGGCCACCGAGGGCTGTCGCGGTGCCGATATTCATGCCCCGTTGACATTCGGCCCCTGTCGAGCAGGGTCTTCCGCGATATTCTGCTGGAGTCTTCTCGTGCCCTGATGCGCGGCCTTCTCCCCACCCGGGACAGCACAGGCGAATCCGTGCGCCCCTAGGAAGTCGCACGCCGGCTGTCGCTGATCGTCCGCGGGGACGCGGCCCTCATCCGCGGCAGCGGAGCCATCGCCCCCACCGTGGCGATCAGCTCGATCCTCCTGCCCTTCGGGCTCGGCACCCTGCTCGGCCTGCACCTGGCCAGCGCCCACGGCCACCGGACGCCGTTCATCCTCTTCACGGGCATCGCCATGTCGATCACCGCGTTCCCGGTCCTGGCCCGCATCCTCACCGACCGGCGCATGTCGCGTACCCCGCTCGGCGTGGTGGCGCTGGCCTGTGCGTCCATCGACGACGTCCTCGCCTGGTCACCGCTCGCCGTCGTCGTCGCCGTGAGCGGCTCGGCCGGCCCCGACCAGTGGCGGATCCTGCTCGCCGTCCCGTTCCTGCTCATCATGCTGTTCCTGGTGCGTCCTCTGCTCCGCCGAGCGGTCGAACACCGTGAGGCGCCGCGCCTCACGCCCTCGCTCATCGCCTTTCTGCTCGCCGGGCTCCTGCTGTCCGGCGCCACCACCGAGTGGCTGGGTCTCCACTACATCTTCGGCGCGTTCCTCTTCGGCGTGCTGCTGCCGCGTTCCGGGGCCGAGCGACTCCGCACCGACGTGCACGAACGGCTCGGGCAGCTGAGCGGCACTCTGCTGCTGCCGGTGTTCTTCCTCGTCGCCGGCCTTCGGGTCGACCTGTCCGGTGTCGGCACGGCCGGTACCGGTGACCTGGGCCTGATCATGCTGGTGGCGGTGGGCGGGAAGTTCCTCGGCGCGTTCACGGCCGCCCGGGCGAACCGGATGCCGCTGCGGCAGTCCGCGGCGCTGGCCACCCTGATGAACACCCGTGGCCTGACCGAGCTGATCGTGCTCAACGTGGGGCTGCAACTCGGCTTCCTGGACGAGGACTTGTATGCGCTGATGGTGGTCATGGCGGTGGTGACCACGGCGATGGCGGGCCCGCTGCTGACGTGGATCCTGGACCGGCGCACCGACGACGGCGTCACCGTTGCGGCCACCGACCTCTCCGTGACTCCCGAAACCGGCAGGAGGTCCCGGCGAGCGACGGGTACCACCGCGTGACGGCGGCGAGCGGCGGGCACGCACACGTTCCGCCCTGGCCGGCTCGCCCCGCGTGCGCCACGGCCGGGCCGGGTAACGGACCCGGCGAGGGTCGGCCGTGCTCAGGGGGACCAGACGTACGGTGTCGTGGTGGTCACCGGGTGGAGGCCGAGGCGGGTGAGGATCGGCGCGCTGTCGGGCGAGGCGTCGACATAGACGTAGGGAACACCGCGCGTGGCGGCGAGTTGGGCTCGGTGGGCGACCATGGCGCGGTAAATCCCTTGTCCGCGCCACTCCTTGAGCGTCGAGCCGCCCCAGAGGCCGCCGAAGTCGACGCCGTCCTTGAAGACCAGCCAGGCGGCGCAGACGACTTCGGTGCCTGCCTCGGCGACGAGGACGACGGTGTCCTCGGGGGCGTTCTCGATCCGGGCGGCCAGGTCGTCGGCGAGCCAACTCCAGTCCTCGCCCCAGACGTTGCTCTCCATGGCGGCGATGCGCCGGAGGTCCGATGCGGCGGTGACGCGGCGGAGCGTCACGCCGTCGGGCAGGACGGGGTCGGCGGCGAGATCCGCGGAGTGCCCGATGAGCACGGTCTCGCTGTCCTCGGCGACGAACCCGGCCGCCGTGAGCCGGTCGGTGAGGTCGGCGGGGAGGTCGTGGGCGCGCGTCTTCCATTCGACCGCCTCACCACGGGCGGCGTAGAAGTCACGCTGCCGGGCTATGAGCGTGTCGAGCTCCGCCCCGCGCACACCGAGGTCGCGTGGGCCCGTGACGAAGCCACGGTGCCAGCCGACGACACGGGTCAACGGGCCGTCCTTCTCGACGCGGGCGCTGCCCCCGGGCGGGGTGACACCGCGGAGTTGGGCGTCGTACGCGGTGCGGAGTCCGTCGATCAGAATGTCCTTCACCCGGACACTGTACGGACCGGGTCAAGTCATGGATCGCCGGTCGAGACCGCGCGGACATCCAGAACTGCGGTCACATGTCCGGTGGGTGGCGACCAGTAGTGAGCGGTGCCCCAGTGGGGGCTTCCGGGGCCGGCTCGCCCCCGCGTCAGCGAGAAAACCATTGGGGCGCCCGACGCGGTCCGGGGATGATGGGCTCGTGGACATCTATCTGGAGACCGAGCGCCTGGCTCTGCGCCGCTTCACCGCCGATGACGCGGACCTGCTGATCGAGCTGGACAGCGACCCGGCGGTGATGCGCTACCTGAGCGGCGGCAGTCCGACCGCGCCGGAGATCGTCCGTGAGAGCCATCTGCCGAACATCCTCGCCGGCTACCAGAAGTGGGGCGGTCGCCTCGGGCTGTTCGCCGCGCACGAGAGGAACGGCGGCGCGTTCATCGGCTGGTTCATCCTGCGTCCCGAAGCGGACGGCCCGCTGGACGAGGTCGAACTCGGCTACCGGCTGCGGCAGGACGCCTGGGGCCGGGGCTATGCCACCGAGGGCTCGCGGGCCCTGCTGCGCATGGCGTTCACGGAACTCGGCGTGCGCATGGTCTGGGCGGAGACGATGTCCGTGAACCGGGGCTCGCGCAACATCATGGAGAAGCTCCGGATGACGCTCGCGGACACCCTTCCCACTCCCCCCGACATGGAGATGGTCGAGGGCTCCGAGCACGGAGGCGTCCGGTACGAGATCACCGAGGAGCAGTGGAAGCAGGAGTAGCCGCGGCGCCAACGGGTGCGGCCCCGTACCTGGCGGGCAGGGGCCGCGGGACGGGGGTGGGTCAGTAGTCAGGACACAGGCGCTCGCGGACGGCCTTGAGGATCTTGGCTGCCGCGTCGGTGCCGAAGCCGTCCGGGTGGCTGGGGCTGGTGAAGCGGAGGTTCGTGGTCTCCAGCAGCCGCTGCTGGCTCTCGCCGTTCTTGATGGACGTGCACTGCTTGCGGCCGCGGTCGACGGCGGTGTCCGGTTCGCCGTGGACGACATCGGGGTCGATGGCGGTCAGGTCGACGAGGTAGGCGGTGCGGTTCTCGATGTCGGGCTCGGGCGGGATCCCGGCCGCGGCTTCCGCGCTGGCCTTCTGTTCGGCGGTGAGTCCGCCGGTGGCCGTGACGGAGGCGGAGGCCCTGGGCTTGGTGTCGGCGTCGGTGGTGCCGTCGCCGAGCACTCCGGCGCAGCCGGTGAGGGCGGTCAGGACGAGAATCGAGCCGCATCCGACGGCGGCGTTTTTGAGCCCGTTCTTTCTCGGAGGCTGCGAGAGTGCTGGGCCTGATGCGGCCTGTTGCTGCGGCGAGTGCGGCTGGTTGCTCATAGTTTCCCCAGGGGACGTGCGGCTGAGGGGCCATCATCGTCAACCTGTACAGCGCGTGTCCCTGGTGTAACGGATCTGTGATGATGGTGTGTCTGATCCTCGGGTGCCGCACGCAGGCCGCTGGGCCGCACGTCCCCTGCCGCACGTCCCCTGCCGTACGTCCCGGGGAAGCGGTGTCACGGGAAGGGCGGTGGCCAGTGTGGCAGACCGCCACACCGACCACCGCCCTTTTTCCGCCGGCGATTCAGCGCTGGCTGCTGCGCCTGCGTCCCTTGGAGCGGCGGGGGTACGGGAAGAGGCGTGGGCGGCGTTTGGCCGCCACGTCCTCGATCCAGCCGAAGAGGACGATGGCCAGGCAGATCAGGGGTACGGCGAGGACCAGCGGGGTCCACTGGCTCGACAGCAGCCACTGGGCGTGGTCGTAGAGGAAGGTGTTGCTCCACAGGGGGTCGATCAGGGGCTCGGTCAGGACCAGGGCGAAGGAGTGCCACAGGTAGACCGTGACCGCGCGGGAGTTGAGCAGGCTGATGACGCCGTTGAAGCGTTCCAGCGGCTTGGGCCACTGTTCCCAGGAGGGGCTCAGGTGGAGCAGGAGCAGCACCGCGCCGAACGACCAGATCGCCTGCGCGACCGGCACCGCCTCCAGGTCGTGCCCGAACCTGGGGTTGTCCACCGGGGACCGCAGCAGCCACCACATGCCGAACATGAGCACCAGAGGCGCGAGGGACGGCACGACGTACTGCGGGATCCTGCGGAGCAGTCCCTCCTGGTGGGCCATGCCGAGCAGCCAGCAGGAGCCGAAGGTGGCGAAGTCGGTGGCGGCCTCCATCAGCCGGCCGGACTGGTCGACCAGCCCGGAGTTGACGAAGAACGCGAGCGCCAGCGGCACCAGCAGGGTGACCCAGGGCAGCTTCCGCATCGCCTTGAGCATGAGCGGCGACAGCAGCACGTACCAGAGGTAGGCACGCAGGTACCACAGCGGTACGGAGATCTGCTCGGCCCAGGAGGCCGGCAGGTGTCCGCCGAAGGTGTGCAGCGAGGCACCGAACGGCGGCTCGCTGAGCGGCAGGACCCAGAAGGCCATCTCGGCCCACCACCAGTGGGGGTGGTGGTCGTAGTGCGGGCCCCAGCCCTGAAGGATCATCAGCGGCACCACGACCGCGCCGAACAGCCACATCGGCGGCAGCAGCCTGCGCAGCCGGCCGCGGATCACGCTGAGCGCCGGTCTGCTGAGGGAGCGCGCCATCAGCGACCCGGCCAGCGCGAACATGACGCCCATGGAGGGGAAGACGATGGGCAGCCAGGTCCAGCTGAAGTTGTGGTAGATCACCACGCGGACCAGGGCGAGCGCCCGCAGCAGGTCGAGGTAGCGGTCCCGGCCGGGCTTGCCCGGGGGCGCCGGTTCGGCCGCCTCCGGCTCCGGGTCGTGCCGCGCGGGAAGCACTCCGGGGTCCAGGACCCTCAGTGCCATGGTCTCGGACGAGTCCTGGACGCCGTGGGCACCCCGTTCCGCCGTACTCATGAAGCCATCTCCCCCGTTGTGACGTCGAGCCCGACCTCGCCGGTGCGCTTCAGCTTCTGCCAGCGCAGCCGTCCCCCGGTCAGCGCGGTGATGGCGGACTGCAGCAGCACCATGTACATGAGCACCCGGTAGACCACCTGCTGGGCAGGCAGCGTGATCAGGTGCCACGCCTTCTCCCGGTCCAGGTGGAAGGACCACCAGGCGCAGACGGCCTGGAGGGCCATCACCGCGAACCACGCCGCGAGGGTCTTGTACGCGTCGACGAAGACCACGCCGTAGACCATGCCGATGTCGAAGGCGGGCGCGAGCAGCGGGGTGACCACCATGAACAGGGCGACGAACGGCAGCCCCACCCGGCCGAAGTGGCCGGCCGGGCCCCGCTCCAGCAGCGCGTGCCGGTGCTTCCACATCGCCTGCATGGTGCCGTAGCTCCAGCGGTACCGCTGCGACCACAGCTGCTTCATGCTGACGGGCGCCTCGGTCCAGGCCCGGGCGTCCTCGGCGTAGACGACCTTCCAGCCGGCCCGGTGCAGGGCCATGGTCACGTCGGTGTCCTCGGCGAGCGTGTCGTCGCTCATGCCGCCCGCCTGCTGGAGCGCGGTGCGCCGGAAGGCGCCGATGGCGCCGGGGATGGTCGGCATGCAGTCGAGCACGTCGTACATCCGGCGGTCGAGGTTGAAGCCCATCACGTATTCGAGGTGCTGCCAGGCGCCGATCAGCGTGTCGCGGTTGCCGACCTTGGCGTTGCCGGCCACGGCGCCGACGCGCGCGTCGGCGAAGGGCTGCACCAGTTCCCGGACGGTGACGGGTTCGAAGACCGTGTCGCCGTCCATCATGACGATCAGGTCGTGCGAGGCGGCGGCCACACCGGTGTTGAGGGCGGCCGGCTTTCCGCTGTTCGGCTGGCGGATCAGCCGGACCATCGGCAGGGCGAGCTCCTCCACGATGGCGGCCGTGTCGTCGCTCGATCCGTCGTCGACCACGATCACCTCGATGGGGTGGTCGCTTCTGGCCAGCGAGAGCAGGGTGTTGGTGATGCACTCCTGCTCGTTGTACGCCGGCACCACCACGGTGACCGGTTCGGTGACCGGGGCTCCCCAGGAGAAGCCCTTCTTGCGTACGCGCCGCACATGGATGGTGGAGAGCACCAGCATCAGCGCGAACCGGGCCATGACCAGCACACCGACGACCGCGAGCAGTCCGACCAGCCACGGCATCAGGCGCACCGAGAAGGTGGTGCTCCACAGGAACGCCTTGCCGAGCCACAGGTCGTAGCTGGTGACCTTGGTGTTGGCGGAGCCGACGCCGATCGCCTCGGCGGTGGTCTTGAAGGTGTAGCCCTGGGCCTTGAGCTTGTCGATGATGATCGGCAGCGCGGCCAGGGTCTGCGAGCGGTTGCCGCCCGCGTCGTGCAGCAGGATCATCTCGCCCTGGCCCGGGAGGTCGGGCATGGCGGCCTTGACGATGGCGTCGACGCCGGGGCGCTTCCAGTCGTCGGTGTCCTTGTTGATGAAGGTGGTCAGATACCCCTCCGACCCGGCCTGCTTGGTCACCGGCCACGACCAGTCGTCCAGCGCGTCCGCGGTGGAGGAGTAGGGCGGCCGGAACAGGCTGGAGTGGATGCCCGCGACACCGGCCAGCGCGAGCTGGGTCTCGCCCAGCTCCCAGGTGAGCCGGGTGCCGGAGTGCAGCGCGAGGTCGGGGTGGGTGAAGGTGTGCAGCCCGATCTCGTGGCCGTCGGCCACGATCCGGCGGATCAGCTCCGGGTTGCGGGCGACCATCGAGCCGGTGACGAAGAAGTCCGCGTGGACGTTCTTCTCCTTCAGCACCTTGAGGATCTTCGGCGTCCACTGGGGGGACGGCCCGTCGTCGAAGGAGAGGACGACCGTCTTGTCCGGGACCGTGTAGCTGACCGGCTTGCTGTTCTTGTCGCCGCGCGCGTCGACGACCGGGCCGCCCTCCAGCACGCTGGTGGGGACGGTGCTCTTGTCGACCGAGACGGCGATGCGCTCGTCGTGGAAGACCTCGTTGTTCGCCATGCCCCGGAGCACCATCAGCGCGAGCAGGGTCGCCAGCACGGTGATCGGCAGGAAGAAACGCAGAGGGGGTGCGGCGAGCCGGCGCGGCCGCGCGAGGGACTGCCGTGAGCGTTGACGGCGGGAGCGGGACATGGACTTCCTGGTCGGTCGCGTCTGGCTACTGGGCGGCGGCGGTCACGGGGCTCGACGCCTCCGTGCCGTACGCCGGCGTCGCGAGGTCCGACGCGGTGGCGTCGGGGGTGGTCGCCGAGGTGACGGCGTCGGAGGTGGTCGCCGGGGTGGTGGCGGTCACGGAGTCGGACCCCGCCGTGCCGTACGCCGGCGTCGCGGCGGCCGACGCGGTGGCGTCGGGGGTGGCCGCGGTGTCGGTGGCACTGTCGGCGGACCCGGCGACGCCGGGAGCCGCGGGCACCGGCGCGTTCAGGTACTGGCTGGGGGGTGTGGTGTCGGCGGTGCGCGGGACGTGGAGTGCGGGCGCCTGCGACTGGGTTCCGACCAGGCCGGAGATCATCGCCACCACCAAGCCGGTGCAGACGATGCCGAGCAGCCAGCCGACGCCCCGCAGCCGGCGGCCTCGCTGACCGGTCTGGTCGACGAAGACGGGAGCAGGCTCGACCTCCGTGGAGGTACTGGTCATCGGAAGCCTCGGGCCTTCGTCAGGGGACGACTGACGGTTCGGCGCTGCCGAAAGCAGTGAGTAGTCCGGAAAAGTAATAAATGCGGGAGGTAAGAGACATGATCTGACCCGTCCCGATCATGCATCTAGACTAATATGCAGATTCCGTGAATGTCACGCGGGTCCCACAGAGGTCCGGCGACTCGGCTTGCTTCCTGCTCGATGGGACCTGATGCATGGTCATACCCCGCCCGCGTGGCCGCTTTTCGGTCGCCGCGGCCCTCGTGCTCGCCGTCGTCCTCCTGGTGGGCGCCTGTGGCGGAACGGGAAGCGGAAGCGGCGCCACGGCGGTCAAAGCCACCGCCCCGGCCTCGCGGTTCGAGATCTCGTCCTTGCTCAAGCCGTCCGGCCGGGCGCTGGGCGTGGTGGACGACAAGACGCCCTGGCAGTACGGAATCGTCAAAAAGTTCACCAAGGAGGCGGGCCGGGCGCCCGACATCCGCGAGTACTACAGCAACTGGGGCGACGACTTCGACGCGGAGGGCAACGCCTACCTGTGGCAGCACGGCCAGCTGCCGATGATGGCGCTGGTGCCCTCCGACACCCGGCTCGCCGACATCGCCGCGGGCCGGGACGACAGCTACATCCGCCGTCTCGCCCAGCAGATCGCCGCCTACGACGGGCCGCTGGCCCTCTCCTTCGCCGGCGAGATGAACGGCCCCTGGAACTCCTGGGGCCCCGAGCACGCCGAGCCCGCCGACTTCGTCGCGGCCTGGAAGCGCGTGCACTACATGTTCGCCGAGCAGGGCGTCACCAACGTGATCTGGGTGTGGACTCCGCACGTGGTCGACTCGGGCACCACCGCGAAACTGCGGCCCTACTACCCCGGCAGCTCCTACGTCGACTGGGTCGGCCTCATCGGCTACTACGGCCCCCTCGACGGCGTCGCGTTCTCCAGCCTGTTCACCCCGACCCTGCACGAGATCTCGGACTTCTCCGACAAACCGGTGCTGATCGCGGAGACCGGGGTGGCGCAGAGCGAGAGCAAGGAAGCGCACATCCATGACCTGTTCCAGGGCGCGGCGAAGGCCGGGGTCATCGGGATCGTCTGGTACGACCTGCGCAAGGCCTGGCCGGGCAGCAAACAGCTGATGGACTGGCGGATCAGCTCCTCGGTGGGTGCGCTGGCCGCGTTCCAGGTGGAGTCGTCCCGCAACGACTTCGGCCACTCGTTCAAGGACGGTTGATCCCGCGCGATCGTGGGAGTTCGGGCCGCGGCCCGCGACAGACAGCACTTATCACGGCGTATCACCGCGGCAGGCGGCTGCGGATGTCAGAACAGAAGAGAGCACGGAGATGACGACGCATTCGTCGCCGGGACAGGACGCTCCGCAGGAGGAGCAGGGCTGGGCGTTCCGGCCCCGCGAGTCGGCCGCCCGTCCGCAGCACGGGAACTCCCGTCCGCAGCCGTACGGGGACCAGCGGCGGCGGGCGGAGACCGATCCGCCCGAGGACGGCCGGCCGGCCGCCGAGCGGGTCCGCCGCACGGGCTCCGGTCCCCGGTTCGACGCCACCGTGCCGCTGCGGGTCCCCGGTCCCCGCTCCGACACCCACGAGGCCGTGCGCGAGCCGGGTGACCGGACATCCCCCTACACCCGGCCCGGCGGCGACCCCGCGGACCAGGAGCGCGAGCGCCGCGCGGCGGCGGCCGCCGCCGCCGTCCTCGGACGGGATTCCCTCCGCGACCCCGAGCCGGCCGCCGCGCGGCCCGCCGCGGGCGAGGGCGGCAAGAAGCCCCGGAAGAGCAGGCAGGCGGGCCGGATCGGGCTCGTGCTCGCCATCCTCGCCGCGGCGGGCGGGGCCGCCGCCGTCCTGCTCAAGCAGGAGGACGCCGCCGCGGTCGCCTCGACGAACCTGACGCAGGCGTGGCAGATACCGGCGTCCGCCCACGACGACACGCTCATCGGCAGCTGGCTCACCGACAAGCTGCTCGTCCGGGCCGGCACCCAGGGCGGCCTGCGGGGCTACGACCTCACCGACGGCGGGCAGCTGTGGCGCACCGTCCCCTCCGGGGCCTTCGCCGAGCGCGGTACGGTCCCCTGCGCGATGTCGCCGACGCTGAGCGCCAAGGGCGTCGGCACGGTGGCCTTCGGCAAGGACGGCAGCACCTGCACCTGGCTGGCCGGCGTCAAGGCGTCCACCGGCGAGATCCTCTGGTCCATGCCGTTGACCGGCGCCAAGCACCCGTCGGCGGTGACCGCGTCGACCTATGTGCAGGGCGATGTCGCCACCATCGTCAGCGAGAACTACCTCGGCGGCGTGAACGTCCGCACCGGCAGCCGCGTCTGGGGCTACAAGCCCCGCGGCCGCTACTGCAACGCCTACGACTGGGGCACCGACGGCACCGTGCTGGTGGACGACTACTGCCTCGACCGGAAGAACCGGTTCACCCTCACCGCGTACGACGCGAAGACCGGGAAGGTGATCTGGCGGAAGGCCGAGAGCGCGCACTCGGAAGTCACGCACATCCTGTCCGGCTCACCGCTGGTCGCCGCCGTCCACACGGCCCGCCAGGACGCCGTGCGGGTCTACGACGCCCAGGGCAACGGCCGTAAACTGGCCGTCGGCGACGACGAGCTCACCAGCGGCAACACCTCCGAGGCCGACCACTCCGCCCGCCTGTACGGGACCGTTCTGGCCACCCCTGCCTCGGCCTCCGGCAGCACTGCGGTCGACGGCTTCGACACCACCACCGGCGCCAAGCTCTGGAGCCACCCGTCCACCTTGCTCGCCGTCCCGGCGTCCGGCGCGGACGAGACGGTGTACGCCGTCACCACCTCCGGCTCCCCGCAGCTCGTCACCATCGACCGGCGCACCGGCCACACCACCCCGGTCGCGGGCCTGCCGAAGGGCAGCGGCAAGTGGGACTTCACCGCCGGGACGGTGTACGTCACCCCGGACGGCGGCGTGCTGGAACTCAACGCCCTCGGCTCCAACGGCGGCGTGCGCTTCTACCGTTAGGGCTCCTGGCACTCCGGCCGGGACGGCAGGTGCGGGCCTACCGCGGCGGCTCGGGTGTCCGAGCTGCCGGGGTGCGCGGTGCCCGTTCGTGGCGGCGGGCGGGCTTCCTGGGGTTGGATGGGAAGCGTGGCTTCTTCGGCGTGCGCGAGACGTGGGACGGCGGGTGTCCTGGCGGTACTGGCGCTGTGGCTGGTGTCAGGGTGCGGCCAGGACTGGGGCCGTGGGGAGGGGCCGGGAGGGGCCGGCGGCCCGGAGGGGACGTCGGTGGGGCGGTCCGGGGCTGCGGGAGGTGCGCGGCCGTTGAGCGCCGCGGAGCTGAAGACGGCCATGACCCGTCTGGACGGTTCCACCCTCGACAGGCTGTCCGGGGAGAACGGCCCCGTGGTGGGGCTCGGGGGTTCGCGGGCGACCCCGGCCGCGTGCCGGCCGCTCGCCGACATGGTGACGTTCGGTTCCAGCCCCGAACCGACCGACGTGGTGGCCCGTACGGTCACCCAGTCCTCGCTGGCCGAGACGGGGACGACGCTGTCGGTCGCACTGGCCGGACACACGGAGGCCGATGCGGTGCGCGTCATGGCAGGGCTCCGTGCGGCGGTGAAGGCGTGCGGCGCGGGCTTCGAGGACGACGGGGTCCCTTACCTCTCGGTGAGGACCGCGACCGCTGCGGCGAAGGGCGACGAGGCGGTGGCGTACGAGATGCTCGGGGAGGTGAACGGCATCCGGATACCGATGGCGTTCACGGTGGTGCGCAGCGCGTCGACGGTGGCGACGTTCTACGCCTTCAACGTGCTGGGGGAAGACTCCGCCGAAGTGCCGCGGTCCCTGGTCACGGCGCAGCTCGCCAGGCTGGCCGGACTGCCGCGCGCATGACCCGGACCGCGTGAGCCGCCACGCACCGCCCTACGGGCAGCTCTCCCGCCGCATCCGCAGCAGCCGCAGGACCAGCCAGACCAGTACGACCTGGACAACACCCGCGAGGGTGTGGACGGACGGGGCGTACGTGTCGGGGCCGGAACCGTCGGAACCGAAGCCGTCGGAGCCGAAGAGGAGGAGGACCGTCATCACGAAGCCCGAGGGAAAGGTGAGGACCGAGACGGCCACGGCCGCGGCGTCGATGCCGCGTTCCACGCTCAGGTAGTCGAGACCGAACACCACCACCAGATACCCCAGAGCGAGAAGCACGCCCGTCCTGCGCGAAGTGGGTGTCATGGTGTCCTTTCCCGCGCCCATCACGCGTCACCCAGGGCGTTCATGCAGTGGATCATGTCCTTGATGTTACCGGCGAGCTTGAGCCAGGTCCTCATCGCCTTGGCGCCAGCATGGTCGCGTGGCTTCTACCGACGACAGGCGGTTTCCTGCGGCCCCTGGGTTCGTGATGTCGAGTGTGACCTTCGAGAGCGGGCAGCCGGTGCAGGGTGTCCGGCCGGGGTAGGTGCCGCACGGTTCTTCCTCTCGGTCGGGTCGTCGGGGAGCGGCGGACCGGCGCGGGTGCCGGCAGCCCGTCGCACCCGGGGATCACGACATGCTCCGCGCGCGGCAACTCCCGCTGTTCACGCAGCTCATGACAGTGTTCTGAGCAAAGCTCAGCTCTTTGCCTACTCGCTTCGGCTGTCCCGGAAGGATCACCGGATGCCCCCGGCCGACCATCGGCTCACCCCACGTCGCAAGCCCCGGCAGGTGCGTGCCGAGCTGCCCCGTGAACGCATCCTCACTTCCCCAACGACGACGCCGTCCTCGCGGAGTTGCTGGTGCGGCACATCGACCGCGGCACCTGGGCGCAGGCGAACACCTCGACCTGTCCCCCGGCAGCCGGGAGGCCGCCGTGCGGGCCCTGGTCCGCGACGCGATCGAGCGTCACAGCGACGACCCGCAGCTGCTCTGCTGGAGCGCCGATGAGGGCGGATGTGCGGATTCCGGGTCGCCGGTGCCGGTGCCAGCAGCGGTGGGAGGCTCAGTGCGGGAACGCGCGCGGTGGGCGCTGCCGGGGCAGCGTGGTGCGGAACTCCTCGATCACGGAACTCACCTGCCGCATCAGCGAAGTCCGTTCCAGCAGGCCGAGGTAGAGATTGCGGCGGGCCAGTCCGGGCAGGTCGACACAGAAGTACAGGGCCATCAGCGGGTTGATGAACAGCTCGCCGCCCTTGGTCCGTTCCGTGAACCGGACGTCGCCGAAGTCACCGCGCACGGCGGCGGCGACGGATCCGTTCACGATGCTCGGGTGGCTCGCGGTGTGGCGCTGGGCGTGCGCCACCGCGTCGAGATAGAGCGCGCCCTCCCGTCCTGCGCCGAGCAGCGAGAACGCGCCGAGGTAGGCGCCGTCACGGTCCAGGGCGGCCAGGTTCTCCAGCACGAGGGAGTGGTTCACGCCGTGGTAGGCGTCCACCCCGAAGCCGATGCAGGCCACCAGCCGGTGCGGGACCTCGTCGAGTCCGTGCACGGCGGCCAGGCTCGCCATGTCCTCCTCCGGGGTGCCGAGACCGTGCTCGTCGCCGCGCATCAGGATGTCGGTCCCGCCGTCCACCAGCACGATCGCGTCGACGCCGCCGAGATGTGTGATGAGCGCGCGGTAGGCCGCCCGCAGGGGACCGACCCCGATGCTCGGGAACGCGTACACGGTCGAGGGGAGTTCCTGCGTCGCGAGCCACCGGGCGAGCGTCCGCTCGGGGAAGTAGTCGCCGCGCAGGGGGGTGTCGGGCCCGACGGCCGCGACGTCCTGGTCCACCCACACGTCGAGGTCCAGGCCGTAGAGGTCGGCGAAGGACAGGTTGGCGAGGTGCACCTCCTTGCCCGCCGACCGCAGGGCGAGTGCGAGCGGCAGCCCGGCGTACACGTCGAAGCCGCCGCCCGCACCGGCGATGAGCACCCGTCGCGCGTCGCGCAGGCGGGTGAAGAAGGCGGGTTCCCCCAGAGTGATCACCGCAGGACGCTAGCAGGAAGGCGCACCCGCACCGGGCCGGTATCGGTCGGTACGGTGCGCGGCTCGCTGAAGACCGCTCGGAGCCTTCGGAGTCGGCGGAGTCGGCGGAGTCGGCGGGTCAACGGCCTTGCAGGCGGCGCGCGTCGAGGCCGACGGAGACGTGAGCCTCGGGGCAGTGCGGCGCGTCTGGGCCGACGGCTTCGCCGCGGCAGAGGGCGATGAGTGGGTCCTTGCCGCGCCACCGGGAGTCGGTCGGTCCCCGCACTTCGGGTACCGGTTCGTACCCGTCGAGGTCGAGGGAGTCGACGGCTTGCCGGTGATCTTCGTGATGGTCCTGGCCCAGCGCCTCGCGTGGTCGGCCGGCGCCGGGGATCCCGCCCGTCCCCGGGTGCCGGCGTGCAGCGGCGCCCGGTGGTGGCCATGGATGCCGGCCCCTCCCCCGGGGCCGATCAGGAATCGGTCCGGGCCGGTGACGGCGGGCACCGGATCGGCTCGGCTCGGCGGCCGGCTTCCGCAGCTGGATCGCTGCCCGGCCGCGCGGTCGGCCCCGCGTGTGGCTCGTACCTCGACTGCCGTGGTGGTGGTGGGGGTGGGTCACTTGATGCCCGTGGTGGCGATTCCCTGGACTATCTGCCGTTGGAAGACCAGGAAGACCGCGACGAGGGGGATGAAGCCGAGGACCGAGGAGGCCATGATCTCGGCGTACTGGGGGCTGGTGGCGTCGACCAGTGAGGCGAGGCCGACGGGGATGGTCTGGGACTTGGTCTGGCTGAGGACCAGCAGCGGCCACAGGAACGCGTTCCAGGAGCCGATGAAGGTGAGGATCGCGACGGTGGACACCGCCGGACGGCAGATCGGCATGCAGACGGTGGCGTAGACGCGCCACCAGCTCGCGCCGTCGATGCGGGCGGCCTCGATCAGCGCCGTGGGGATGCCCCGGAAGAACGAGTGGAAGACGAACACCGAGATCGGTGCCGCGACCGAGGGCAGGACCAGCGCCCAGAACGTGCCGAGCAGGTGGAACGACCGGTACTCGATGAACTGGGGCAGCACCAGCGCCTCGGTGGGCAGCATCAGGCCGGCCGTGGCGACGGCCATGACCAGGGCCCGCCCGCGAAACCGCAGGAAGGCCAGCGCGAACGCGGCCATGGAGCAGAAGGCCACGGTGAAGACCACGGCCAGCACCGAGATCACCAGGCTGTTGAGGTACCAGTAGCCGATCGGATGGTTGTCCCAGGTGGTCGCGTAGGCGTCCAGCGACCAGCCGCCGGCGAAGACCGACGTGGGGCTCTGGGTGATGGCCGCGTCGTCGCGGAGCGAGGTGATCAGTGCCCAGACGAAGGGCACCAGCCAGATCAGGGCGAACAGGGTCAGGCAGACGGCGCAGAGCCGGTTGAAGAGCGTGGCGCCGTTGACCGCGCCCTTCGCTTCGGCGGGCCGCGGCCGGGTGATGGTGGTCATGGGTCCTCCGCTCAGGCCGCGCTGCCGGTCGCGCGACGGCGCCGCAGCCCGTACCAGGCCGCCGAGATCGAGACGATGATGACGAAATAGACCATGGTGGCGGCAGCGCCGTAGCCACCTCGGTAGGCGGTGAAGCCGGTGTCGTAGATGTACTCGACGACCGGTCGGGTGGACTGGTCGGGTCCGCCGCCGAGCAGCTGGTAGATCTGGTCGAACACCTTGAGCGAGGCGAGGATCTGGAGGATCAGCACCAGGCTGGTGGTCCGCCCGAGCAGCGGCACGGTGATGTGGCGGATCTGCTGCCAGGGGCTCGCGCCGTCGATCGCCGCCGCCTCGTAGACGTCCGCGGGGACGTCCTGGATCGCGGCGGTGTAGAGCACGAAGTTGAAGCCGAACGTCCACCACACGGTCATCAGCACCACGGCGGTCCAGCCGCCCGAGGTGCTGCCGAGGAAGTCCGGCACCGGCAGCCCGACGGCGCCGAAGACCTTCGGGACGAGGCCGATCTGCGGGGTGTACATCCACAGGAAGACCAGGGTGACCACGGAGGACGGCACGACGTACGGCACGAAGAAGGCGATGCGGTAGAAGAGCCGGCCGCGGCGTACGCGCGAGGCCAGGACGGCGGCCCCGAGCGCGAGGACCACCAGCGGGGGCGTGGTCAGCAGCGTGAAGAACACCGAGTGCCACATGCTCTCCCAGAAGAGGGAGTCGGTGAGCACCTCGCGGTAGTTGGAGAGGCCGCCGAAGTCTCCGAGGCCGCTCTTGACGGTGGTGGTGTTGAAGAAGCTCACCACCGCGCCGACGAGGAACGGTCCGATCAGGAACAGCAGGTAGACGACGAGGAAGGGGGCGGTGAGCAGGATGCCCGCCCGGCGCTCGGAAGGGGTGGGCCGGTCGGCGGCGCGTGCGGCCGGGGATGCGGCGGGTGCCGGTCGCGTCGGGGCGACGGTCGTCATGGTGACTGCCTCCTACTTCATCGTGACCGGCGGTCGGGACGTGGTGTACCGCTTCAGGGCGGAGCGCATCGCGGCCGCCATGCCCTTGGGCGTGACCCGCCCGGTGAGCGCCTCGATGACCGTTCCTCCGATCACGCCCTGGAAGTCCGAGCCGGCGCCGGTGTACCAGGCCACCGGGTCGTACTGGGCGTCGAACGCGGCCTGGACGTAGTTGCGTTGCGGTGACAGGTCGAGGAACTGCTTGCTCTGCTGGGTCGGGAGCCAGGCGGGGATGTGCCCGCCCTCGGCCCACACCGCGCTGCTGTCGAGCAGGCTCCTGACGAACTTCGCCGCGTTGCGGGTGCGGGTCTCGTCGCCGCGGTCGTTGCGCGGCAGGATCAGCGCGTGCGAGTCGGCGTACGCCACCGCTTTCGGTCCGAGCAGCGCCGGGAACGGCACGACGTCGAACTTCAGGTTCTTGACCTGCCGGTACGACGGGATCTGCCACTCGCCGTCGAAGAGGAAGCCGGCCTTGCCGGTGCTGAAGAGGGCGTTGGCGCCGGCGCCGGTGAGGTTCTTCGGCATCAGGTCCGGTCCGGTCAGGCTCTGCATGAAGGCGACCGTCTCCCGGATCGCCTCGTCGTCGATGGCGATCCTCGTCCCGGAGTCGGTGACGATCGGGCCGGCCAGGCCGGAGTAGATCATGCTGAAGAAGCGCCAGGCCGTGGACGGGTCGGCGGTGATCGACATGACGGCGCCGTACCGGGCGCCGCCCGCGTCCTTCATCGCCTTGACGGCGTCGACGAAGTCCGCCTTGCCCTTGAGGGGCACGAGGTCGTCGCCCGCGGAGTTCAGCAGGCCGGCCTTTCCGGCGATGTCCACGTTGTAGTAGAGGACGAAGGGGTGCGTGTCCAGCGGGACCGCGTACACGGTCCCGTCCACGGTGGCCTTCTTCCAGGCCGCCGGGGTGAACTTGTCCTCGGTGACGCCGAGTTCGCCGAGCGGGGTCCGCTCGACCGGCTCCAGCAGGCCGGAGGCGGCCAGGAGCGGGAGGCGCGAGAGGTGGGTGATGCCCACGTCCGGTGGCGTGCCGCTCGCGATGGCCAGTGCCAGCTTCGTGTAGTACGGATTGCCCCAGCCCAGGATGGTCGCGTCGACCGTCGTTCCCGGGTTGGCCTTCTGGAAGGCCTTCTCCATCAGCACCATGTTGGCGCCGTCACCGCCGGTGAACAGGTTCCAGAAGATGACGTCCGCCGTGTCCGGCTGGGAGCCCGTCAGGCCGGACGCGAGCGGGGAGGAGCACGCCGCGAGCCCTCCGGTCAGGGCAAGGCCACCGCCGAGGGCGAGAAACCGCCGGCGCGCCATCGCTGCGCTCATAGGGGTATTCACCTCGTTAATTCGATGTGAACTCGATGGCGCAGACCCTGACACACGTTTTGCATCGATGCAATAGATCACCGGGAAGAGGCCTCACCCGCCCCGCGTCCCCGCCGACGTCCCCCGCACGTCGGCCCCGGTTCACTCCGGCCGGGGCTCGCGACGCGAGGACTCCCGGATCACCAGCCGGTACGGCGTGGCCTCGTGGGGAGCCGTCACAACCGCTCCCACCTGCGCGGACCCGTCGGACCCGGCTTCCCCGGAGCCGCCTGGCGCGGCCATCTGCTCCTCCAGCAGAACCAGTGAACGCTCGGCGATGGCGTCGAGGTCCGGGGCGATGGAGGTGAGCGGCGGGTGGGTGTACGCGGACTCCTGGACGGCGTCGATGCCGACCACCGCGACGTCCTCGGGCACCCGCACCCCGGAGGCGTCCAGGGCCCGCAGCGCACCGACGGCGAGCGCGTCGTTGAAGGCGAAGATGGCGTCGGGCAGCGGGCCGTCACCCTCCAGCAGCTCCCGCACGGCCGCGTACCCCTGCTCCCTGGTCCACTTCTCGACCGGTACGACCAGCCAGTTCACCCGCCGCACCCGGGCCGCCGACATGGCCTGCTCGTACCCCTCGGTGCGCTGGCGGCCGTTCTCGCTGCCGTTGCGGCCGAGCGCCACGATCCAGCGGCAGCCCTGCTCCAGCAGGTGCTCGACGGCGGTGCGCGCGGCCGCCACGTTGTCGATGCCGACCCGCGGGAACTGGTCGCCGACGCTGTGCTCACCCAGCATGACCAGCGGAAAGTCCGGCCTCTTGGCGGCGAAGTCGCTGGCGGGCAGGGTCAGGGCGCTCAGCAGCACGCCGTCGGCGACGTTGGTCAGACCGCCCTCGACGATCCGCCGCTCCACCTCGCTGTCGCCCGCGGTCGACTCGACGAGCACGGTGATGCCGCGCCGGCCCGCGGCCCGGATCACGGCCTGGGCCAGTTCGGCGAAGTAGGGCTCGGCGAGGAACGGCACCGCGAGGGCGATGAAGCCGGTGCGGCCCGAACGCAGGCCGCGCGCCAGGTAGTCCATGCGGTAGCCCAGCTCGTCGAGCGAAGCCTGCACCTTGGCGCGGGTGTCGGGGCTGACGTGCGAGTAGCCGTTGACCACGTTCGACACCGTCCGCACGGACACCCCGGCGTGCTCGGCCACGTCCCGCATCCGCACCTTGGCCACAGTGGGCCCCTTCCCGTCGCGTCGGCACCCGGAGCCTGCCGGACGGCCCCGATCGGGCGCCCGCCGGGCTCTCGGAGTCTGCCGCACCGCGGAGACCCGGATCATCGTCGCATCCCACCCGGGTATTGCATCGATGCAAACGATCACCCATGATGGCAGGGCTTCGATCGTGGAAACGCCCATGCCGGGAATTCCGGAAAGGGCAGGAGGAGGGTTCGTGAAGGCGAGCGAGCAGGACGGGACGTATCCGAGGCCGATCCTGCGGCGGGAACGGTGGCACAGCCTCGACGGCGTCTGGGAGTTCGGGTACGACGACGACCGCGAGGGCGAGCGCGACGCGTGGTTCGCCGTCGGGACGACGGGCGCGACGGACCGGACGGACTCGACGCACGCCACGGGCCCGTCGGGCTCGGCGGACGCGTTCGACCGGGAGATCACCGTCCCCTTCCCGCCCGAGGCGCCCGCCTCCGGTATCGGTGAGACCGCCGCGCACGCGGTCGTCTGGTACCGCCGCCGCATACCCCACGAGGTCCTCGCCGTCAGCGGCGGCGACCGGGCGCTGGTGCACTTCGGCGCCGTCGACCACCGGGCCAGGGTCTGGCTGGACGGCCGGCTCGTGGCCGAACACGTGGGCGGCCAGACGCCGTTCACCGCCGACGTGACCGACGCGCTGCGCCCCGGCGCCGACGAGCACGTGCTCGTCGTACGCGCCGAGGACGACCCGGCCGACCTGGCGCAGCCGCGCGGCAAGCAGGACTGGCAGGACCGGCCGCACGCGGTCTGGTACGAGCGGACCACCGGCATCTGGCAGACCGTGTGGACCGAGACCGTCGGCGCTCTGCACCTCACCGACCTCGCCTGGATCCCCGACCCGGCGCGCGGTGTCGAAGCGGAGATCACCCTGGCCTCGGCGCCGGCCGCCGCGGTGAGCGTGGAGATCGTGCTGAGCCACGACGGCGAGGTGCTCGCCGAGACCACCACGGCGGTACGCACCCCGCGCAGCCGTATCGACCTGGTCGTCCCCGCCCTGCGCAACGGCATCGACCGCGAGGATCTGCTGTGGAGCCCCGAGCGGCCCACGCTGATCGACGCGCGGGTGACGGTCCGCGACACCGCCACCGCCGAGGTGCTCGACACCGTCGACAGTTACGTCGGGCTGCGCAGCGCCGGTGTCGGCCGGGGCGCGTTCCTCCTCAACGACCGCCCCTACTACGTGCGTTCGGTCCTCAACCAGGGCTACCGGCCCGACACCCTGATCGCGAACTCCGGCACCGGCGCACTGCGCCGCGAGGTCGAGCTGATCAAGGCGATGGGCTTCAACGCGGTCCGTATCCACCAGAAGGCCGAGGATCCCCGCTTCCTGTACTGGGCCGACCGGCTCGGCCTGCTGGTGTGGGGCGAGACCGGGGCCGCGTACGAGTACGGCACCGAGGCCGTGGAACTGCTCACCCGCGAGTGGCTGGACCTGGTGCGGCGGGACCGCAGCCACCCCTCGGTCGTCACCTGGGTGCCGGTCAACGAGAGCTGGGGCTGCTCCGACATCGCGAACGACCCGGCGCAGCGGGCGTACACCGTCGCGCTCGCGAACCTCACCCGCGCCCTCGACCCGACCCGCCCGGTCATGTCCAACGAGGGCTGGGAGCACACCGACAGCGACATCATGGGCGTGCACGACTACTCCTCCGACCCCGCACTGCTCACCCGCCGCTACGGCGACGCCGCCGGGTTCGAGACCCTGCTGGCCTCACCGGGCCCGGCGGGACGGGCCCTCTCGCTCGACCCACGGCAGACGGCGCGCTACCTCGCCGGCGAAGTCCCCCTGATGGTGAGCGAGTTCGGCGGACTGTCCGTGGGCGCCGAGGAGGACGAGTTCTCCTACACACGGACCAGCTCCGACACGCAGTACGCCGCCCTGCTCGACGACATCTTCTCGGTGCTGCACACCAGCCCGATCGTCGCGGGCTTCTGCTACACGCAGTTCATGGACACCGCCCAGGAGACCAACGGCCTTCTCTCCACGGACGGTTCACCGAAGCTGCCGCTGGAGACCATCCGCCGAATCGTCACCGGCGGCGGAGCCGAACCCACGGGGAAGCCCGAGTCCTAGGCGCCGGCCCAGCAGGGGAAACGCAGCCGACTCCGGCTGAAGCACCGGGAGGTTCCACTTCTCCCGGTCGCGGTCGCGCGAGGGGCTGTCGTGCGGGGTGAAGATGGAGACGACGTCCAAGACAGGGCCGCGGCGCCTCCCGCACCCCAGGGACTGTGTGAATGTCGTGGCAAGTCCGGTGAGGCGGCGAGCCGGAGATGGATGGCCCCAGCACGTGTTGGATAACGTGCCCGCATGGTTGCGCACAGGGGGCAGGACGGGGTTCACCACATCGACCTCGACGGAAGTGGGGCAACACCTCTGGTCCCGGAGGATCCCCGGCGGATCGGACCGTACCCGCTCGTCGGGCTGCTCGGCGAAGGCGGGATGGGCCGGGTCTACCTCGGCGTCGCGGAGGGCCGCTACGCCGCGGTCAAGCGGGTCCTTCCGGCGATCGCCCAGGACCCGCACTTCCTGCGCCACTTCAACCACGAACTCGACAACCTGGCCCGGCTTCCGGCAGGTCTGAGCGTCCCGCTGCTGGAAACCGGCCGCACCGAGAAACCGCCGTGGTTCGCCACCGAGTACATCCCCGGGCTCACCCTGGCCGAGGTGGTCCGCCTGCACGACGGACCGTTGCCCAGCGAGGCTTCGTGGTTCCTGCTGCGCGAACTCGCCGCCCGGCTCAAGGCGTTGCACGCCCTGGACATGCTCCACCGGGACATCAAGCCCTCCAACGTGATGATCACGCTCGACGGGCTCGCGCTCATCGACTTCGGCATCGCGCGGGCCGCCGACCAGAGCCGGCTCACCCGGACCGGCATGGTCGTGGGCACACCCGAGTACATGGCACCCGAACAGGCCAAGGGCAGGAAGGAACTGACCGCCGCGGCGGACGTGTTCGCGCTCGGCAGCCTGCTCTACTTCGCGGCGGCCGGCGCGTCCCCCTTCGGCCCGGGCTCCGGCCTGGACGTCCTCTACCGCATCGTGCACAGCGAACCCGACTTCACCGTCCTGACCGGGCTCGACCCGGCCTTGGCCCCCGTCGTCGCCGCCTGTCTCGACAAGTCCCCCGCGAACAGGCCCACCGCGGCGGACCTGCTGGAACGCTCCGCGGAAGGCCCTGAACCCGGTGGCGAGGTGTGGCCGCCCGCGATCGCCGAACGGCTGGAGCGACGCGCGGCGTTCGCCGCGGCCGTTCCCGCCCTCGACGAACTCACCGCCGCCACCATGGCCTTGAGGTCCTCCCCGCCTTCCCCGCCTGCCGCACCGGGCGAAGGCGCGGACGGCGCGGACGGCGGGGCCGTGGGTCCGTCTCCCGCCGCGGCAGCTGCGGCCGTGGACGAGTCCACGGACAGCCTGCGGCCGAAGGGCAAGCGCACCCGCCGCTCCGTCCGGCTCCTGGTCGTCGTGCCGATCGTCCTGGCGGCGGGCGGGGTCACCAGCGTTCTCCTCCTGCCGTACGCGTCCTCGCACGCCGACGGGAAGCCGTCCGCCACACCCTCGGTCGTCCTGTCCGCCTCGCCGTCCGCCGACGGGTCGGCGTCGCCCACGCGGTCGAGCCGCTCCACGTCCGGGTCGCCCTCGGCGCACTCGTCCGGGAAGGGCGCGAAGTCGGGCTCGGGCTCCCAAGGGGCGGATGCCGGCTCGTCGACGGGCAAGAGCGCCGGTTCGTCCTCCGGCGGCTCCAGCGGTTCAGGGACCACGAAGGGGAGTACGTCCAAAGGCGGGGGGTCGTCCTCGTCCTCGGGCGGTTCGTCCTCCTCCGGTGGTTCGTCCTCCGGTGGGTCCGGGAGCGGGAGCGGAAGCACGGTCAAGGTCGGTTCCGCGGGTACCTACCGCATCAAGAACGCGTCCGACGGCAACTGTCTCGAACAGGACACCAGTAGCGGAAGCGCCGGCACGTACGCCGTGAGCAGCTCCTGTTCCTCGACGAACGGCGCCTACTCGGAGTGGACCTTCTCGCCCGGACCGAACGACACCTTCAAGGTGATCAACAAGGGCAGCGGCAGCTGCCTCACCGCCTTCATGGCGAGCGGCTGGATCAACATGGACGCATGCGGCTCCAACTCCGGGCAGTACTGGCGGATCGGCACCGCCAAGGCCGCGGGCAGCACGCTGGAGAGCACCACCTACTCGCAGTGCATGGAGGTGGTGCCGGCCAGTTCGGCGAAGGTGGCCGACTGCAACACCGCCGACTCCGCGCAATTGTGGAGCTACGCTGGCAAGAACTGACACCGACTTCAGGTGCGGGAACAGAATTCCCATGGCCTCGTCGTACCGCTCTCATGTCCTCTCGGCTCATAAGGTGTTGTACTGACGATGGAATCCGGGCGTCCCACCCGTACCATCGTTGCGCCGGGGCATTCTGCGGCCGTGCCAGGTTCCGACGCGACCGTCACACAGGGCTTGGCCCTGGCCACGGACCAAGGAGAGAAGAGTGCCCGAGAGCATGACCCAGGCCACTGAATTGACTTCGCACTACAGCAGCAAGGTAGCGGGTGACCTTGAGGTCAACATCCAGGAGCAGGAACGCGTCACCGCCGAACTGGCGTCTCTTCAGGAACAGTTGGCGGTTCTTCAGCGGAACCACGCCGTGCTCGTGAGTCTCCGGGAGGCACTGGGTGTCCCCGCGTCTCCCGCCGAGCCGACGGACACCGCGGCCGCCGCGGTACCCGCTCCCAGGAAGAAGGCGGCCTCCGCGTCTCGCAAGCGCAAGCAGGTGAAGAAGGCCGAAGTCTCCCGTCCTCAGGACGAGAAGACTCCTGTGAGCGCTGATCAGCCCACTCTGGTCGGCCTCATCCGCCAGTACGTGGCCGAGCAGAGCGAGCCCCGGTCCGCGGGAGAGATCTCCGAAGCGCTCCAGCAGAGCCATCCCGAACGCACCATCGCCACCAAGGTCGTGCGCACCACGCTGGAGAACCTGGTGGCCAGGAGCCTTGTCGAAAGAGTGAAGCAGGGTCGGTCGGTGCTCTACACCACCGTCGGCGCTCCTGAAGCCACGGCGCCTTCCCAGGACGGATCCCAGGACGAACCGCAGGACGAACTCCGGTCCTGATCCGCCACTTGGCCGATGAGGCCGGCTCGGCAGGAATCTCGGGCCGGGCCGGATGACGAAACGGCCCCGGCCCCGGCCCCGCGTCGTCCCTGAAATTTCCCTCCGCCTTCGGCCGAGGCGCATTTCCGTGTTCCAGGATCCCGCCCTTGTTTCCAGGGATGCGTCATCAGGGCGCGCGCGAGCCGAGTGACTCGTTCCGTTTGAAACCGGACCGGTCATCGACCCGCCACCGAACCCGTCCCGGGAGGGGACGTTTTCCCCATCAACCGGCGTTGTCTGCCTGCGACGCTGATCTCTCCGTGTCATCAGGAGAAGGGGGAAACCTCCTATGCGCATGAGGAAATCACGTATCGCGGTGGTAACGGCGTTGTGGGCAGCGCTCGGAGCGGCTGTCGTACCGTCGGCCGGCGCGGCGCCGGGGACGGACGCGAGCGAGCCGCTCCCGGCCGGAGCGCGGACCTGCGCCGCCGCGGCCGTGAAGGTCGTACCGCGGTCCGCGCGCAACGCCCATGTCGCCTGCACCGACGACGTCCTGACCGCGACCGTCCCGTCCCGTGGCACCGCACGGACACTCGTCTACGGCCTGCGAACCGGCCGCACGGCCGACGTGACGGGCCTCGGCCCGGCCGCCGCGCAGCGCGAGGCTGCCGACGTGGCACGCACGGACGCGGGAGACGGCACCGTACGGCCGATGTTCGGCGACTGGTACATCGACGACCAGTACCACGCCCACACGGACGAGAACCTGTTCTATGCCATCGTCACCGACGGGGAGGTCGAGTTCATCAGCTGGGTCAAGATGACCAGCCGGATCGGTCTGCAGTTCCGCCACCATTACTTCACCCTGGGCTGGACCCAGTTGGAGAACCGCGCGGTCACCGTCGACGTCGACGTCCGCAGCCGTGAGGACATCACCCTCTGGCCCGACCGCACCGTCGAGGAGGACCTCTACGGCAACGCGGGCTACCAGACGAGTTGGTCGCAGGACGGCTATCTGACGACCGACGGCCCCGGTGTCTTCTACTGGGACCTGCACGACCGTTCGATCCGGGACTCGGAGTACGGCTACTTCAAGGTGATCGACGACTTCGAGAGCCCGCACTACCGGTGCTACAAGACCGTGTCCTGCAAGTACCCCAACGGGCAGGAGGCGTAGGCCGCGTGCGCCGCGGGGGCCGTCCCGGCCGGGACGGCCCCTCAGGTCTGCCAACGGGCCGGATCGGGCGGCTCGTACGCGAACGCCGTCACCGTGACCGTCACGCCGGGCAGGGACAGCGCGGCGAGGTGCCCGTGGGCGGTGTCGAGGACCAGCCGCCCGCGGTGCCCGGCGGGCCGGATGCTCTCCACCTCGACGATCAGCCGCCCGTCCTCCGCGGCCGGCCCCTCGCACAGCCGCCAGTCGTCGCCGCGACGCCCCCACACGGGTGCCGCGAGCGGGAAGAACGGCTGCAGGGGCAGCGGCACCCAGCCGGCCCGCGCGGGCCGCTCCTCGCGAAGGCCGGCCGCGGCGCCGGAGGTGACGATCACCGAGCCGTCGCAGACCCACCGCTCGGTGCCGTCATGGGCCCGCCAGCGGTCGGGTTTGAGGAAGTCGACGTCCCAGACGGCGGCCGCCCGCCCGGCGACCTCGGTCCGTACCGTTCCCGATCCGTAGCGCGGTCCGCCGTCCAGCAGCGCCCCCACGACATGCCCCAGATGCGTCACGGACATCGCTCCCCTTCCGTCCCGTGAAGCCGGTACGGCAGGGCGTCTGCCCGCACCGACGGCGCCGAACCACCGGCACGCGGTCGATCGCGCCCCGAACGCGCAGTGGACGCGGGGCTCCTGGCCGAACCGAGGGCGAGTTCCCGAGGGCCGAGCGGAAGCCGTCGTCGGTTGCGCAGTCTTGACGGTATTGGTCTGGTCCAATAACGTCGGCCCGCACAGAACTTCACATGGCTCAACACCCGCAGCCGTCACGTGCGTTGCCGCTGTACCCGCCGGTTGAAGGACGAGAGCCCGGCCGCCCGCCCGCCTTCCATGGAACCCGTCCGGGGCGGCACAGCGAACCAGCACGATCATGTCTTTTCTTCGGAGGTAAGACATATGCAATTGTCCTCTGCAAGGACACGGCGCCGCGGGTGGAAGAGAGCGCTGACTCTGATCCCCGTCGTCGTGGTGACCGTGGCGGCCACCCTCTCCACGACGCTCACCGCCCAGGCGGCGGTGCCCTCGACGCCGTCGGGCTTCACGCTCACCTGGAGCGACGACTTCACCGGGGCGTCCGGCACCGGCATCGACCAGAGCCTGTGGAAGTACGACACCGGGCCGGGCAGCAGCTTCGGTACCGGCGAGATCGAGACCATGACCAACAGCACCTCGAACGTCTACTACGACGGTCAGGGCCATCTCGTGCTCCAGGCGCAGCACTCGGGTTCCGATCCGGCGGCCGGATGGACCTCAGGGCGCGTGGAGACCCAGTCGGCGTCCTTCGGCGCCGCGGCGGGCGGCGTCGTACGCATCGAGTCCGTCCTCCAGCAGCCCGACGTCACCACCGCCAACGGCGCCGGTTACTGGCCCGCGTTCTGGATGCTCGGCGCGCCACTGCGCGACGGGGTGACCTGGCCGAAGTCCGGCGAGGTGGACATCATGGAGGACATCAACGGCCGCAGCTCCGTCTTCAGCACCCTGCACTGCGGGGTGAACCCGGGCGGGCCGTGCAACGAGTCGACCGGCATCGGCTCGGGTGAACGCGCCTGCTCGGGCTGCCAGACCGGCTTCCACGACTACGCGGCGGAGATCGACCGCTCGGTGTCGCCGGAGCAGATCAGGTTCTACCTCGACGGGAACAACTTCTACACCGTCAGCGCCAGCCAGGTGGACGCGACGACCTGGGCCGACGCGGTGGACCATCCGTTCTTCATCATCTACGACCTGGCGATCGGCGGCGGCTTCCCTGACGCCTTCGGCGGGGGCCCGAACGCGTCCACGGTCTCCGGCGGCAAGCTGGTCATCGACTCGGTGGCCGTCTACAACAAGGCGCCCGGTTCCAGCGGCGGTTCGGTCACCGGCCAGACGATCACCGGGCCGGGCGGCAAGTGTGTCGACGTGTCGGGTGACGACACGGGCGGCGACGGCACCGCGGTCCAGCTGTGGGACTGCCAGTCGGCGGCCAAGGACCAGCACTGGACCTGGAGCGGCCAGACCCTCCAGACCCTCGGCAAGTGCCTGGACATCGCCGGCGGCAACAGCGCCGCGGGGACGAAGCTGCAACTCGCCACGTGCAACAGCGGCGGCTACCAGACGTGGCTGCGGCAGACCGACGGCTCGCTCCGGAACCCGACCAGCGGCCGGTGCATCGACTCGCCGTCGGGTGCCACCGCGAACGGCACACGCCTGCAGATCTGGGACTGCAACAGCTCCAGCGCGCAGCAGTTCGCCATCGGCACCCCGATCTACGGACCGGGCGGCAAGTGCGTGGACGTAGCGGGTGACGACACGGGCGGCGACGGCACCGCGGTCCAGCTGTGGGACTGCCAGCAGGCGACCTCGCTGGACCAGAAGTGGACCTGGAGCGGCCAGACCCTGCGCACTCTGGGCAAGTGTCTGGACATCGCGGGCGGTGCCAGCGCGGCCGGCACCAAGCTCCAGCTGGCCAACTGCAACGGCGGCGCCTACCAGAACTGGGTCGCCAACGCCGACGGCTCGATGTCCAACCCGGTCACCGGCCGGTGCATCGACTCGCCGTCGGGCGCCACCGCGAACGGCACACGCCTGCAGATCTGGGACTGCAACAGCTCCAGCGCCCAGAAGTTCGCCCTGGCCTGAGACAGCACCCGCACCGCTTCCCGTCCCCACCGGGCCTGCGACGGCCGGTCGCAGGCCCGGCCCGGACGGCGCAGCGGTGCGGGTTCCGTCGTTCCACGGAGGATGGTCCGGAGGGCGACCGGACCGGCCGGACCGAGTGAACACAGCGGCCGGCTCGTCGTGGAGAGGCGCCGCGCGGGAGTGGGCGGCACGGCGTGGTGCGAGCGTGCGGATGCCGCGGGTCGGCGGATCCACGAGGCCGGCCGTGGTGACATCGGCCCGCAAGGCGCCGGTGACCACCCCGGGGATCAGCGCGATGGCGTGCCCGGTGGCGACCGGGGCCGGCTTGCCGAACGTGATCAGGGCATGGCGCCGGAACACCTCGCCGGCCGGTGCGCCGGGCGGACCCCGCGCGCAGGGCGCTCCACCACGGCTCGGACACCTTCACCGACGTCTTCCTGCCGGTCCGCACCGACAGCGCCTGGCGTATCGCCGACAAGGCGTCCCACCGGCACTCCTGAAAGGCCGATTCACGCCGTCAGTTCACGGCGTGCGAGGGCGTTCATGGCGTCGTAGGCGGTGCGCAGGGCCCGCTCGTCGTTGCGGTTGACCGCCTGTCCCCAGTCCCTGAGCAGCCGACGCGCCTGTGGGCTGCCGAACATCTCGACCGCGATGACCGCGTCCATCTCCATCTGCACGCGCATGCCCGTCGTATAGGTCTGTTCGAGCTCGGCCAGCTCCGCGTGCATTCCCCGGTGCGTGTACCGTCGACGCCTCAGGTTGAGTTCCCCGGCTCGCAGCAGGGCGAAGTACGCGTCCCGCCGCTCATGCACGAGCCGTTGCCTCGCGGCCGCCTCCTCGGTGTGACGAGCCAGCCGTTCGACCTGTCTTCGTCCCTGTTCGCCGCTCAGCCAGGTGAAGAAGACTCCGGCCGCCGCGGTGACCCCAGCCGCTGTCGGTGCTACCCAGTCCCAAGCCACGACCGCATCATGCCGTCAACTCCCTTACGAAAAAAGCACGTTGCCTTTCCCGACCGCAAGGGGCGCGGCTGTGGTGCGGTCGCGCGACGGGGTTGTGCCGTTCGGCCGGTGCGCGCTGTCGGCTTCGGTACGCGTTCTCGCGATACGGGCATGCGCCTTGTCCGGGGAGGGCGGTCGGAGTGTCCTGGTGCTGACCGTCGTCGAGACCTCCCCGAACTGACCGCACCGCGGCGCAGGGGCGTTCGGCAGGGACGGGCATGCCGTCGGCTGGTGGGGTGGGCCTGTTGGAGGCTGGTCATGGAGGCCGCGGGTGCTGTTCCGACCGCGGTACCGCTGGATCTGGACGCGCTCCGGCGCGACGAGGAGTCGGTCCTGGCGGGCTTCTTCCGAGCCAAGGAGGCCGACGCCCACAAGGCGGGGCTGTCCGGTGAACCGGTGCGGGTGCTGGCGGACTTCGTCGGCGCCGGCGGGAAGCGGCTGCGGCCCCTGCTGTGCGTGGCGGACTGGTGCGCGGCCGCCGACGGCCGAGTCGTGCCGCCCGAGGCGGTGTTGAGAGTCGCGGCCGCCCTGGAGATGTTCCAGGCGTTCGCGCTGGTCCACGACGACGTCACGGACGGCAGCCCGGCCCGCCGGGGCCGCCCCAGCCTGCACCGGACCCTGGCCGGGCTGCACACCTGCCCCGGCGGCCTCGCGGCGGAGTTCGGCCGGGCGGCGGCCGTCCTGATCGGGGACATGGCGTTCGCCTTCTCCGACGAGCTGATCCACACGGCGGACCTGGGCCCGGACCGGCTGGCCCGGGTACTGCCCCTGCTGTCGGCCGTGCGCGTCGAGACGATGCACGGCCAGTGGCTCGACCTGCTCACCACCGGCCACCCCTCGGACGACGTCGAAGCGGCCTCGACCCGGGCGTCCACCCGGCGCCGGGGTACCTGCGGCTCGCCGACCTGACCGTCACCTTCGAGAGGCACTGGCCGACGTACGTCTCCGCGTTCAGCCGCCCGGAGTGGGCCGGCCGGCAGCCGCCCGAGCGGCTGTGTCACCAGGTCTACGGGGTTCCCGAGGCGCTCGTCCCGCTCGCCGTGCGCACCGCGCACCGGCGCGGCGCCGCCGTCTGCGGCCCGGTGACGGGTGAACCGCCCAATCCCTGGAGCCGGTTGACGCCGGCCCTGACGGGCGCGGAGACCGGACGATGAGACTCTCCCCCCTGCTCCGGGCCCGGACCGCGCTCTTCGCGATCCTGCCGGCGGAAACGCTCCTGGCCGGCTGCACCACCCACCGGGACCGGCCCTCGAAACACCCGGCCGCCGCCACCGCCGGGGCCATCTGGCATCCCGGGCCCGGTCTCGCCTGGCAGTGGCAGCTGGACGGCGAGGTCGATCCGACGGCGGACGTGCCGGTCTACGACATCGACGGAGCTGAAGAACGACCTTCCGCAGATCCCTCGGCTGCTCGCCGACTTCGGCTTCGCGGTCGACGAGGAGTGTGCCCGCTACGACGAGTGCGCGCGCCTGACGCCGTTCGTCAAGGCGGGCAAGACGGTGTTCCACGTGGAGTACGACGAGCCGCTCGGCAGCTTCTGCGCCGAGTCCCGGCGGCTGGGGCTGTCGTCGATGCGGAAGCGGCCGTCGCTGGGTGTGTGGCGCAGGCCCTGCTGATCCACGAGGGCGGCGGCGCGCCGACGATCGCGCGCCGGGGCGGGGACTCCTGCGGGCACGCCGTGCGCCACCGCCGCCTCAGTCCGCGTGTGCGGTGGCTCCGTCGACGGCGGTGAGCAGCGTTTCCAGGTCGGCAAGGCGGTGCGTGCCGAGCGAGCCGAAGAGTTCGCGCAGGATCCGCGCGCCGGCCTGTTCGCCCGCCGTGAGCGCGGCCTGGCCCTGGCCGGTCAGGGAGACCGTCTTGCGGCGGCGGTCGGCGGAGTCGCCGGTCCGGGTGACCAGACCGGCGCGTTCCAGGGCCTCCACCGCCTGGGTGACGGAACGCGGGGCCTGGCCGAGGGCTCCGGCGAGTTCGGCCTGGTGCAGTGGGCCGCGCAGGGCCAGCAGCCGTAGGACCTTCGTGCGGGACAGGGAGAGGCCCGCCGCCGACATCCGCTGGTCGACGATCTCCCGTACCCGGTGCGCGACGGACAGGAAATGCAGCCCGACCTGCTCGGCGCCCTCGGCGTCCCGCACCGTTTCGTGCTCACTCATGGTGTCGGGTATCGTCTCACACATGATTAATGAGGTACCTCATGAATGGAGTGGGCGATGAGCCGTCCCGTCGCCGTGATCACCGGCGCCACCTCCGGGCTGGGCCGGATCACGGCCATCGAACTGGCGCGCCGGGGCTACCGCATCGGGGTCGTCGCGCGCTCCCGGACCAGGGCCGAAGCCCTCCTCGGCGAGCTGCGGACGGTGGCCGCCGACGTGCGGGCCGACGTCTTCCACGCGGATCTGGGGCTGATCGCGCAGGCGCGCCGGGCCGGCGAGGAGATCGCCGCGCGCTATCCCCGGCTCGACGTGCTGGTCAACAACGCGGGCCTGCACGCGTTCTCGCAGCGGACCACCGCGGAGGGCCTGGACGTCATGACCGCGGTCAACTACCTCGGCCCGTTCGCGCTGACCGAGATGCTGACGGACGCGCTGACGGCGTCCGGCCCCGCGCGCGTCGTCAACGTCGCCTCGGAGGCGTCCCGGCAGGCCGGGACGATCGAACCGGCCCGGGATCTGCGCCGCACCGATCCCTACACACGCCGGGAGTCGATGGCACGGTACGGCCGGACGAAGCTGATGACCATCATGTGGACCCGGGAACTCGCCCGGCGCCTGGCCGCCACCGAGGTCACCGTCAACTGCTGCGACCCGGGCTTCAACGCCACCGGCCTCGGCCGGGACCTGCCCGGTTCCGGACTCCTCCAGCGCGCGCTGAACGCCCTCGGCGTGGGCGATCCGCACAAGGGCGCCGCCATCATCGTGCGCCTGGCGACCGACCCGGCCTTCGCGCACGTCACCGGCGGCTACTTCTCCGTACGCGACGCCAAACCGCTTCGGGCGCCCGAGCCCGGCCGCAGCGAGGGCGTGCGGCGGGCACTCTGGGCGGAGACCGTCGCGCTGACCTCCGGCCTCGCGACTCGGTGAGAGAGACCGGCGTGCGCCAAGGCCGGGCCGGGGTCAGCTCAGCGGGGGTCCCGGCTGGGAGCGGTCCGTCGCCAGGAGCAGGGCCAGGGCACCGAGGGCCGTGCCCGTGACGTACCGCTGGACCCGCAGCCAGGTGGGGCGTGCGGTGAGGAACGCCGACAGGGTGCCCGCGGCGGCGATGATGACCAGGTTGGCGCAGACGCTCACGGCGATCTGGATACCGCCGTAGACGAAGCCCTGGAGCAGGGCGTGGCCCTCCCTGGGGTCGACGAACTGGGGGATCAGGGACAGGTAGAGCAGCGCGATCTTGGGGTTGAGGAGGTTCGTGAGCAGCCCCAGCGCGTAGAGCCCGGGGGTGGAGGCGGCCGCCGTCTCGCGGGGCGCGAAGACGGACACGCCGTCGGTCCGGAACGCCTGCCAGGCCAGCCAGCCCAGGTAGACGGCGCCCACGGCCTTGAAGGACGCGTACAGCGCGGGAACGGCGCGCAGCACGGCCAGCAGACCGAGGTTGGTGACCACCAGGAACACCAGGGCGCCGGTCGCGACCCCGCCCAGCGACACCACTCCGGCGCGGCGGCCCTGGGCGATGCTCCGCGAGACCATGTACATCATGTTCGGCCCGGGGGTGAACACCATGCCGAGGGAGAGCGCGGCGACCCCGGCCATGCCGCCGACGTTCACCGCCGCGGTTCCCCGCCGAGCAGCGCCGGACGGGCGACGGGCCGCCAGACCGGTTCTCCGGCCTCGTACGTGACGCAGTGCGCCGTGGGGCGGTCGGCCGTGGCCGGGAAGTCCTCGCGGTGGTGCGCGCCGCGCGACTCCTCGCGCCGCAGCGCCGCCTCGGTGATCAGCCGGGAGGCGAGCAGCAGGTTCTCCAGGTCCAGAAGGGTCTGCACCTGGCCCGCGGCCCGCGGTCTGGAGGCGAGGTCCGTGGCCCGCGCGCGTTCCTCCAGCGCCGCGACGGTCTCGCCCATCGCCAGCAGGCCCGGTGCCGTGCGGATCGGGCCGGCCTTCAGGTACATCTCCCGCCGCAGCACCTGGAGCAGGGCCTCGGGACTCGGGCCGCCGGGCCGGACGTCCAAGCGGTAGGGGCCGGTGACCCGGGCGGAGCCTGCCTCGCGCGTCCGCCCCGAACGGGCGCCCGCGGCACGGTTCGCGGCGTGGCGGCCGGCGATCCGGCCGAAGACGAGTGCTTCCGAGAGGCCGTTGCCGCCGAGGCGGTTGGCGCCGTGGGCGCCGGCCGCCGTCTCGCCCGCTGCGTACGGACCGGGGACCGTGGTGCGGGCCGTGCTGTCGATACGGAGCCCGCCCATCAGGAAGTGCGCGGTGGGCCGCACGGCCAGCACCGACCGGCCGGGCGAGCCGAATCCCGGCCGCAGCAGGCACAGCCGCTCGTACAGGGCGGGGTAGCGCTCGGGCACCACCCACGTGCAGGGACCGAGGTCGAGGTGGACCGTCGCGTCGGCGTGACCGCGGCCTTCCACGATCTCGCGGTAGGCACCGCGCGACACCTTGTCCCGGGTGGCGCGCTCGCCCGCGGGGTCGTACCGCAGCATGAACCGCTCGCCGTCGCGGTTGAGGAGGGTCGCGCCGTCGAACCGTACGGCCTCCTCGACCGGCATGCCGTCGTACGTCGGCACGTCGGACGCGAGCCCGGTGGGGTGGAACTGCACGTACTCCATGTCCATCGCGGCGGCGCCCGCCCGCAGCCCGAGGGCGAGGCCGTCGCACGTCTTGTCGCTCGACGAGGCCGACGGCGCGTACATGGAGGCCGAGCAGGGTGAAGGGGCCGTTGTTGCCGGTGCTGACGAAGTCGACGAGCCGGCCGCCGTAGTGGCCGGTGAGGATCTCGCGATGGAGGATCCCCGCGTGGTCGTTGCCGAACACGACGATCGCCTCGGGGTTCACCCGCTTGATCTCCGCGGCGACGATGTAGGCCCACAGCGCGGTGGACGTGTAGACGGTGAACGCCGCCACGTCAGGGGGGGTCGGCGGCGATGGCGGCGCGTACCTCGCCCCAGGGGACATGGCTCACGTCGACGTACTTCCAGGGGAGTTCGGGAAGGTGGCGGTCCTGGTAGGTGATCATCTCCACCAGGCCGGAGTGCGGGTAGACCGTTCCCTCGTTGCGGTACCGCTCCTGGCCGTCCACGCCGTCGATGAGGGCGCCTCCGCCGGAGTGGCCGCCCCGGTGGGCGGAGGTGAGCGGGAGCGCGAAGTACCAGACGGACGGCGTCCAGTCGGCCCCGCGGGTACCGGAGGCTGCCCCGCCGCCGACGCCGGGCGGGGGCAGCTCCCACTGGAAGCGGCCGTCGACACCGACGCGCTCCTCCACGGGTTCCAGGCCCATCTCCACGAGGTCTCCCTGCACCGACTGCACCGGAGGAGCCTCAGTGTCATGGCGCCCCCGCCCGATGTCGTTCGGTGTTCCGATGGCCGGAACCGAGGGAGAGCCCCTGGGAGGTCCGCTGTCGTCCGGACCGGTCAGGTCCTGTCGCTCACGACTTGTCCGGCAGCCGTACTACCGCGGTTCCGGCCTGGGACTCGCCGAACCCCCATCCCGCGACGAGGGAGTAACCGGCCGCTTCCAGGTCGGTCCAGGGCCAGTGGTCGGCGCCGCAGTAGAAGCCGCCCTCGCCGCGGGCGTCGTCCTCGGTGAGGCAGAGCATGCGGAGATGGTCCCGGAGCGCGGGATGCGTGACCGCGCCCAGCTTCTCCTCCCAGGGCTCGTCGGCAGCGCGGGCGTGGCTCATGTCGCCGATCGACACGAGGTGTCCGGGGCCGCGACCGGTGAACGTGGCCGCCTTCATCGCGTCGCCCAGCGTGCCGTCGGTGGCGACGCGCAGCACCACGGTCAGCCAGCAGTTGAGCTTCTCGGACCTCCGGCCGGTCAGGTCCACCCCGTGACGGTCCAGGAGGGGTCCCAACTCGGCTCCGTGCACCAGCGCCGAGCCGTCCTCATCGACCGTGGCGACGGTCCGCAGGTCGGCGACGAAGGCATCGCCGAACGGCCGGGGGCCCTTGTGACCGTCTTCGCCCCACGGTCCCGTTCCGGCCAGGAGGTCGGCGTCGAAGCAGAAGAGCGACTCGCTCAGGTCGAACCACCACGCCGCGGGAGAGAAGGGGTACTCCCCGTCCTCGTCCGGCAGCCGCACCGGCTGCCGGGCCGTCAGCGCGTCGGAGGTGGCCCAGGTGTTCGGGAACAGGAACTCGTCCAGGGAGTCCGAGCCGTAGTACACCCCGTATCCGGCGGCGGGATCGGCGGCCGGCCGGCCTGCGAGCAGTATCCCGAAGGCACCGGCCAGAGCGGCGTCCCACCCGTCGGGGCCGGCCCCCGGGGCCACCTCGGATATCACGATGGGCGCTCCTTGATCTCGTATCGGACAGGTCGGCAAAGCCTGCTGAGGACGAGTCAGAGGCTACTGAACCCGATTTCGTGACGCCGACCGGGGGCGCGCCGGCTGGGCGGCGGATGCCATGTGCGGGTCGTGTCCGCTCATCCCGGCCGGCCGTGGGAGCCCGCTTCGAGGGTCGCGCGCAGCGCGGCCAGGGTCGAGGCGATGCGGACGAGGTCGTCAGGGGGAACCGCCGCGGTCAGTGAGAGGAGTTCGCTCTCGACGACGGGTCGGGAGGCGGACAGCCGCGCCTCGCCCGCGGAGGTGAGGCGGAGGACGGACGAGCGGCGGTCATGGGGGTGCGCGACCCGCAGGCACCAGCCCGCAGCCACCAGCCGGTCGACCGCCTTGCTGACGGCCCCCACGGTGATCGCCAGTTCGCCGACGATGTCGAGCACTCGGCATCCCGGCACCCGGTCGATGATCTCCAGGAGCTCGAACTGTCCGAGCCCCAGACCTTGTTCGGCGCGCAACCGGGCGCTGACCGCGTTGTAGAGCCGGGTCTCGACGCGGACCAGGTCACTGAAGATCGGAGTGATGTGGCTCACATTGGCCTTCCAGTAGATTCCCGGGAATCATCTTCCTTGGAATCCGGTTGGGGTCAGGCAGATGGATTCCGAGGAATCCATCCTCGCACCCCGACCCATGGCGCCATGGAGGCCCCGCATGTCCCGACAGCAGCGCGACGCACTGGACGCCGTACTCCGTTCCGCCCCCCGCACCGAGAGGCGGCCCACTCCCGAGGAGCAGCGGGGCGGTTTCGCCGCGGCCGTCACCCGTCCCGCGCCGGAGGAAGTGGTCACCCGCAGGACCGTCCTGGGCGGCCGGCCGGCCCTGGAGCTGGAGCCCGCCGATGTCTCCGGCCGCGGCCGGCTGCTGTACCTGCACGGCGGCGGCTATGTGATCGGCTCCCCGGAGACCCACGCCGGGCTGGTCGGCGAGCTGTCCCGCCGCGCCGGGCTGCGCGCGACGTCGGTGGACTACCGGCTGGCGCCCGAGCACCCGTTCCCCGCGGCCGTCGACGACGGGCTCGCGGCCTACCGCGAGCTGCTGGCGTCGGGCACCGACCCACGGGACCTCGTGCTGGCCGGTGACTCCGCCGGGGGCGGACTGAGCATCGCCACGCTGCTCGCCGCCCGGGAGGCCGGGCTGCCGCAACCCGCCGCCGTGGCCGTCTTCTCCCCCTGGACCGACCTCACCCTCGGCGGAGGAAGCATCCGCTCCAAGGAGGGCGCCGACCCCATTTTCACGGAGGCCGACCTGCGCGCCTACGCCGAGCTCTACGTCGGCGCGGACGACCGGGCGCATCCCCTGGCCAGCCCGCTGTTCGCCGACCTCACGGGGCTGCCCCCGCTCCTCGTGCAGGTCGGGGCGAACGAGCTGCTCCTCGACGACGCGGTCCGGCTGGCCGGCCGGGCGGGCGCCGACGGCGTCGAGGTCACGCTCGAAGTCGGCCCCGGCCTCCCCCACGTCTTCCAGCACCACTACGGCCGCCTCGACGAAGCGGACTCCGCACTCGACCGCGCCGCCCGCTTCCTCGCCACCCGCCTGAACACCGACCGCCCACACCCCGAACACCTCGAACCGGCCCACTGACACCGCTCTTGCGGCGCCGTGCGACGGCGGCGACGGCCACAGAGCGCGATCGCCGCCATCACGGGTGGCTCGGCCAAATCACGGCCGCACGCCCCCGCTCGACGCAGTGTCCTGCCGCGCAGTGCCCCGCTGGGACGTCGACGGCGGATGTCTGCAGTCAGCAGCGGGTGCTGTCGGACAGCACATCCCAGTGCCAGTGCTCGTTCCTGTACTGATGGAGCCCGAAGCGGGACGCGTTGGCGCGCAGCCACGTCCACGCACCTCCCGATCCGTTGGTGCAGCCGGCCGAACTGTCGATGCCCGCGAAGTCGATGGCCAATCCCATCTGATGGTTCGACGTCCCGGGGCGGGCCACGCGACCGTAGTTGCCCTGCCGGCAGGGGGAATTGGCGTTGCACAGGGCCTGCTGGTGCGCCATGGTCCGAAACGCGCTGGAAGCGCTCAGGGTCAGCCCCGACCCCTTCGCCGCCCGGAACATGGCCGCGACGGCACCCGACATCCGAGAGTTCACCACCGCCTCGCCGTTTGCGCCCGGTACGCGATAGGGGGTGTTCCCGCTCTCTTCACTCGTGCTGCGCAGACCGACCACGGCGCACAGACGGATCAGCACCTTGGCGTTGTTGCGGTAGCCGTCCGCCACCCCGAGGTCCCGAGTCCCCGACGCGCAGGGCACGTTGCGTGAGTCGCCGAAGACAGGAGCGACCGGAGCCGCGGACGCGCCTCCGCCGGACGTACCCGACGCCCAGACGGCAACATGCCCCGGGTCGTGGTAGATCACCGCATTTCCATCGTTCTGCAGTTCGAGGTAGGCGCCAGGGCGGCCTGCGGTGCCGCTGGCCCAGACCGCCACATGGCCCGGCGCGTAGAGCACGAGATTGCCGTCCGACTGCATCTGCGCCACGGCACCCGGACGGCCCGCGGTGCCGCTCGCCCAAAGGGCGGGATCGCTGCCTCGGTACAGGACGAGGTTGCCGTCGGTCTGCATGATCAGCGCGTAACGGCCGTCAGGGGACTGCAACCTGCCCCCTGCGGCCAGCGACTTTCCGCTTCCCAGGGCACTGGGGGCTTGTGCGGCTCGAGCCGGGCCGGCACTTCCCGGGAGCAGGGCCGCGAGCATCGGGGCCAGCAGCAGGGTCAGACCCAGTCGCCGGAGCAAGGATTTCACGGACGAACCCATTTCTTGACGTCTGCAAGGTTGCAGGCTCCGCCCTCCATACGGGGCGGCGCGCACACGGTCCTCAAATCCGTGTCCGTTCCGTCAAGATTCAAAGATAAGATGCATACCGGACATCTGTTCCAAGGAATCACTTTCTCCCGCACGCCGTCCTTCCACCGCTTGACGAAGCAGCCGTAGACCGTGTTCTGCGATCGACGCACAGGATCGCGTCCATGATCCGGAACGGGCGTGCGGCAGTCGGCAACCAGGAGGAGCCGGGGCGGGAGATCCACGTGATCGACCCGGGACTGGGCACAGCGCGGCTCTGCGGGCCGAGGAACCCGCGCCGGCCATGTACCGATCGGGCACGCGAAGGCGCACGGTGGGCGGACCGCGTCGGTGGCGAAGGAACGTCGGTGATCCCTTGAGCATGTCGGCCTTCGGCCGAACGGCACCCCCCTCCACCTCAGTTGATGTCGTACGCGAACCGGGAAGGACCAGAAGTGCGGGATTGGACATGGCCCTTCCCGGCCGCCGCTCCATCGTCGACCGCGAGGCACCCGGTCCCGATAGGGCCGAACGGCCCTTTTTCTCGCCGGTGAGCGGGCCGATGCGCGCCAACCGCCCTCAGGGCACCGATCTCTTTGCCAACCCATGACGAGCCCTAAAGGTTCTGCGGAGCCTTCGCATCCGTACATCCGGGCGTGCGGGATCCGAAGAACCGGATCAGGAGACACGGTGCTCGTTTCACGGAAGGCGGCGGGAACTCTCTTTCTGGGCGGTGCGGTCAGCATCACCCTCGGCTCCCTCCTCTACCCCTCCATGCTCGGAGTCCAGAAGGTCAGCAGTGCACCCGCGCGGGTCCTCGCCACCCCGGCGAGCGGAACGTTGACGGAGGCCGACCGGGACTTCGTGGTCCAAGTGCGCTCGGCCGGACTGTGGGAGTACCCCGTCGGCCAGAAGGCGCTGAAGAAGGGGTCGACGAAGGCGGTCAGGAGCGCGGGAGAGCAACTCGTCGACGGGGATGCCGCGCTGGACGCCGCCTGCCGCAATGTGGCCAATCAGCTGGGCATAACGCTGCCCAACCAGCCGTCCCCCCAGCAGCAGGGCTTCGAGTCCCGGCTGAACTCGGAAAAGGGCAAACAGTTCGACACCGACATGGCCACCACCGTGCGCGCCACGAACGGCCAGTTCCTCACCACGATCGCGAGTGTCCGCACCACCACGAGGAACTCACTGGTCCGCGCCCTGGCCGACGAGGCCAACGACACCGTGCTGGACCACCTCACGGCTGTCGAGAAGACCGGCCTGGTCGACTTCGGCCAGGCGCTCGTCCAGGAGACCGCCTCACCCAACCTCTCGGCCAAGGATCTGACCCCGCCTCCCGCGACCGCGGGCCAGCCGCAGGTCGTTCTCACTCCGCCGGCGAACAGCACGGTCTCGCCGAGCCCGACGGCCGGGTGACGACCCCGGCCGCAGCACACCGCTGACCGGCACCCCTGCGGGCGGCAGATCCACTGCCGCCCGCAGGGGTGCGACGGCCTCGGCGGACCCCCTGCCCGTTTCGTTGACATGTTCCTGCCTTGCGGCTAGCTTCCCGGGAGCCCCCACCGCCTCGGGCGCACACCGCCCCACGGTCCATTCCGACGTTCGAAGCCCAGGTACCTCGTCCCCACGGTTGGACAACGATGTCAGCCTCCGTGATCCGGATCTCCCGGCAAACCCGCTCGTCGTCCGGGGCCGCGCCGCCGACGCGAGGACAACGTTGTCGGCCCTCACTTTCGCGTAGAGGAGAAAGCCCCGTGACGACAAGACTGCTGAGACCTCGCGGATCCGCGGCGATCGGTCTCCTCGCCGCCGCGGCACTGGCCGCGGCCGGACTGTGCACGCCCGCGTGGGCGGCCGGGAGGGCCGCGCTCGTCACCGCACCGGCGACCGTGGTCGATCCGTTCATCGGCACGTCGAACCAGGCCGACGACTTCCCGGGGGCCGACGTCCCCTTCGGCATGGTGCAGTGGAGCCCGGACACCCCGTCGCGTCCCGACGGCGGGGGTTACGAGTACAACGACTCGTCGATCACCGGGTTCAGCCTGACCCACATCGCCGGACCCGGTTGCGGCGCGGCCGGTGACATACCGGTGCTGCCCACGGTGGGGACCGTCGACACCGGTGCCACGGACGGGTTCTCGCACACCAACGAGTCGGCGTCCGCCGGGTCGTACAAGGTGGCGCTCGACAACCAGGTGACCACGGAACTGACCACCACGACGCGGAGCGGCATGGCCCGCTTCACCTTCCCCTCGACCACCCGGGCCAACCTGGTCTTCAAGTTGACGGGCAGTCAGAACGGCGCCACGTCGACGCAGTTCACCAAGGTGTCGGGCACCGAGGTGAGCGGACAGGTGACCAGCGGTCGCTTCTGCGGTGCCTCGAACACGTACACCGTGTACTTCGACATGGTCTTCGACCAGCCGTTCGCCTCGCTGGGCAGCTCGGTCGCCAAGGCGTCGGCGACCGGGAAGGCGTCGAAGAACGCCGCCGAGAAGCCGAACGAGCCGGTGCTGCACGGCAGGAACCCCAGCGCTTCGGAAGCGAAATCGGCCGGCAGCGCTGCTCCCGACGCCGCCGCCTCGAACGGCTACGTCACCTTCGACACCACGGCCGACCGTGTCGTGCAGGCCAAGGTCGGCATCTCGTACGTGTCGGTCGCGGGCGCCACCGCCAACCGGACCGCGGAGAACCCCGGATGGGACTTCGACGCCACCCGCACCGCGGCGCAGAACGCGTGGAACGGCGCGCTCGGCAAGGTACGGATCGCCGGCGGGACGGACGCACAGCAGCAGACCTTCTACACCGCGCTCTACCACTCGCTGCTGCACCCGAACGTGATCAGCGACACCGACGGCCGGTACTACGGGTTCGACGGGACGACGCACACCGTGGACGCCGGTCACAGCGCCGTGTACGCCAACTACTCCGGCTGGGACATCTACCGTTCGCAGGCCCAGCTGGAGGCCCTGGTCGCCCCCCAGGTCGCCTCCGACACCGCGCAGTCGATGGTCGACGACTACACACAGACCGGGATCTTCCCCAAGTGGTCGGAGAACAACGGCGAGTCGTACGTCATGGTCGGCGACCCGGCGGACGCCGTCCTCGCCGACTACTACGCCTTCGGCGCCCGGGACTTCGACGCCACCACCGCGCTGGCCGACATGGTGAAGCAGGCGAGCACGGCCAACAACGACCGGCCCGGCCTGGCCTACCTGAACTCACCGGGATACCTGCCGCACGACGGCAGCTACGGCTGCTGCAACTTCTACGGTCCGGTGGCCACCACCCTGGAGTACGACACCGCCGACTTCGCGATCTCCGCGCTGGCCGGGGCGCTCGGTGACACCGCGAACCAGAAGACGTACGCCGACCGCGCACAGGACTGGCGCAACGTGCTCGACCCGGCCTCCGGTTTCGCGGAACCCCGCAATGCGAACGGCTCGTGGACCGGTGGCTTCGACCCCACCAGCGGTACGGACATGGTCGAGGCCGACTCGTGGATCTACACCGGGATGGTCCCGTTCGACATCGGCGGCCTGGCGCACGCCAAGGGCGGCGACACCGCGATGAACCACTACCTGGACACCGTGCTGCGCAGCTACACCGGCGCCAACGGCTACGCCTGGGTCGGCAACGAACCGAGCATCGAGCTGCCGTGGGAGTACGACTACACGGGGCAGCCCTACAAGACGCAGGGCACGGTGCGCGCGATCCAGGACCAGATCTGGTCGAACACCCCGGGCGGCCTGGCCGACGGCAACGACGACCTCGGCGCGATGAGCGCCTGGTACGTGTGGTCCGCGCTCGGCATGTTCCCGGAGACCCCCGGAACCTCCGATCTCGCCCTGGGATCGCCGCTGTTCACCCAGGCCGTGATCACCCTTCCGTCGGGCGGCACGCTGACGGTCAACGGCGACGGGGCCGCCGACGACGCCCCCTACGTCCAGTCCGCCGCGTGGAACGGCACGGCGTGGAACAACGCCTACGCTCCCACCACGGCGATCACGGCCGGCGGCACCCTGGACTTCACGCTGGGCACCGGCGCCGACACCTCGTGGGCGACCGCCGCGTCCGCCGCGCCGCCCTCGTACCCGGGAGACACCACGGCACCTGCCGCGCCACGGATCGGCCCGCTCACCTCCGCCGTGGCCTCGAACCTGTGCGCGGACGACGCGTCCTCCGGCACCTCCGACGGCACCCACGTCCAGATCTGGGGCTGCAACAGCACCTACGCCCAGGACTGGATCATCGCCGCCGACGGAACGATCCGCGCCCTGGGCAAATGCCTGGACGCCGATCACAGCGGGACCACCAACGGCACCCTGATCCAGCTGTGGACCTGCAACGGCACCGGCGCCCAGCAGTGGTCCGCCGGAGCGGGCGGATCGCTCGTCAACCCCGAATCGAAGCTGTGCCTGGACGACCCCGACTCCTCGACCACGAACGGCACCCAGCTCCAGCTCTACACCTGCAACGGAACGGCCGCCCAGAACTGGACGCTGCCGGCCTGAGCCGAGGACCGTCCTGCGGCGCCCGTCGGGGGGAGGGCGCCGCAGGACGGCTTCCGGGGCGGTGCGCACGACGGGTCGGCCGGGCGGGTGCGGGAGATCAGTGCTCCTGGGGTTCCTGGGTACGCAGGGCCTCCTCGACGGCCGCCTGGACTCGGGCGTTCTCCCGCTGGGTACGGCGGGTCCGGGCGCGGCGGGCCAGGAGGAGCCGGGCGGTGACGGCGGCGGCCAGGAGCAGGACGATGACCAGCAGGGTCCAGGGCACGGCCCAGCCGCCGGCGGTGGCCCGGACCGGGTCGAGCGGAGAGACGGAGCCCGAGGCGTCGGTGAGCAGCGGGGTCAGGGTCACGGTCGCGGTCAGCCGGAACGCGGGGGCCACGCCGTGCACCGGAACGGTCACCTTCCACCGCTCCCCCGGCAGCAGTTCGGGCGCGTCGGCGACGGCACCGGTCCCGGCCTTCAGCCAGCCGAACGGGCCGCTCAGCGTGGCTTTCTGACGGACCGCCAGAGTCGTGTTGCCGGTGTTGCGAACCGTGTAGGTCAGGGTCGCGTCGCCGGTGGTGAACGGGTTGGCGGTGCCCTGGTAGTCGATCGTGAGGTCCTCGACGGCGAGGGCGGGCCGGAGTTCGCCGCTGACCCGCAGCTTGACCCGGATGCCGAGCCTGCGGTCCACGTTGATGCCCGCGGCGTCGTCGGCCTGTTTCAGGGAGGTCAGGAGGCCGCCCACGTAGTCGCCGGGGGTGGCGTCGCCGGGGACGGTGACGCTGAACGGGATGCGTACCGTACGGCCCGGCGCGACCTTGACGCCGGTCTGGTCGGCGTGCAGCCACTTGCCCACGCCCACGGACTTCTTGTCCCGGGTGAGCAGGTCGAGCTGGCCGGTGCCGGTGGTGTAGCCGTCGGCCGCGTACACCGCGAGGGTGAGCGGTTCCTCGCCGCGGTTGGCGACGATCATCGCGTCGTCGATCCGGCCGCCCGGGTTGACGCCGTAGGAGAAGCTGGAGCGGTCGGAGCCGTAGCTGTTGGGCGCCGTGCGGACGGTCCAGGTGACGTCGCCGCCGGCCGCCTCGGCGGGGACGGTGAGCGGGCCGGTGACCACGAGCGCGGCGAGCAGGGCGAGCAGGACGGTGCGGAACAGGGTGGCGACGGCGGTGGTCCGGCGCGGGGTGGGCGCGTGCATCTGGGGTCCTCGGGCGGCGGTGGGCGGGCCGTGGCGGGCGGCGGGATCGGGGCGCACCGGACTGGGGCCGGTGCGTGGGACGTGCGGGGTGCGGGGCGGGCACCGTGCGGTGCCCGCCCCTCGAGGGGGACCGCCGGCGGGTCAGCTGCTCAGCGCGGTGAGCGTGAGGGTCGCGCGGTAGGTGCCCTTGTCGACGCTGCCCGGGATCTTCAGGTCCAGGTCGGCGCCCAGCTTGGCCTTGCCCTTGGCGTGGCCCTGCTCGGCCCAGGCGAGGCCGCGCGAGACGGACAGGCCCTGGCCGTTGTCGTCGTAGCCGGAGGCCACGGAGCCGCTGGCCTTGGCGCCTGCGCCGGCCTCCAGCACGTTCGGGGTCCAGCCGAGGTAGGCGCCCGAGAAGGTCTTGTCGGCGTCCTTGAAGTCGCCGACGGCGGCCGAGACCGACCACGGGGCCTGGGAGCGGCGGCTGTCCGTGACCAGGATCGGGTTGATCTGGCCGGACGCCTGGAAGTAGTCGCCGTCGTGGTCCTTGGCGGTGCCGAGGTCGACCAGGCCGTTGTAGCCGTCGACGGTCCAGCCGAACTCACCGGGGGGTGCGTCCGGGACGTCGACCTGGAGGTCCTGGGAGTCGCCGTGGTACGGGTGGACCGTCACCTTGTCGACGACCGAGCCGACCGGCTTGCCCTCGGTGGTGTTGGTGCAGGAGACCTGTCCCAGTTCAACGGCGGCGTTGGGCGACTCGCAGGTGCCGCTGCGCAGGTTCTCGACGACCAGCTTGTCCTTGCGGACCGCGACCTTGACGTAGTTGCGGACGTGCTCCTGGTTCTGGACCGAGTTGTACCAGTAGCTGTCCGGGTTGAGCGGGTCCGCGCCGTTGCCGGCACCGCTCGTGCCGCTGCTGTCGGGCTTGGTGATGTCGTAGTACTTCGAGCCGGAGGCCGAGTTCGACGTCACGTAGAGCACGCCGCCGGGACCGGGGTACACGTCCGCGGCACCCGGCTGCTCGTCCGGGTTCTCCTTCTGACCATTCTTGATCAGGTAGCTACGGGAGTAGCTGTGGTCGTGGCCCTGGAGCACCAGGTCCACGCCGATCTTGGAGAACGTCGTCGGGAAGTCCGTACGGCGCGCCTTGTTGTCGCTGTCCTTGGCGTGCGAGGCCGGCGAGTAGATCGCGTGGTGGTAGACGAGTACCTTCCACTTGGCCTCGGAGCCGTGCTTGTTGATGACGTCGGTGACGTAGTCGACGTGCGCCGCGTCACCGCCGCCGCCCTGGGAGGTGGCGTAGCTGTTGCTGTTCAGGTCGATGAACAGGACGTCCTTGTAGATGTACCAGTAGTCGCCGCCGGAGGTGTTCGACGCCGGGTTCCCGTTGGAGTAGTACGGGGCCGTGCGGTCGGTGTTCGGCGTGTAGAGGTGCTGCTCGTACGCCTTGCCGCCGACGTCGTGGTTGCCGATGGTGGCGGCCCACGGGTACTGGCGGAGCTTGTCGGGCGCCAGGAAGGCGTTCCACTGGGACTCGGTGTTGGCGGTCTCGACCTGGTCGCCGCCGGACACCAGCAGTTCGGCGTCGGGGTTGGCGGCGAGCGACACGTCGAGGGTGTCCTGCCAGCCGGCCTGGTCCTTGGCGGTGTTGCCGGAGGAGCCGATCTGCGGGTCGCCGTAGAAGAGGAAGTCGTAGTCGCCCTCGAAGTCCTGCGTCTTGAAGGCGTACGCGGTCGACCAGTCGCCGTCGGAGCCGACCCGGTAGGAGTACGCGGTGTGCTCCTTGAGGCCGGTGAGGGTGGCGTGGCGGTTGTAGCCGCCGCTGGTGGCGATGTTGGCGCCGCCGACGGCGTCGAAGCGCGTCGCGTCGGCCGGGAACTCGCCGTTGACGAGCTGCGCGGTCGGGACCAGCTGCACCTGCTGGGCGGTGTCCGCCGAGGAGTACCAGGTGACGGTGCGCTGGGACTCGTTCGCGCCGACACCGAGGATGATGCCGCTGAGCGCGGTGGACTCGGCGGCGCTGGCGGGAGCCGCCAGGCCGTTGCCGAGAGCCACGGCCACGCCCAGGAAGGCCGCTGCGGCCCCGGTGGCCATACGGCGCCGCGCGGGCCCGGAGGCCTGCGAGGAGGGTCTCGATATCATCGATTACGTTCCTTTGGTGCACGGAGTGCATGAATGGACGTCAAGAAAGTCTCTTCACTTGGTAAACCGCCCTTAAATGCGATCTTGGAACTTGTTGAACTTCCCAAGTCGCCGTCCCTGCTCAGGCGCCTGCAAGCCGCTGGACGAACCAGATCGAGCCCATCACGGCGACCCCCGCCGAGACGGCTCCGGTCAGCCGCAGGCCGGCCGCCGGGGACCGGCGGCGCACCAGCGCCAGCAGCGGGAAGACGATCGCGATGATCCCCAACTGCACCGCCTCGATACCGACGTTGAAGACCAGCAGGGACCACAGCAGCGTCCACGACCAGGCCTCGTGGATGCCGAGCGCGCCCGCGAAGCCGAGTCCGTGCACCAGGCCGAAGCAGAACACGACGCCGAGCCGCGCCCAGCCCGCCCGGTCCAGGCCCAGCCGTCCGGACCCCACCGCCTCGGCCTCGGCGGCCCGGCCGTGGCCGCGCCACATCCGCCACAGGTACCAGGCCGCCACCACGGCGATGGACAGGGCGATGACCGGTTCGACGACCCGGGCCGGTACGTCGACCACGCCGAGCGCGGCGAGCAGGAAGGTCACCGAGTGCGCCAGGGTGAAGGCGGTGGCGGCCAGCACGATCTCGCGCAGCCGCCGCGACCCGGCGATGAGCGCCAGCAGGAACAGGATGTGGTCGATGCCGCCGAGCAGGTGCTCGGCGCCCAGCCGGAAGAACTCCCAGAAGCGCTCGTACCAGGTCTGGGCGAGCGAGAAGGACGGGTGCGCGGCGTCCAGCGCGGCGCTGCCCGACCGGCCCTCCAGCTCGTAGGTGATGATCGTCTTGGTGTCGCGGACGTAGCCCTCGCCGTCGGGGAACAGCTCGCTGCGCAGCACGGGTTCGGCACTCCGCACGGGGCAGTCCCAGTCGAGGACCAGCCGGGCGTACGGCACGCCCTCCTGCCGGTGCAGGGTGAACCCGCCCCGCCGGGACGGGGTGCAGGCGCTGCCGCCCGAGCCGACGGTGAACCGGCCGGTGACGTAGTCGACGGCGGCGCGGGTGTGTCCGTTCAGGGCGGCGGCCTGGGCGCGGGTGTCCCCGTCCTCGAAGGCGGTGTTCCCCTGCCGGAAGAGGGAGTCGTCGTGCCGGGTGTCCGCGGCGGACACGACGTAGAGGTCGTACTCGAGTTCCAGGGTCGTCCGGATCCGGCCGTCGTCGCCGGCGGTGACCTGGACGTACACGGTCGAGGTGAACCCGTGGGCGAGTGCGGGGCGGACGGCGCCGAACAGGGCGATCACCGCCGCGGTGACCAAGACGACGGCCCGGCGGGCGTGCTGTGACATGTAGCTCCTTCGGTTGCCCGAGCACGCTGCATGCCGTGGGTGAACAGGGACCGCCCCGATGACGAATCATGGAAGAACAGCCGTTCGACCAGCCTCTTTCGGCCATGTCCGGCGGCCCCCGTCGTACGAGGATGTCCTCGCACCAGCAGCCACCCCCTGGAGGACGATCCCGTTGCGCACCCCGCTCAGAGCCGTGGCCGCCCTGACCGCGGCCGTCGCCCTGCTCACCGGCTGCGGCTCCGGCGACGACTGGTCGCGTCCGCACGCGAGTCCGACCCCGGTCGGCACGCTCGGCGCGGGCTTCACCGATCCCTCAGCGCCGCCCACCCCGGAGGCGACCGTCACTCCGCGGCCGGGTTCCTGGGACGGTGTCCGTCCCCCCGAGGGCTACCGGGTGGTGCTGCTCACCTCGGGCACGGACCGCCCCACCCGGACCCTGGTGACGGCGGTACGGGCCTGGGCGCGGGACGAGCACGTGGACCTGCGGACCGTGGTCGCCGAGCACCCTGCCGATCTGCTGCCGAGCGTCACGAAGTCCCTGGGGATGGGCGCGGACCTGATCGTCAGCGCCGGGAACGACCTGATCGACCCGCTGGCCACGGTGACCCCGAGCCATCTGGCGCAGCGGTTCCTGGTGGTCGGCGCGGAACTGGCCGAGCCGACCCACAACGTGACCTCGGTGGACTGGTCGGGCGCGTCCTTCCGCGGCGAGGGCCTCGGCATGTCGTCCACCTACGACGCCTCGACCTTCACCGCGACGCGCTGCGCGGCCGCCGTCCGCGCGGGCGTGGCCGCGGTGCTGTCCGACCTCACGGGCATCGTCGTCTGGCTCGACCTGGACTGACCCGTCCGCCCGACGGCCCCGGCCGGCCCTGCCCGGCCCGGGTCAGGCGTTCAGCGCCCCTGCCCCTGACCGCGCCCCTGCCCCTGGCCGCGGCGCTGGGCGGGCCGCGACGTGCGCCGCGGACGGCGGGGCTGCGGGGCCTGGCCCTCGGCGGGCTGGGCGGTGGGCGAGGAGAACCCTCCGGGGATACCGGGCGGTACGGGCACCGGCACCTGTCCGTCCCGCCGCTGGTTCGCCCGCGGGGGCCGGGCGGCGCGGGCGAGGACGCGGGCGTTGGGGATCAGCGGGGCGCACGTCTCGCAGACCTCTTCGAGCGTCCAGACCCGCCCGACGAGGGGATCGTGCTGAAGGACCAGTGCCACCCCGCCCGCGCAGTGGATCGTCGTCTCCGGGTGGGCGGCGCACTGCGAGGAGCCGCAGTGGCACCAGGCGTTGGCGTGGACGGTGGCCACCCGCGCGTGCGCGGCCGCGTGCTGGGCGGCGAACGCCCGCAGCCCGGCGAGGTCCTTGGAGCGCGGCGGCATCCGGCATGCCGCGGTGCTGCAGGTGACCGTGGCGGTCCGGTCCGCGTGCCCGGTCAGGCGGATCGTCCAGACGCGCCCGGGGACGCGTTCGGCGGATGGCTCGTTGGAAACAGTCGTCACAACCGTCCGTTCTGAAGAAACCGATGAGATGGAGCAGTCCACTATGGGCTACCCGGCGGCGGTACGGACATCACCCCGGCGCGGGCGCTTCGGAGCGCTTCGGCGCAGAATCAGCCCAGGGCGTCCATCAGGGCGGTGACATAGGCGTCCAGCCGCTCCTCCACGGCCCGCGTCGTCAGGTCGGTCCTGCCCGCCTGCCGCCACGGCCGCGCCACCTGCCCCGCCTCTCCCGAGAACCCCAGCGCGTCGAGCAGCCGCCAGTACAGCCGCTCACGCGCGGCCGGGGCGAGTACGCCGCCGGCCTCCTCGTACGCGTCGGCGAACCGCAGGCCCCACGCAGGGCCGTGCAGCAGCGCGAGGTTGGTGGAGCAGTGCGCCACATCGAGGTCCGCCGGGCCCCAGGAGGTCTCCACCCAGTCGACGACGCCGGTGATCCGGGAACCCGCCCGGCCGGCGAGCGGTCCGTCGAACAACACGTTTCCGGGCTGGAAGTCCCGGTGCAGGAAACATCCCTCGTAAGAGGGTACGGGTGTGCGGATCACGTCGGTCGCCGCGGCCCAGACGGCCGCGTCGGCGCCGGCCGGCGGAACGACCGCGTCGGCGGTCGTCCACGCCTCGTACCGCACCGGCCGTCTCGCGGGTCGCAGGGCGTGGATGGCCACGAGTTGCCGGGCCAGCAGCGGGACGCGCTCCTCCAGTCCCTCGTCGCCGAGGACCGTACGGCCCGGCAGCCGGGTCATCAGGAGCGAGGGGTACTCGCAGTGCGCGGCGGCCGGATCGACGGCGACCAGTCCGGGGGCCCTCACGTCGGTTCCCGCGAGGAGGTCCAGGGCGCCGGCCTCCCTGTTCAGCAGGGTTGCGGCGTGAGCCGCGAAGTACGCGTCCACGAAGGTCCGCAGCACCAGGTCGCGGCTGCCTCCGTCCCGCGTGGCGATGGTCAGCCGCCGCATCTCGGCGGTGATGCCGCCGTGCAGCGCCTCGGTCCTGACGATCCGTTCACCGGCCTCCAGCTGCCGGCCCGCCCAGGCCAGCGTCCGGGGGCGGACGGCCCCGGCGTCGTCGTGGTCGATCACCTCGCCAGCTCATCATCCGCACGGCGGCCCGCGCAAAGGCTTTTGCCGGGGCCCGCCGACGAGGCGGCCGGGCCCGTCGGCCCGGTCCGGCCCCTGATCCGGCCCCCGGTACGGGCGGAGCGTCGTCCGGGTTGGCCGGCCGGCCGCGGTGTGCCGCCCCGGCGGTGCCCGCGAGTTCATCTAGATTGCCCGACCATGGGTGGACATGGAGGGATCAGTCGTCGATCGGTGCTCAAGGCCATCCCCGTCCCGGGTCTCGCCGGGCCGCTCACCGGGATCGCGGCCGCCCGGCGCGCGTCGGCGGCACCCGCGGGCTTCCCGCAGCCGCCGACGACCGCTCGTCCGGCGTGCCGCACGGGGCCGGCGGTGGTGGAGCAGACCCTGGACGTCCGGTTCACGGACGTATGGATCCCGGGGTACGGGCGGGTCCGCACGCGCACCTACAACGGGGGCGTTCCCGGGCCGACCCTGCGGGTGCGCGGCGGGGACACCCTGCGGCTGACGCACGTCAACGGACTGCCGCCCAACCCGCCCCACACCGGCGGCCACAACACACCGCACCACCCCAACAGCTTCAACGTGCACACCCACGGCATGCACGTCTCCCCGTCCGGCCACGCCGACAACGTCCTGCGCGCGTTCGCACCGCGCACGCCCGACGAGGCCGCCGCCGGGGCCGTGGAGCCTCGGTACACGTCGAGCGTCCACGTCCCGGCCGGTCATCCGGCCGGGACCTACTGGTACCACCCGCACCTGCACGGATCGACCGCCGAGCAGCTCGTCGGCGGCATGGCCGGGGTGATCGTCGTCGAGGGCGACGTCGACGAGGTCCCGGAGATCAGGGCCGCCGCCGACATCGTCGTGTGCGTCAGCGAACTCAAACTCCAGGACGGCCGGGTCCCCGCCTTCACCTCCAACGGCTGGGTGAGCGGGATCGCGTCCACGTTCACGGTCAACGGCGGTGTCAACCCGACCCTCCGGCTGCGGCCCGGCGAGGTGCAGCGGTGGCGGCTGGTCGCCGCGACCGCGTTCACCGCGCTGCGTCTGCGCGTTGCGGGCAAAGCGGCGGGTCCGGTCGTGCACCAGATCGCACAGGACGGTGTCGCCTTCGCCGCGCCGGTCGTCCGCGAGGAGGTGGAGCTGGCGATGGGAAACCGCGCCGACCTGCTGGTCCAGGCGAAGACCCCGGGCCGGTACGAGCTGCGCGCCGAGGGTGTGGCCGTGCCGCTGCTGACCGTCGAGGTGGCCGGCGAACCCATGGCGCCGCCCATGCGCGTCCCGCGCTCGCTGCCGCCGGGGCGGCCGTTCCTCGACGAGCGGGACCTGACGGACCCCGACGCGGACCGGAACGTCGTCCTCCATGTCGACCCGGGGGTCCTGCCGGGGGCGTTTCCCCACGCCTACCGCATGCTGGGCACCGGGGCCACTCCCGCGGCCGACCCGCACGGCGACCTCGCCCGCGACCCGGCCTACGGGCTGTTCGACCCCGCCTTCACCAACCACACCCTGCGCCTGGGCACCGTCGAACGGTGGACGGTCCGCACCGGGGAGACCGAGCCCGCGTTCAACCACCCCTTCCATCTGCACACCAACCAGTTCCTCGTCACCCATCGCGACGGGCGGCGGCTTCCGGTGCCCGTCTGGCACGACACCGTCGGCCTGGTCGGCGGGACGCCCGGACAGTCCGTCACCTTCCTCGTCCGGTACGAGGACTACACCGGCCGCGCCATCGCCCACTGCCACCAGCTCCACCACGAGGACCTCGGCATGATGCAGACCGTGGACTACGTCGAGCCGTGAGAGCGGGGCCGCGGCGCCGGTGTCACTCCGCGCCCGGCGGACGGGGCGCGACGAGGGGGCGGTCGCGGTCCGGGTCCATGCCGGTCATCAGCTCCGCGAAGGACTGCGCGGCCGCCGGGGAGGTGAAGAGCCGGTCCAGCCGGGCGCGGGCCAGGTTGCGCAGGAACGGGCCGCCGGCGGTGTCGTCGCCCGCGTCGTGGACCGTGCGGGTCAGCCAGTGGGAGAACTCCTGGTCGTTCCAGACTCGCCGCAGGCAGCGCTGCGTGTAGGTGCCGAGCGCGGTGTCGTCGCCGTCGCGGACGTGGTCCCGGACGGCGCGGGCGAACAGGTCCGCGCCGTACAGGGCGAGGTTCATGCCCTTGCCGCCCATCGGGGACACGATGTGGGCGGCGTCCCCGACCAGGAACAGCCGCCCGTACTGCATGGGGTCGTGGACGAGGCTGCGCAGCCGGAAGGTCTCCCGGTCGGTGACCGGGCCCGGGGTCAGGGCGGGGTCGGCGAGCCTGGTGCGCAGCGCTTCCCAGACCCGGTCGTCCGGCCAGGTTCCGGGATCGTCGCCGGGCGGGCACTGGAGGTAGAAGCGGCTGCTGTGCGGGCCGCGGGGGAAGTGGGCGGCGAAACCCTGCGGGCTGACGGCGAGCAGGGGGTGCGCGGGCGGCGGGGCGTCCGCGAGCACGGTGAGCCAGCCGATGCCGTGGTCGAAGGAGTGGGCGGTGAGCACGCCCTCGGGGACGGCGGCGCGGGTGACACCGTGGTCGCCGTCGCAGCCCGCGACGAAGGAGCAGGCGATCGTGTGCGGGGTGCCGTCGGCGGCGCGGTAGCGGACGGTGGGGCGGTCGCCGGTCAGGCCGTGCACGGAGACGTCGGCCACCTCGTGGCGCAGGTCCCCGCCGGCCGCGAGGTGGGCGGCGGTGAGCTTCTGGACCAGGACCTGCTGGGGGCACAGGCGCGCCCCGGAGCCCTCCGAGCCGTCGCTGTCGTCGACGAAGTGGCTGACGCCGTCCACCCTGAACTCCAGGATGCCGTCGTGCGGCGGGCCGCCCAGGACCAGATCGGCCAGCCCCCAGGACTCGAACATCCGCACGGCACGGCTCTCCACGATGCCGGCCCGCTGCCGCTGCGCCACGTACTCGCGGCTGCGGCACTCCAGGACGACGCAGTCGATGCCGCAGGTGCGCAGCAGGTTGGCCACGGTCAGCCCGGCCGGACCGGCCCCGATGACCACAACCGTCGCGGACTCCGACACCCCACCCAACTCGCCCTGCATATCAGTCACTTGACACCTCCGAGAGCAGCGTATCCGTCGAACCCCGGAAAACCGTCCGTCCTGCCGGGCACTGGTGGCACGACTGCCGCGACCGGTCCGGCACCCGGGTCAGCGGTCCAGCGGGGGCAGATGGGACAGACCGGTGTCGCGCATGATGCGGTCGACGGTCTCGTGCAGCCCGCTGTCGGCGCCGATGACGGTCTCGGCGCCGCCCGGCAGCAGATCGCGCGTCAGGTACCAGCCCCGCAGCTGCGTCTCGCCGACGTCGTCGGCGATCGGCTTGGTGGCGTGCCGGGCGAGGGTCTCCCCGAAGGGAACGTCCAGGTAGTAGCCGTGGGTGGGGCCGCGGTGATCGGCACGCAACGCCGCGAGCATGTCGCCGTACCGGCCGGCGTGGAGAATGCCTTCGACCACGACGTGGAACCCGGCGTCCAGCGCGTAGCGGGCGGTCAGGTCGATCAGGCCGATGTTCGCGGCGCCGGCCCGGTCGCGCTCCCGGAGCACGACGCGGCGGAGGTTGTCCTGCGCGACCACGGCCAGCCCCCGGCCGAACCGCTCGCGCAGGCCGGCCGCGACCGACGACTTCCCCGACGCGCTGTTGCCCCGGAGCACGACCAGCCGCGTTTCCTCGTCACCCACCATCACGGCACTCACGCTACCGACAACCGGTCACAGCACCCGGGCGTTACGGGGGGTGCCTCTATGTCTTCCGTCAAGGCACCCCTGTCGGGTTTGGTGTGGTTCGGTGTTGCTGGGGTTATGCGGCGAGCTCGATGTCCGTC
>NZ_JBVJND010000029.1:0-136816 GCF_055583825.1 Streptomyces sp. NPDC104367 | reverse complement strand
ACCCCCCAGGTCATCCGTTCGACAGGGGGACACAGTCATGCCGGGCCCGGAGGCCAGCGGCCCCATTGCGGAGCCGCGAAGAACATAACGGGGGGGGAGGTGGAGATGTGGTCGTGCTGGCCGATGGCCCGGGCGGACGCCGCCGAGGCGCTGCGCTGGGCGGAGGAGTTCGGGCATCTGGCCATGACGGGCTACGCGTTGGTGCAGCTCGCGCGGCTGTCCGCGCTCCGCGGCGACTTCGTGGACTGCCGGGAGCGCGTGGCGCGGTACGAGCGCTGCTGTGACGGCCGGCTGCGCGGTCTGGCGCTCTTTGCCCGCGGTGCGCTCGGGACGTCCGCGCTCGCCGCCGGGGATCCGGAGGCGGCGCGGACGCATCTGGCGGCGGCGTTCGGCCTGGCGGCGGAGACGGGCCTCGTCAACTGCTCCCTCATGCCGTGGGTGGCCGATCTCGCCGAGGCCTGTCTGCGCTCCGGGGCGCGGGAGGAGGCGGTCGCCGTGACGGACTGGCTGCGGGAGCGCGAGGCGGCGACCGGGATGGCGTGGCCCGCGGTCGCGCACGCCCGGTGCCGGGTGCCGCTGGCGCGGTCCGCGGAGGAGGCCGCCGACTGGCTGTCGGTCGCCGAACGCGCCTGCGCCGGACGGGAGATGGCCTTCGAGTCGGCCCGGACCCGGCTCGTCGCGGGTGCGGCGCTGCGGCGGCTGCGGCGGCCGTCGGCGGCCCGGGAGCCGCTGCTGCTCGCGCTGCGGACGTTCACCGAACTGGGGGCCGTTCCGTGGGCGGTGCGGGCCGAGGCGGAGGTCGCGGCGGCGGGACACCGGTCCGCCGGGCACGACGGCGAACCGCCGCCGATCGCGTTGCTCACACCGCAGGAGCTCCAGGTGGCGCGTGCCGTCGGTGACGGTCTCAGCAACGTCGAGGCCGCCGCGTCGCTCTTCCTGTCCCGCAAGACGATCGAGGCCCATCTCACCCGCGTCTACCGCAAACTCGGCCTGCGCTCCCGTACGGACCTGGCCCGCTGCCTGGCCCGCGCGGGGGTCACCGGCTGGCCCGCCCGCACGGGGTCAACGGCCCGGCCGGCAGGTCAGGAACCCGCGAGGAAGCTGATGCGCACCTTGCGCTCCGGGTTGTCCTTGTTGGTGTCGACCAGGCACACCGACTGCCAGGTGCCCAGTTCCAGGCGGCCGTCGACGACCGGGAGGGTGGCGTGCGGGGGGACGAGGGCCGGGAGGACGTGGTCGCGGCCGTGGCCGGGGCTGCCGTGCCGGTGCTGCCAGCGGTCGTCGGCGGGGAGCAGGGTGTGCAGGGCGGCCAGCAGGTCGTCGTCGCTGCCGGCGCCGGTCTCCAGGACGGCGACACCGGCCGTGGCGTGCGGGACGAAGATGTTCAGCAGCCCGTCGCGGCCGGCCGCGGCCTCGCGCAGGAAGGCCTCGCAGTCCGCGGTCAGGTCGACGACCCGTTCGCGGCTGCCGGTGGCGACATGGAGCACTCGTGTGGTGAAGGCGTCCGACATGCCCACATCCTCGCGCATGCGGGGGCCGGCGGGGGAACGGGCGGGGCGGGGAAGATCCGGGGCCACCCCCGGGTTGGTAGAAACGTGAACGATGTGCGTGAGGTCGAGGTGGTCGTCGTAGGCGCTGGTCAGGCGGGTCTGTCCAGCGCCTTTCACCTGCGGCGCACCGGTTTCGAGCCGGACCGCGGCTTCGTGGTGCTGGACCACTCCCCCGCCCCGGGCGGTGCCTGGCAGTTCCGGTGGCCGTCGCTGACGTACGGCAGGGTGCACGGGATGCACGCGCTGCCGGGGATGGAGCTGACCGGGGCCGATCCGGCGCGGCCGTCCGCCGAGGTCATCGGTGGGTACTTCGCGGACTACGAGCGCGCCTTCGACCTGCGGGTGCGGCGGCCCGTCGACGTCCGCGCGGTGCGCGAGGGCGGGGGCGGGCGGCTGCTGGTGGAGACGGACCGCGGCAACTGGTCGGCGCGGGCGCTGATCAACGCCACCGGGACCTGGGACCGGCCGTTCCTGCCCCGCTACCCGGGCCAGGAGACCTTCCGTGGGCGGCAGTTGCACACGGCGCGGTACGCGGGGCCCGAGGAGTTCGCGGGGCTGCGGGTCGTGGTGGTCGGCGGCGGGGCCTCCGGCACCCAGCACCTGCTGGAGCTGGCCCCGTACGCGGCCGCCACCACCTGGGTGACCCGACGGCCGCCGGTCTTCCGGGAGGGGCCCTTCGACGAGGGCGCGGGCCGGGCCGCGGTGGCGCTGGTGGAGGAGCGGGTGCGGCAGGGGCTGCCGCCGCGGAGCGTGGTCTCGGTGACCGGACTGCCGCTCAACGACGCGATCCGGCAGGGCCTGAAGGACGGAGTGCTGGACCGGCGGCCGATGTTCGACCGGATCACCCCGGACGGGGTGGAGTGGGCCGACGGCCGGCACGTCGACGCCGATGTCATCCTCTGGGCCACCGGTTTCCGCGCGGCCCTCGACCACCTGGCGCCGCTGCGGCTGCGCGAGCCGGGCGGCGGGATCCGGGCCGAGGGAACCCGAGCGGTCGCCGACCCGCGCGTCCACCTCGTCGGTTACGGCCCGTCGGCCAGTACCGTCGGCGCCAACCGGGCGGGCCGCGAGGCCGTGCGGGACATCAGGCGGCTGCTGGCCGGGGAGCCGGTCGCCGCCTGACGCCCCGCGGGCGCGGGCCGCGGCGGTCCGTTGCCGGAGCCCTCAGCGGGACGGCCGCGGCGCCGCCGGCGACTGCGGCTTCGCCTTCTGTACGGCGTTGAACTCGGCGACGTTGCGCTGGTGTTCGGCGTAGTCGGCGGTGAAGCGGGTGTCGCCCGGCCGGACCGTGACGAAGTACAGCCAGTCCCCCGGTGTCGGGTTGATCGCGGCGCGCATCGCGTCCTCGCCCGGGTTGTCGATCGGCGTGGGCGGCAGGCCCATGCGCTGGTAGGAGTTGTACGGGTTCTCGACCCGGGTGTCGTCCGTCGTGGTGTTGAGGGTGCTGCGGTTGAGCGCGTAGTTGAGGGTGGAGTCCATCTGCAGGGGCATGCCGCGCTGCAGCCGGTTGAAGACGACCCGGGCCACCTTCCCCATGTCGGCCTTGTCGCCGGCCTCGGCCTGGATGATGCTGGCGATGGTGACGGCCTGGTAGACGTTCATGGCGTTGCGCTGCGCCCCGGCCGCGAGGGGCGCCCCGTTGAACCTCTGGTTGGCGGTGTCGACCATGAACCGCAGTACGGACTGCGGGGTCGCGCCCTTCTTCACCGGGTAGCTGGCCGGGAAGAGGTAGCCCTCCGGGTTGCCCTCGGCGTCGCCCGGCAGTTTCAGCTCCGCCGTGCCGACGGATGTTCTGGTGCTGCCCGCGGGGAGGGCCAGGGCCTTGTCGACGGCGTCGTAGATCTGGGACGCGCGCCAGCCCTCCGGGATGACCAGGGTGGCCGGTCCGGCGGCCTCGCCGTCGCCCAGGATCAGCAGCGGCACCGCCACCGCGGTGCCGGCCACGACGGCGCCGGCCACGCCGAGGGCGAGCCTGCCCCGGCGCGTCAGTCGGATCGTGTTCCGTCGGATCCCGTCGCGTCGGATCCTTTTCCGTGGCGGAGTGTTCCTGTGCATGCGGGAACGTTAGCCCGCGAATCGCCGTAAACCCGGCATATCTTCAGTTTGTCGGCGCCGGTTCCAGCTGCGCGTCCCGCCGCACCAGCGCCGCGTACCGGCCGTCGAGCTCCAACAGCTCCTCGTGGCTGCCCCGTTCGGACACCCGGCCGGAGTCGAGGACGACGATCTGGTCGGCGCCGCGGACCGTGGAGAGCCGGTGGGCGATGGTGAGTGTCGTCCGGTTGGCCGACAGTGCGTCGATGGCTTCCTGGACGGCGTGTTCGGTGCGGGTGTCCAGGGCGCTGGTCGCCTCGTCCAGGATGAGGACCGGCGGGTCGCGCAGGATGGTGCGCGCTATCGCGAGGCGCTGCTTCTCACCGCCGGAGAAGCGGTGCCCGCGTTCGCCCACGACCGTGTCGTAGCCGTCGGGCAGCCCGGCGATGTGGTCGTGGATCTGCGCCGCCCGGGCCGCCGCGTGCAGTTCCTCGTCGGTGGCGTCCGGCTTGGCGAAGCGCAGGTTGTCCGCGACCGAGGCGTGGAAGAGGTACGTCTCCTGGGAGACGACGCCGACCGCGCGGGCGAGGGTGTCGAAGTCGAGGTCCCGGACGTCGACGCCGTCCAGGGTGACCCGGCCGCCGGTGACGTCGTAGAGCCGGGGCACCAGGTAGCCGAGGGTGGACTTGCCGGCGCCGGTCGGCCCGACGACGGCCAGGCTCTCGCCCGCCGGGACGGTGATGTCGACGCCGTCGAGGATCGGGGCGGCCCGGTCGTCGTGCCGGTCGTAGCGGAACTCGACGTTCTCGAGGCGGACCTCGCCCTTCACCCGGTCCAGATGGACCGGCTCGTCCCGCTCGGTGATGTCGATGGGCAGGTCGAGGTACTCGAAGATGCGCTGGAACAGCGCGAGCGAGGTCTGGATCTGGACGCCGGTCGCCAGCAGGCTCACGGCCGGGCGGAACAGTCCCTGCTGGAGGGAGACGAAGGCCACGATGGTGCCGAGCGAGATCTGCGCGCCGCCCCACTGGAGGGCCACACCGGCGGTCCAGTAGATGACGGCGGGCATCGCGGCCATCACGATCGAGATCACGGCCATCCGCCAGCGGCCGGCCATGTTCGACCGCACCTCCAGGTCGACCAGTTGCTCGGACTCCGCCGCGAAGGACGCGGTGAGCGAGTCGGCACGGCCCATCGTGCGGCCGAGCAGGATGCCACTGACGGAGAGCGACTCGGTGACCGTGGCGGCCATCGCGGCCATCTGCTTCTGGCGCCGGGTGGTGATCTTCTTGCGCTCGTTGCCGACCCGGCGGCTGATCCACACGAAGACCGGGAGCAGGACCATCGAGACGACGGTGAGCTGCCAGTCCAGCGCGAGCATCGCCACGACGGTGGCGACCACACTGGTCAGGTTGGAGACCAGGGAGGTGGCGGTGGAGGTGACGGTGGCCTGCATGCCGCCGATGTCGTTGGCGATGCGCGACTGCACCTCGCCGGTGCGGGTGCGGGTGAAGAAGGCGAGCGACATGCGCTGGAGCCGGCCGTAGACGGCGGTGCGCAGGTCGTGCATGACGCGCTGGCCGACGGTGGTGGATATCAGCGTCTGCAGGACACCGAAGACGCTGGTGAGGACGGCACTGACGATCATGCCCAGCGCCAGCAGGCCGAGCAGTCCGGTGCGGCCCTCGGGGATCGCGGTGTCGAGGGTCGCCTTGAGGAGGAACGGGGTGGCGACCGAGACCAGCGAGGCGGCGCCGACCAGCAGGCCGACGATCGCGAGCCGGCCGCGATAGGGGCGGAAGAGCTTGAGGATACGGCGCACCTGGCGGGGCTGACCGGCCGAGGTGCCGTCGGGGGTCCAGTTGATCTCGTCTCGGGGCATGGCTCCTACGGATGGGTGTGGTGTGTACGGACTCACGGAGCATAGCTCACTGTTACCTATACTCACAATGAACATAGTCCTGATATTGTTCCCGTATGAGCACCCCCGATCCCGACGGCCCGCTCGCCGAGCAGCTGCTGCGCCTGACGCGCCGGGTGTGGCGTATCCAGAAACGTCATCTGCAGGCGCGCGACCTGGGCGTCACCCCGGCCCAGTCCCGGCTGCTGCGCACCCTCGCGCACTACGACGCGCCCCCGCGCATGGCCGACCTCGCCGAGCGGCTGGAGGTGGTGCCGCGCGCGGTGACGACGCTGGTCGACGGCCTGGAGGCGAGCGGCAAGGTGTGCCGGGTGCCGGATCCCACGAACCGCCGGGTGACCCGGATCGAGATCACGGACGAGGGGCGCGAGACGCTGCGCGAGCTGCGGGCGGCGCGCAGATCGGCGGCCGCGGAGATCCTGGCCCCGCTCTCGGAGGAGCAGCGCGAGGTGCTCGGCGGGCTGCTGGACACGCTGGTCGACGGTCCGGTGCCGGCGGAGCGCCGCTGAGACACGGCGAGGAGCGGCTCCCCCGCCCGGTCCGCTCAGGGAGGGGAGCCGCTCCTCGCCGTACGGCCGGCCCTCGGGCACCGGCTGCCCGGCCGGGACCGGCGCGTGACAGCCGCGCGGGACACATGCCGTGCGACGTGCCCCGCGCCCCGGCTCAGCAGCCGCTGCGGTCCTCGGTCAGCACCCCCTGTTCGGTGGCGAGCGAACGGTCGTAGCAGCCGTCGGGCCCGTACAGCCGGTAGCGCTCGGCGGAGGTGCCGACCGCGTGCCGTTGGTCGCGCGGCACGCCCAGGGTGTACGTCGCGTCACCGCGCCAGGTGTCGTCGAGCCGTGACCGGCCGCGGTCGGCGAGGTCGGCCACCGCCCGGTCACCGAGGGCCAGTTGCGTCCGCAGCCGGTCGTCGGCGCCGACGGTGACGACGCCGTTCATGGTGTACGTCCGGTGGGTGGCGGTCGTCCGGGGCGCCCCGCCCGCCGTCACGGTGACCCGCTCGTCGTCCGTCCAGAGGGCGTAGAGCGCGTCGGTCGTCTCGCCGTCGTTCCAGCGGTGGACGGAGGTGTTGGCCAGGGTGCGGCTGACGGTGGTGGTCACCCGGCCGTGCGAGGTGTCGAGGTATCCGGAGACGGTGAGCCGGTGCCCGGCGTCCGTGTCGACCCGGTACTCCCCCGAACCCGGTGTGTACACCGATGAGTTGGCGGGATCCGACACCTCCGTCGCGGTGAGCTTCCCGGTGAGGCGGGCGCGGTGGGCGTCCTGCCAGACCAGCACGTTCACCGGGGCGCTCCAGCCCGCCTGCCCCTCGGGAACCCCGACGACGGAGACCTCGACCCGGTGCGGGCGGCCGTCGTCGAGCAGCCCGGCGAACGGCGTCAGGTCGTATTCGATCGGCTTGACGTCGAAGGCGCGTGGGCCCGGGACGACGTACCAGAGGAAGGGGTTGGACCAGCCGCCGGTCCAGACGTTCGGGAACGGCGAGGCGATTCCGGCCAGTTGGCCGTCGACCTTGATCTGCACCTCCCGGTAGGGCCCCTTGTCGGCCTTGCAGGAGTACGACGCCGGGTCGGCCACGGTCAGGTACCAGAACTCCTCGCAGCCGCCGCCGGATCCGGTGGCGTACACCTCGGCGACGATGCGTTCGCTGTTGCGCGGGGCGGTGAGGGCGGTGCCGTCGGTGAGGGTGAGCACCTTGCCGGGGACGCTCGCCGGGGTGCGCCCCGCGTAGAAGGTGAGGGTGACCTTGACGTCGATGACACCGGTGTAGGTGTCGTCGACGACGTTCCCGATGAGCATCTCGACGTCCTGGGCGCTGCGGAAGGTGTCGCTGTAGCGGGTGACGTCCTTCTCGACGTGCCACTCGATGCCGTCCGGCGAGGGCTCGGGGGTGGAGGTGCGCAGTACCTCGACCCCGCCGACGTGCACATAGCCCAGGCGGTCGTACTGACGGCCCTTCACCTCGCCGTCGAGCCGCAGCACCACCTTGCTCCAGTGGTCCCCGCAGCCCTTCGGGGGTGTGTACGTCCCCTCGTACGGTGTGAAGTCGCGGAACCGGGCCTCGGCCAGGGTGACCCGGCAGGACCTGGTGTGCCCGGGCACCGACACCGGCGGGGCGGCGGTCACCGGGTCGTGCCAGTCGGTGCCGAACTCGGCCGGGACGTCGGCGGCCCGGGCGGCGGGCGCGCCGGTGCCGAGGAGGGTGCTCGCGAGGAGGGTCGCCCCTGCGAGCATGGACATGACGATCCGTCTTCTCATGGCCGGTGTTCTACGGGGAGTCGGCCTCCGACCGCAATGAGCAGACCGGCCGACGAACGGGTTCCGCATACGGGTTCCGCATACAGGGCGACCGGTTCCGCGTACGGCACCAGCCGTTCCCCGCGCAAGCGGTCCCTGACCCGTGCGGCCGTACACAACAGGTACATATGGTGCTATGAAATGACCTTGCTGACACAGTGCTGCCATGGAGATCACGCCCGCCCGTGTCCGCCGCGCGGCCCTCGCCCTGGCCCTCGGCGGGGCCGTCGCCCTCACCTGCGACGCCGTTCTCACCGGCCTCCCGCACGGAACCCACCGCTCCCCCGCTCCCGGCCCCTCCGCCGCCCCGTCCGGGCCGCCCCCCGCCCCCGGCGCGCCGGGCATCGGCGACCCGCTCGTGCCGCTGGACGGCAACGGCGGATACACGGTGCGCCGTTACACGATCGACTTCGACTGGCGGGCGCCCGGGACGCACTTCGAGGCCGGCACCACCGTCAGCGCCACCGCCACCCAGGCGCTGTCCCGCTTCGACCTGGACTTCGCGGGCAACACCCTGCACCGGGTCACCGTCGACGGCAAGCCGGCCCGGGCCGTGCGCGACGGCGACGAACTCGTCGTCACACCCGCGCGGCCCATCCCGCGCGGCGGGGCCTTCACCGTCCGGGTCACCTACACCGCCGACCCGACCCAGCAGCGGGAACGCGACGACGCGATCCGCCGGTACGGCTGGGTGCCCACCCCCGACGGCACCCTGATCTGCGCTCAGCCCGACGGCGCCAAGATGGTCTTCCCGGTGGACGACCACCCCAGCCTGCGGGCGCCGGTCACCTTCCGCATCACCACCCCGCCCGGGCTGAGCGCGGTGGCGAACGGCCGGCTCGTCGAGCGCGTCCGCCGGCCCGGCGGCCGGGTCCGCTGGACGTACGACTCCGAGGAGCCCATCGCGGCGCAGCTGGTCCAGGTGGCGATCGGAAAGTTCGCGTTCGTCGACAGCGAGGGGCCGCGCGGACTGCCCGTCCGGGACGTGGTGCCCGAGGCACTGGTCGGCGGGACCGAGGCACACCGCTCGCTCACCGCGGAGCACCTCGCCTGGCTGGAACGGCGGCTCGGCCCGTACCCGTTCCACCGGTACGGCGTGCTGGTCGGCGACACCGAGCTGCCGGTGGCCCTGGAGACCCAGTCGCTGTCCCTCGTACCCAAGGACGACCTGCTGGGCGACCGGGTCGACGCGGAACGCAACCTCGTCCACGAACTGACCCACCACTGGACGGGCGACAGCGTCGCCGTCCGGCGCTGGTCCGACCTGTGGCTGAGTGAGGGTCACGCCCGTTTCTACGAGCGGCTGTACTCCGAGGAGCACGGCGGCGTCGCCCTGGAGGACGCCATGCGGGCGGCGTACGAGCAGCACGACCAGTGGCGCCACGACGACGGCGCGCCCGCCGAGCCCACCGAGCCGACGCTGTTCAAGGTGATGCGCTACGACGGCTCGGCGCTGGTGCTCTACGCCCTGCGGGAGAAGGTCGGTGACGAGGTGTTCGGCCGGATCGAGCGGGCCTGGGTGACGCGGTATCAGGGGCGCGCGGCCGGCACCGCGGACTTCGTGGCGCTCGCCTCCCGGGTCGCGGGCGAGGACCTCAAGCCGTTCCTGACGCCCTGGCTGTACGGGCCGAGCACCCCGCCCATGCCGGGGCATCCCGACTGGCGGGTGGATCCGGTGGAGAACTGACGCCGCGTCCGATGCCGGATACCACGCGGCCCGTGGACCGCGGCGGCGACGCGCCGCGCCACGCCGGATCTCTGCCGCCGACCGGGTGGCCTGTGCCGGACTGCTGGTCCACCCGGTCGACGCTCGGCGCGCCGGGACGCGCCGGGCACGGAAACGTACGGGGGGTGACATGACGGGCAACCCCTCTGCCCCGGTTGCGACGAGTGCGGTTGGAGACCCTCAGCAAGCGGTTGGAGACCCTCGGATATGAGAAGAAACGTCGCCCCACGTGTGCCCGACGCCGTTCGCAGGTGCCGCCGGACGGCCTGCCTGCTCGCGACGGCGGCCCTGCTGCCCCCGCTGCTGATCCTCCCGGCCTCCGGTGCCGACGACCCGCAGGACGAACGCCTTCAGAACGCCTTCACCGACGCCGCCCGCGAGTTCCACATCCCGCGCAGCGTCCTGATGAGCGTGTCCTACATGCAGTCGCGCTGGGACGCCCACCCCGGCTCGCCGAGCGTCGCCGGCGGCTACGGGCCGATGCACCTGGTCGACACCGACCGGCCGCACACCCCCGCCCCGGCGGGGGGCGCGCCGCCGCTGACCGGCCGGACCACCATGCCCCGCGAGGTGGCGGCGGGTGCCCCGGGCGGCCACGTGGTGCGCCCGGCCGACCTGGAACGCGCCGCACGGCTGATCCACACCCCGGCCGGACAGCTGCGCACGGACGCCGCCGCCAACGTCCGGGGCGGCGCCGCACTCCTGGCGGCCACCCAGCGGCACCTCGGCAAGCCGCTCAGCGCCGATCCGGAGGCCTGGTGGGAAGCGGTGGAACGTTTCCCCGGCACCCGTGACATCACCTCGGCGGCCACCTACGCCGACGACGTCTTCGCCCTCATCCGGCACGGAGCGCACCGCACCACCGCGGAGGGGCAGGACGTCTCCCTGCCCGCCACTCCCGGCGTGCGGACGCACCCCCGGACCCAGGGGCCGCAGCGGCCGAAGGAGGTCGAGTGCCCCGCGGAGCTGTCCTGCGACTGGCTCGCCGCGCCCTACGAGGAGATCGACGACGACGGCGAGTACGGCAACCACGACCTCGCCGACCGCCCCCGGGACCAGCGCATCGAGTACATCGTCATCCACGACACCGAGTCGACGCTGCCCAACATGTTCCAGACCGTGCAGGACCCGACGGAGGCCTCCTGGCACTACTCCGTCCGCTCCACCGACGGCCACATCACCCAGCACGTCCGGACCAAGGACGAGGCCTGGCACTCCGGCAGCAAGTTCGTGAACGCCCGCTCGATCGGCATCGAGCACGAGGGTTTCCTCACCCACCCCGGCACCTGGTACACGGAGCAGATGTACCGGTCCTCGGCACGGCTGGTGCGCTACCTGGCGAAGAAGTACGGCATCCCGATGGACCGGCAGCACATCTTCGGCCACGACAACGTGCCGTCCCCGACCGCCGACAGCATCCCCGACATGCACGAGGACCCCGGTCCCTTCTGGGACTGGCGGCACTACTTCGACCTGCTCGGCGCACCGCTGAAGGCAACGGCCGGGCCGGACAGCCCGATGGTGATGATCCTGCCGGAGTACGCGGCCTACAAGCCGCGCTACACCGGCTGCGACGGGGACGGCGAGCCGTGCCGTCCGCACGGCTCCAGCGCCGTCCGGCTGCACACCGAGCCCGCCGAGGACGCCCCGCTGATCCAGGACCCGGGCCGCAGGCCCGACGGCGACGAGTCCACGGAGGACGTCAGCGACCTGGGATCGCGCGTCTCCACCGGCCAGACCTTCGCCGTCGCCGGACGCAGCGGCGACTGGACGGCGATCTGGTACCAGGGGCACAAGGCCTGGTTCAAGAACCCGAAGGACCACCCGACGGCGGTCGGCGCGAGCGGCCGCATGGTGACGCCGAAGGAGGGGCTGGACGAGATCCCGGTCTACGGCCGCGCCCTGCCGGAGGAGGAGGCCTACCCGGAGGGCATGGAGGAGGAGACCGAGTCGCCGCTCCCGTACACCCTCCGGGCGGGCCAGCGGTACGTGACCCAGTCCGGCCTGGGCAGCTCCTACGTCGACAGGTCGACCTTCTCCGACACGCCCCAGCCGGTCGTGGTGGGCCACGACCGGTACTACGAGATCCAGCTCGGCCACCGGCTCGCCTACGTCCGGGCTAGCGACGTGGACCTGGTGGACGCCCGCAGCGGCACCGCCGGTGCGCCCGGACACGAGCCCCGCCCGGCCGGATGACGCCCCAGCGGCCGCCCGTCCGGGCGGCCGCTGGGGCGCTTCCGTCGGATCCCCGACGCCACGGAGATCCATCAGAAGCGCCCTGGGCCAGCAGGTCCGCCCTGTCCCCCATCACCACGACGGGGTCACGGTCCGGGTCGAGGGTGCGCAGCAGGAACCCCATGGCCTTCCGGGAGAGGCTGACGCAGGCCGAGGTGCCGCTGCCGTGGTCGAGGTGCAGCCAGATGCCGCCACCCCGCTCGGCGCCCCAGGGGCGGGTGGCGTCGTGCGGCGGCGCGCCCCGCAGGCGGTTGTGGTCGACGGCGATGACGTAGTCGAAGTCGTGCCGGTGCGCCAGGTCCCAGTCGTACGGGGGCGCGTAGGCACCCTCGTCCCGGTCGTAGGACAGCCTCGTCCCCGGGTCGGGGAGCACACCGCCCGCGTCGGTGACGGTGAACACGCCGACCGGGCTGCGCTCGTCGCCCGCGTAGTGGTCGGTGGTCCAGCCGTTGCGCCCGTTGTGCGCGGGCCGGCTTCCCGCCGGACGCCAGCCGCCCCGCCGCCAGAGGTAGAGCACGACCGTCGAGTCGGCCGAGTCCACGCCCTCCCCGTACACCGCGACGACCTGACCGGAGTCGGCGGGGATCGCCCCGCTCAGGCGGTCGCCGACGCCGGGCAGCCGCTCCGGGTCGCCGACGGGGGCGGCCGTGCCCGCCTCGGCGGGCGCACTCGCCCGCGCCGCCCGGACGGAGGGCCCCGGCGCGCCACTCCCCGCGCCGCCCTCTCCCGCTCCCGCGCACGCGGCCGAGGCCGCCAGGACGGCGCCGAGGACCGCCGCCGCCGCGACGCTCCGCCGCCCGCTCCTGATCTGCACCCGGCCATCCTGGCACCACATAAAAGCCCATCAGCCGAATTTCCGGACATTCGGCGCGTGTTGGGAGCGGAGCCCGGAGCGGCAGACGACAAGTGACGGGCGACAGACGGCGGACGGCAGACGGCAGACGGCAGACGGCAGACGGTGCGGACCTGGCCGGAAGCGGGCGGATTTCGGCGGCCGTCAGGGAAAACCGTTTGATTTCGACCGCTCCCCGACGCGAACCTTTCACGTCTTGTCGCCGCCTTCACCCACCCACCCCCGTCACGAGCCACTGGGACGTCATGCAGATTCAAGATCTTCCGTATTCCGATCCGGGCGTGCCGGACGCACGTTCGGGTCCCCGATTCCTCTGGTGGCTCGGACGGAATCAACTGGGCGGCCAGCTCAAGGCACTCGCCTGGGGCCTGCTGCACTTCGGGTCCGTCTCGGCGCTCCCGTTCTGCGTGGGCCTCGCCGTCCAGGCCGTCATCGACCGCTCCGGCACCCGGCTGGCGCTGACGGGCGGTCTGCTGGTGCTCTGCGGGATCGCGATCGCCGTCGGGGACACCTTCCTGCACCGGGCCGCCGTCACCAACTGGATCACCGGGGCCGCCCGCGTCCAGCAACTGCTCGCCCGCAAGGCCACCCGGCTGGGGTCGGCGCTGACCCGGCGGGTGGCGGCCGGCGAGGTGGTCGCCGTCTCCACCGGGGACGTCGAGAAGATCGGCTGGTTCGTGGAGGCGGTCTCCCGCTTCACCGCGGCCGCGGTCACCGTCGTCCTGGTCGCGGTCGGCCTGCTCGTCTACCAGCCGGCCCTCGGCTGGGTGGTCGCCGTCGGCCTGCCCCTGGTGGCGCTGGCCGTGCTGCCGCTGCTCCCCCGGGCCACCCGCCGCGCCGACGCCCAGCGCGCCAAGGCCGGCCGGGCCACCGAACTGGCCTCGGACACCGTGGCGGGGCTGCGGGTGCTGCGCGGGATCGGCGGCGAGGACCTCTTCCTCGCCCGCTACCGCAGCGCCTCCCAGGAGGTGCGGCGGGCCGCCGTGCGCAGCGCCCGGATGTGGTCGCTGATCTCCGCCATCCAGGTGCTGGTGCCCGGGCTGCTGCTGATCGTGGTCGTCTGGCACGGCGTCCAGCTCGCCCAGGAGGGCCGCGTCACCGTGGGCGAACTGGTCACCGTCTACAGCGCGGTCATGATCCTCAACTACCCGTTGCAGCACTTCACCGAGATCGCCATGGCGTACTCCTTCTCCCGTCCCTCGGCGAAGCGCGCCGCGCGTGTGCTCTCGCTGGAGCGGGCCACGGACACCGGCGGCTCACGCGCGGACGAGGTGCCGGACGGCGACCTGTACGACCCGCGGACCGGGCTGCTCGCGCCCTCGGGCCGGCTGACCGCCGTGGTCTGCGGCGACCCCGACACGGCCGGGCTGCTCGCCGAACGGCTCGGCGGCCATCCCGCCGAGGCCGGCACCTCCGTGCTGCTCGGCGGCGTACCGCTCGACGAACTGCCGCTGGAGGCCGCCCGCACCGCGGTGCTCGTCCAGGACAAGGACCCGGTGCTGCTGTCCGGTTCACTGCGCGAGCTGCTCGACGTGCCCTCGTCCGGAACCGTGCGGGCCGAGGACGCGCTGGCCGCCGCCCAGTGCGCCGACGTGCTGGAGGCCCTGGTCCAGAGCTCGCTGGACGTCACCGACCCGATGGACGCCCGGATCACCGAGCGGGGACGGTCCCTGTCCGGCGGCCAGCGGCAGCGGCTCGCGCTGGCCCGTTCGCTGATCACCGACCCCGAGGTGCTCGTCCTGGACGAGCCCACCTCCGCGGTCGACTCGCACACCGAGGCACGGATCGCCAAGGGCATCCGCGAGATGAGGACGGGCCGCACCACGGTCCTGCTCACCACCTCGCCGCTGCTGCTCGACCGGGCCGACCGGGTCGTCCTCGTCCACGAGGGCGAGGCCGTGGCGGTCGGCGCGCACCGCGAACTGGTGCACACCGAACCCCGGTACCGGGCGGTGGTGACCCGGGAGACCGAGGAGGAGGCCGCCGCACGGGACGGCCGCTTCGAGCCGGACGACAAGGCCGCGCCGCTGGGCGGCGCGCTGGAAGAGATCGAGGAGAACGCATGATCGGCGTCGCGCCACCGGCCTACGACCCGGCGGCCCCGACGACGGCCACCACCCTGCCCGTCGGCGCCACCGCGACCGTACGCGCCTACGTGGCCGAACTGTTCCGGCGGCACCGCCGCGCCTTCCTGGTGCTCATCGGCGTCAACACGGTCGCCGTGCTGGCCTCCATGGTCGGCCCCTACCTGCTCGGCGGGCTCGTCGAGCGGGTCTCGGACAGTGCCCGCGAACTCCATCTCGGCGTGACCATCGGCCTGTTCGCCCTCGCCCTCGCCGTCCAGGCCGTCTTCGTACGCGAGGTACGGCTGCGGGGCGCGGTGCTGGGCGAGCGGATGCTGGCCGACCTGCGCGAGGACTTCCTCGTCCGGTCGGTCGGGCTGCCGCCGGGCGTGCTGGAGCGGGCCGGCACCGGCGACCTGCTGTCCCGCATCACCACCGACATCGACCGGCTCGCCAACGCCATGCGGGAGGCCGTGCCGCAGCTGTCGATCGGTGTCGTGTGGGTGGTGCTGCTGCTCGGCGGGCTCCTCGTCACGGCGCCGCCGCTGGCCGCCGCCGTGCTGCTCGCCCTGCCGCTGCTGGTCGTCGTGTGCCGCTGGTACTTCAGGCGGGCACCGGCCGGCTACCGCTCCGAGGCCGCCGGGTACGCGTCCGTGGCCGCCGCCCTCACGGAGTCCGTGGACGCCGGGCGCACCGTCGAGGCGCACCGGCTCGGCGCCCGGCGCATCGCCCTGTCCGACCGCCGGATCAAGGAGTGGACCGCGTGGGAGCGCTACACGCTCTGGCTGCGCTCGGTGCTCTTCCCGGCCGTGAACGCCACCCACACCACGGTCCTCGGCTCGGTGCTGCTGCTCGGCGGGGTCTTCGTCCTGCGCGGCTGGATCGACGTCGGCCAGCTGACGACGGGCGCGCTCATCGCCCAGATGCTCGTCGAGCCGGTGAACCTGATCCTGCGCTGGTACGACGAGGTCCAGGTCGCCCAGGTGTCGCTGGCCCGGCTGGTCGGCGTGCGGGACATCGAGCCGGAGCCCGGGGACGCGGCGCTGGCGCCCGAGGGCCGGCAGGTGCACGCGGACGAGGTCCGCTTCGGTTACCTCCAGGGCGTCGACGTGCTGCGGCAGGTCTCCCTTCAGGTCGCGCCCGGCACCCGGCTGGCCCTGGTCGGCCCCTCGGGCGCGGGCAAGTCCACCCTGGGCCGGCTGCTCGCCGGGATCTACGCACCCCGGGACGGCCGGATCACCCTGGGCGGCGCGGAGCTGTCCCGGATGACCGCCGAACGGGTCCGCTCCCATGTCGCCCTCGTCAACCAGGAGCACCACGTCTTCGTGGGCTCCCTGCGCGACAACCTGCTGCTCGCCCGGACCGGTGCCGAGGACGCCGAGCTGTGGGCGGCCCTGGGGGCGGTCGACGCGGACGGCTGGGCCCAGGCCCTGGACGAGGGCCTGGACACCGAGGTCGGCTCGGGCGGGCTGGCGCTGACCCCGGCGCAGGCCCAGCAGATCGCGCTGGCCCGGCTGGTGCTGGCCGATCCGCACACCCTGGTCCTGGACGAGGCGACCTCGCTCCTGGACCCGCGCGCCGCCCGCCATCTGGAGCGGTCCCTGGCCCGGGTCCTGGACGGGCGCACGGTGGTCGCCATCGCCCACCGGCTGCACACCGCCCATGACGCGGACGTCATCGCCGTCGTCGAGAACGGCCGGATCAGCGAGCTGGGCAGTCACGACGAGCTGGTGGCGGCCGACGGCGCCTACGCGGCGCTGTGGCGGTCCTGGCACGGGTGACCGGCCGCGGCACGGGGCGTCCGGCGCAGGTCGGACCCCGTGCCGTTGCGCGGGTGCGAGCCGGGGTGGAAGGCTGGAGAGCGGCACCGGTTCGGGGACCGGCCGGGAAACGCACCGTTCCCGCCGGATGAGACCCGTGCGCAGTGTGCCGGCGGCCCGCCCCGCGGACCGCGCCCTCGCTCCCTGGAGGTAGCCGTGACCACCACCGAAGGATGGGGGGACGACGTCTACCAGCCCGACGGATCCGAGATCCGCGAGGACACGGGACTGCTCGACGTGGAGGACACGCTGGAGTCCGACGGCGTCAGCGATCCCCTGGACCGTGGCTGGTCCCCGCCCGAGCGGCCGTGGGCCGTGGAGCACACCGGGGTGACCGCGGCGGAGCGCGTCCGCGGCGCGACGCTGGACGAGCGGCTCGCCGAGGAACTGCCGGAGCTGCCGGTGCCCGACGGCGACGGCATCGGCGACTGCCAGGGCAGCGACGGCGAGCTGCTGGACAACGAGGTCGGCGACCTGCGCTCCGGCCGCCTCGTGGCACCCGACGAGGGGGCGCACGAGGACGACGAGAGCGGCCTGATCGCCACCGACGTCGGCATCGACGGCGCCGGGGCCTCCGCGGAGGAGGCCGCGATGCACATCGTCGACGAGGACTCCGCGTACGGCTGAGCCCGGCCGTCCCCGCCCGACCGCCCCGACAGCCCTGAGCGCCCTGTCCGAGGAGCCGCCATGCCGCAGGACAAGCACCCCGACTACCACCCGGTGGTCTTCCGGGACCGTGCCGCCGGCTACGCCTTCCTGACCCGGTCCACCGCGAGCAGCGAGCAGACGATCGAGTGGGACGACGGCCGGACCTACCCGGTGGTCGACGTGGAGATCTCCTCCGAGAGCCACCCCTTCTACACCGGGAAGGCCCGCACGGTGGACTCCGAGGGCCGGGTCTTCGCATTCGAGCGGCGTTACGGCGGCGACTCGGGGAAGACCGGCTGACCCGCGGGTCAGATCACGTTGAGGGCGGCGGCGCAGCCTATGCCGCCCAGCACCATGAACACCGGCATCAGGACCTTCAGCTCGACCCAGCTGCCCGCGCGGAACCGCATCGCCTTCGGCGGGCCCAGCGGGTACCAGCGCCTGCGGCCGATCGGGATGGGCCACAGGATCGGGCAGCCGGAGACGGTCAGCGCGTCCCCGATGTCGTGCACCAGCGCGCCCAGCACCACCGGCAGCCCCAGCCACAGGTACTCCTGGCCGGGCTCGGTGAACAGCCAGTTCGCGCCGTTGCCCGTCTTGTCCAGGGTGCCCGCCATGATCCAGGCGCTGGTCGCCGCCAGCAGCCACACCAGGATGTCGCTGCTGGAGCCGCGCGCCGCCCGCCACAGCAGGCCCTCGATCGCCAGCACCATGTGGGCGAAGAGGATCGCCAGCACCGCCCAGCGTCCGCCGAGGATCGCCGCGGCCGAGCAGCCGCCGCCGATCAGCGCCGCCCACAGCCAGGTGTGGGTCAGCGTGCGGTGCCCGCCGTTGCGGCGCGGGTCGCCGGGCTTGCGGGTCGCCTTGTAGACGGCGTAGGAGAGCTTGTCGACTATCTCGCAGAGCCAGCGCGACACCGGCCCGAAGGCGCGCGAGATCGTGGCCGCCTTGTGGTCGAGGTCGGGGGCGAGCGCGGCCCCCGCGCAGATCAGCGCCCCGACCAGCAGCACCGGCCAGGGCATCGTGTGCCCGGCCGCTGCGGCCGCCGCTCCGACGCCGAGCCAGGCGGCGGCTCCCGACAGTGAGTGTGCTGGTCCCATCATGGCCGTAGCCCGCCCCATTCCTCGTGTACCGCTGTCCAGTTGACCGGGTGCGTTGACGCTCCGTCGGCGACACAGCGTAGCGGTCTTGATCTTCCCGCTCGACGCCGATTCCCCCCAGGGCGGGTGGGCCAGGCAAGATGGGTCCGTGACCCTCATCGATCGACTGCCGCCGACCGCCGACCCCGACGCCCTGTACGAAGCCTTCGAGTCCTGGGCCGAGGAGCGTGGCCTCACGCTCTACCCCCACCAGGAGGAGGCGCTGATCGAGGCGGTCTCCGGAGCGAACGTCATCGTGTCGACCCCGACCGGCTCCGGCAAGAGCATGATCGCCGCGGGTGCGCACTTCGCCGCGCTGGCCCGGGACGAGGTCACCTTCTACACGGCACCGATCAAGGCGCTGGTGTCCGAGAAGTTCTTCGAGCTGTGCAAGCTCTTCGGCACCGAGAACGTCGGCATGCTCACCGGTGACGCCTCGGTCAACGCCGACGCGCCCGTCATCTGCTGCACCGCCGAGGTCCTCGCCTCCATCGCCCTGCGCGACGGCCGGCAGGCGGACGTCGGCCAGGTCGTCATGGACGAGTTCCACTTCTACGCGGAGGGCGACCGCGGCTGGGCCTGGCAGATCCCGCTCCTCGAACTGCCCCAGGCGCAGTTCATCCTGATGTCGGCCACCCTCGGCGACGTCTCCTTCTTCGAGAAGGACCTCACCCGCCGCACGGGCCGCCCCACCTCGGTGGTCCGCTCGGCGACCCGCCCGGTGCCGCTCTCCTACGAGTACAAGTTCACCCCGATGACGGAGACGCTCACCGAGCTGCTGGAGACCAGGCAGGCGCCGGTGTACATCGTGCACTTCACCCAGGCGCAGGCGGTGGAGCGAGCGCAGGCGCTGATGAGCATCAACATGTGCTCGAAGGAGGAGAAGGAGCAGATCGCCGAGCTGATCGGCAACTTCCGCTTCACCACCAAGTTCGGTCGCAACCTTTCCCGTTACGTCCGCCATGGGATCGGTGTACACCACGCGGGCATGCTTCCCAAGTACCGGCGTCTGGTGGAGAAGCTGGCGCAGGCCGGTCTCCTGAAGGTCATCTGCGGCACCGACACGCTGGGCGTGGGCGTCAACGTGCCCATCCGCACGGTCCTGTTCACGGCCCTGACCAAGTACGACGGCAACCGGGTGCGGACCCTGCGCGCCCGGGAGTTCCACCAGATCGCCGGCCGCGCGGGCCGGGCCGGCTTCGACACGGCCGGGCTGGTGGTCGCGCAGGCGCCCGAGCACGTCATCGAGAACGAGAAGGCGCTGGCGAAGGCCGGCGACGACCCGAAGAAGCGGCGCAAGGTGGTGCGCAAGAAGGCGCCGGAGGGCTTCGTCGGCTGGACGGAGACCACCTTCGACAAGCTGATCACGTCGGAGCCTGAGCCGCTGACCTCGCGTTTCCGGGTGACGCACACCATGCTGCTGTCGGTGATCGCCCGTCCGGGCAACGCCTTCGAGGCGATGCGCCATCTTCTGGAGGACAACCACGAGCCGCGCAAGCAGCAGCTGCGGCACATCCGCCGGGCGATCGCGATCTACCGCTCGCTGGTGGACGGCGGGATCGTCGAGAAACTCGACACCCCGGACGCGACCGGCCGTATCGTCCGCCTCACGGTCGACCTCCAGCAGGACTTCGCGCTCAACCAGCCGCTGTCCACCTTCGCCCTCGCCGCGTTCGAGCTCCTCGACCCCGAATCGCCGTCGTACGCCCTCGACATGGTGTCCGTGGTGGAGTCCACGCTGGACGACCCGCGCCAGATCCTCGTCGCCCAGCAGAACAAGGCGAGGGGCGAGGCCGTGGCCGCCATGAAGGCGGACGGCGTGGAGTACGAGGAGCGCATGGAGCGCCTCCAGGACGTCACCTACCCGAAGCCCCTGGAGGAGCTGCTCTTCCACGCGTACAACACGTACCGCAAGAGCCACCCGTGGGTCGGCGACCATCCGCTGTCGCCGAAGTCGGTCATCCGGGACATGTACGAACGGGCCATGTCCTTCACCGAGCTGGTGTCCTTCTACGAGCTGGCCCGCATCGAGGGCATCGTGCTGCGCTACCTCGCGAGCGCCTACAAGACCCTCGACCACAACATCCCGGACGACCTCAAGTCCGAGGACCTCCAGGACCTGATCGAGTGGCTGGGCGAAATGGTCCGCCAGGTCGACTCCAGTCTGCTGGACGAGTGGGAGCAGCTCGCCAACCCCGAGGAGATGACCGCCGAGGAGGCCCAGGAGAAGGCCGACGAGGTCAAGCCGGTCACCGCCAACGCGCGGGCCTTCCGGGTCCTGGTCCGCAACGCCATGTTCCGCCGCGTCGAGCTGGCCGCCCTCGACCAGGTCGGCGAACTGGGCGAGATGGACGCGGAGTCCGGCTGGGACGCCGACGCCTGGGGCGAGGCGATGGACAAGTACTGGGACGAGTACGAGGACCTGGGCACCGGACCGGACGCCCGTGGCCCCAAGCTGCTCGTGATCCAGGAGGAGCCGCAGAACGCGCTGTGGCGCGTCCGCCAGATCTTCGACGACCCGAACGACGACCACGACTGGGGCATCAGCGCGGAGGTCGACCTGACCGCTTCCGACGCCGAGGGCCGTGCCGTCGTGCGCGTCACCGACGTCGGCCAGCTCTGACCCGGCCGGTCCCGCCCCGACCGGCTCCCACCCCAGGAGAACACCACCCATGACGAACCCGGCCGAGAGACTGGTCGACCTGCTCGACCTGGAGCAGATCGAGGTCAACATCTTCCGCGGCCGAAGTCCCCAGGAGTCCCTCCAGCGGGTCTTCGGCGGCCAGGTGGCGGGCCAGGCGCTGGTCGCCGCCGGCCGCACCACGGAGGGCGACCGGCCGGTGCACTCGCTGCACGCGTACTTCCTGCGCCCGGGCCGGCCGGGCGTGCCGATCGTGTACCAGGTCGAACGGGTCCGGGACGGCCGGTCGTTCACGACCCGGCGGGTCACGGCGGTGCAGCAGGGCCGCACGATCTTCAATCTGACCGCCTCCTTCCACAAGCCTGAGGTGGGAGCCTTCGAGCACCAGTTGCCGCCGTTCCGCGAGGTGCCGCACCCGGAGTCGCTGCCGACGCTCGCCGAGGAGATCCGCAAGCACCTGGGCGAGCTGCCGGAGCAGCTGGAGCGGATGGCGCGGCGCCAGCCCTTCGACATCCGGTACGTCGACCGGCTGCGCTGGCACCCCGAGGAGATTGCGGGCGCCGAGCCGCGCAGCGCGGTGTGGATGCGCGCGGTCGGTCCGCTCGGCGACGATCCGCTGGTGCACACCTGCGCGCTGACCTACGCCAGTGACATGACGCTGCTGGACGCGGTCCGGGTCCCGGTCGAGCCCCTGTGGGGGCCGCGGAACTTCGACATGGCCTCGCTGGACCACGCCATGTGGTTCCACCGGCCGTTCCGCGCCGACGAGTGGTTCCTGTACGAGCAGGAGTCCCCCATCGCCACGGGCGGCCTGGGGCTGGCCCGCGGCCGGGTCTACGACCTGGAGGGCCGGCTGCTGGTGTCGGTCGTCCAGGAGGGCCTGTTCCGGGCGCTCTAGCGGATCCGGTCGCCCGCGGTCACGCGAGCCGTCGGCGGCGTCGCTCAGTCCGTCAGGGTCCCCGAGTGCGCGGGGCGGGGGCTTCTGCGGAGCAGCCAGCCGCGCAGGCCCCGCGAGGGCCTCTGCCGGACAGGGGCGTGTGCCGGTGCGGGCGCCACGGGTGGGGTGGGCCTCGGTGGTGCCGTGAGGTGCGGAGGTGCCATGGGGAGCAGTGTTGGCGTGAGGTGCGGTGGTGCCGTGGGGAGCGGCGGCGGCCGGAGCGTGCGGGCCTGGGCCACCTCGCGCAGCAGGTCGTTCCTGAACCAGTCGATCTCGTCCGGGGCGTCCGCCGTCATGATCTCCTCGGCGAGCTGGGCGGCGGGTGACCCCGGCGCGCCGTGGGCGGGCGGGGCCGGCCGGAGGGCCGTCACGTGGGCGCGCTCGCACGGGTCCGTGAGGAGGTCGTCGATCTCACCCGGGTCGAGGAAGGCTGCCACCGCCGCGGCCCGCTCCCAGGGTCCGTCGGCCTGCCGGAGCAGGAAGCCGCAGTGGCGTCCGCGCCAGTTGCGGGCCCGCTGGTCCGCGCCCGCCTTGAGCAGCTCGCGCAGTTCCTCGGGCGTACGGCCGCTGAACAGCGGCCTGTTCCTCTCGTCGGCCGCGAACCGCCGCAGTTCCTCGGCCAGATAGAGCCAGACCACGGCCCGGTACCGGTTGGGGTACCACTTGACGGGAGTCAGCAGGCCGAGTTTCGCGAGGCGGGTGAACCTGGCGACCGGGATCTCCATCAGGGCCGCGCCCTCGGTGGTGCCCACGACCCGCACGCTCTCGCGCAGTGCCGCGCTCCGGGGGTGCAGCCGCTCGATCTCGGCCCGGGGGACGCGGCGGCCTCCACCGCCTCCCTCGTCGGGCACCGTACGGATCCGCCCGAGGTGTACCGCGAGGTCGAACTCGCCTCGCTTGAGGCCCAGTTCACGGGCCGCGCGACTCGACGCGCAGGTGAGCGGGCGGGATGGGGTGACGGTGGTCGCGGACATGGTCGTTCTCCCCCGTGGAGTGGGTGGCTCGCGCCGTGTGCGCTCGCCGTGGAAAAGACCGTATCCGCTTCGGCGAATTCCGTGGCGGGCCTGTGGATAACCCCGTCGGAGGAGATGAAGCAGCAGGTCAGAGGTCTACTGCGGGAAAGCGTTCGGGTTGCCGGGCGTCCACGCCGAGGTGCTCGCCGACGCGGTTGACGAGCAGGGTCATCTCGTAGGCGATCTGGCCGATGTCGGCCTCCGCGCCGCTGAGCACGCACAGACAGCTGCCGCTTCCGGCGGCCGTGACGAAGAGGACCGCCTCGTCGTACTCGATCATCGTCTGGCGGACCTGGCCCGCGCCGAAGTGCCGTCCGGACCCCTTGGCGAGGCTGTGCAGCCCGGAGGCGACGGCCGCCAGATGCTCGGCGTCCTCCCGCCGAAGCCCCGTACTCGCACCCGTGACCAGTCCGTCGTTCGACAGGACCAGCGCGTGCCGGACGTGCTCCACGCGCTCGGTCAGGTCGTCGAGCAGCCAGCCGAGTCCCTGGTTCTGCGCCATCTGTGTTCCGTCTCCCCGTGAGCGGTCTCCCCCTGGCTGGAGGATCTCCCCGCAAGCCTTCCCCACCACCGGCGTCCGGGCAAGGAGGATGGGGACATGGCACAGAAGATGACCGACGACGAATGGCGGGCGTTCGTCTCGCACGGCACCCGTACCGGCAAGCTGTCCACCGTCACCGCAGACGGCAGCCCTCATGTGGCTCCGGTCTGGTTCCTGCTGGACGGGGACGACCTGGTCTTCAACACCGGCAAGGAAACCGTGAAAGGGCGCAATCTGGCACGTGACGGGCGTGTCGCCCTCTGCGTGGACGACGACCGGCCGCCGTTCCACTTCGTGGTGCTGAACGGACGCGCCCGGCTGTCGGAGGAGCTGGACGAGGTGCGTGATTGGGCCACCCGGATCGCGGCCCGTTACATGGGAGAGGAGCGGGCGGCGGAGTTCGGCGCCCGCAACGGCGTCCCGGGCGAGCTGCTGGTCCGGGTCGCCGTGGAGAAGGTGGTGGCGCTCAAGGACCTCACGGCCTGAGCTCAGCCCACCGAGTCGAGGAGCCGGGCGGTGTGCATCCGTCCGGCGTACTCGACGAGCCGGATCAGCACCTCCTTGCCGGAGTCCCGGTCGCGGGCGTCGCACAGGACCACGGGCGTGCCCCGGTCCAGGTCGAGGGCGCGGCAGACGTCGTGGGCACCGTAGGCGCGGGCTCCGGCGAAGCAGTTGACGGCCACGACGAACGGGATGCGCCGGTGCTCGAAGTAGTCGACCGCCGGGAAGCAGTCCTCCAGGCGGCGGGTGTCGGCGAGGACGACGGCGCCGAGGGCGCCTTGGGACAGCTCGTCCCAGAGGAACCAGAAGCGGTCCTGTCCGGGGGTGCCGAAGAGGTACAGGGAGAGCCCGGACCGGATGGTGATGCGCCCGAAGTCCATGGCGACGGTGGTGGTGACCTTCTGGTCCACGCCGTCCGTGTCGTCCACCGACTGGCCCGCTTCGCTGAGCATTTCCTCGGTGCGCAGCGGCCGGATCTCGCTGACGGCGCCGACGAGGGTCGTCTTGCCGACACCGAAGCCGCCGGCGACCAGAATCTTGAGCGCCATGGCCGCCGTGTCGTCGGCGACGGGTTCGGAGTGCTCGGAGGCCATGATCACTTCTCTCGGGAGGGCCGGCCGCGGTCGGCATCGGAACGCTCGGGATGCCCGGGGCGCGCCATGGGCCCGAGGCGCCGCTCAAGACGCCCGTCAGGCCGCTCGGTGCGCTCGGGCAGTCCCGACTGTGGTCGGGAAGCGAAGCCAGCATCATGACAACTGCGGCTTCGCGGCGGACGGTTGGTTCGGAACACATCTGTTCCGACCGGTTGGCGCCCGGATGGTTCCGGTTGTTCATCTACAGTGCCCGCAATCCCTCGATCACCTCGCGCAGAATCCGCTCGTCGGGCAGCTGGGTCGGCGGGACCGGCCGGCTGACGGTGACGCGCCGCAGCTCCAGCAGGTCGCCCAGGAGCACCCGGACCACGCCCACGGGGAGATCGGCGTCGGCGGCGAGTTCGGCGACGGACTGCGTCTCCACCCGGCACAGGTCGACCAGCGCCCGGTGTTCGGGGCCGAGCGCGGTGTCGTCGTCGGCACCGGGCGCGCCCGGGTCGAGGGTGACCAGGGCGATCAGATCGAACCGCACCCCGGTGGGGCCGGGTCTGGTGCGGCCGCCGGTCATCGCGTAGGGGCGGACCAGGGGCCCGGCCTCGCTGTCGTACCACTGGCTGCTCATCCGGCTGCGGGCGGCCGGGCGGCGATGCGCGGCGCGGTGTGGAGGTGCTCGCCGACGCGCTTGACCAGGCGCGCCATCTCGTAGGCGACCAGGCCGATGTCGGCGGTGACGGCGGTGAACACGGCGAGGCAGGAGCCGTCGCCGGCGGCCGCCACGAAGAGGAAGGCCTCGTCCATCTCGACCATGGTCTGACGCACCCCGCCCGCGCCGAAGTGCCGTCCGGCGCCCTTGGCGAGGCTGTTGAAGCCGGAGGCCACGGCCGCGAGGTGTTCGGCGTCCTCGCGCTTGAGACCGGTCGAGGAGCCGACGGCAAGACCGTCGTTCGACAGCACCACGGCATGCCGCACCTCGGTGACACGCAGCACCAAGTCGTCGAGCAGCCAGTCGAGTTCGCCGGAACGCCGGTCCGCCCTCGGGCTCGGGTCCTGGATCATGCGCGGTCTCCTTCGGTGCTGTCGGTGCCCTGTGCGGGTTCCGGCGCGAATCCGCGGCCGGGCCGTCTGCCGCCGCCGCGCACCCAGCCGGCCCGGTAGGCCGCCATACGGTCGCGGACGAGTTCGGGGGTGCGCTCGTCGCGGCGCCGGGCGGGCGCCGGTTCCTCGGCGCGTGGGTCGCGCAGCTGGGGGGCGAGGCTCGCCTGCCGTACCCGGCGCGGGAGTTCGCCGTCGGTGGGCTCGGGGCCGTGCGGCGCGCGGTGCGGCCTCAGGGCGGTGACTCCGGGCGGCGGTGGAGGCGGCGGTTCGGGCGCGGGGTGCGGGGCCGCGGGGACGGTGGCGGCGAGGGCGGGCCGTTCGGCGGGAGCCGCCTCCTGGAGGGAGGCGCCGGGCACGCGCGCGTACACGCGTTCCGGGGCCTGCTCCGGGGCGGTCGCGGGGCGAGGGGAACGTTCCGCCGCGCCGCCGTGCAGCAGGGCCTTGGGCAGCAGGACGACCGCCGTGGTGCCGCCGTAGGGGGAAGTGCGCAGATGCACCTTGACGGCGTGGCGGGCGGCGAGCCTGCTGACCACGAAGAGGCCGAGCCGGTCGCTGTCGAACAGGTCGAGGGCCTCGGACTGCTCGATGCGCCGGTTGGCCTCGGTGAGGGTCTCCGGGCCCATGCCGAGCCCGCGGTCCTCGACCTCCAGGGCGTAGCCGTTGCCGACGGGTTCTCCGGTGACACGCACGCGCGTGTGCGGCGGCGAGAACTGGGCGGCGTTCTCGACGATCTCGGCTAGCAGATGGGTGAGGTCGGCGACCGCCGCGCCGACGACGGCCGCCTCGGGGAGTTGGCGTACCTCCACGCGCGCGTAGTCCTCGACTTCGGAGACGGCGGCCCGTACGACGTTGGTCAGGGACACCGGCATGCGCCAGGCCCGGCCGGGGGCTGCTCCGGAGAGGATGATCAGGCTCTCCGCGTGGCGTCGCATACGGGTGGTGAGGTGGTCCAGACGGAAGAGGTCGCTCAGTTCGTTGGGGTCGTCGGAGCGGCGTTCCATGCTGTCGAGCAGGCTCAGCTGGCGGTGGACGAGGATCTGGCTGCGGCGGGCGAGGTTGACGAACACGCCCGAGATGCCGCTGGCGAGTTCGGCGCGTTCCACCGCGGCGCGCAGGGCGGCCCGGTGCACGGTGCCGAGGGCCTCGGCGACCTGCCCGGTCTCGTCCTCGGCGGGCGGTCCGGGCGGCGCCTCGGCTCGGATGTCGATCTCCTCGCCGGCCCGCAGCCTCCGCATCGCCTCGGGGAGTTTGCGGCGGGCGATCTCCAGGGCGCTGTTGCGCAGGCTCACCAGCTCGACCACGAGGCCGCGTCCGATGCGCACGGAGATCACGAGCGAGGCACCCACGGCGAGGAGCCCGAAGAGGACGGCGGCGCCGGCCGGGGTGAGCAGACCGCGGGCGAACGGATCGGCCCGGCCCGCCACCGCGCGGCTCGTGTCGGCCTGGATGGCCCGCATGCCGTCCCGCACGCGCGCGTGGGCGTCGTCCCAGTCGGCCCGCGGGGCCGCCGCGAGCGCCTTGGGTCCGGGAGAACTCGCGAGGATCCTGTCCTCGGCCGCGCCGAGCGCCGCGTAGGCGTCCGTGCCGGTGAGGCGCTGCCAGGCCGTCCGCTGCGCGGCGGGCAGGTCGGCGACGGCCGCGTCGGTGAGGACCCGCCGGGTGTCGACGGCGCCGGTGAACAACCGCAGTCGCATGCCGTCGAGGCCGCCGGCCGACCGGGCGCCGGCCAGGACCGCGTCCTCCTGGGCCAGTGCCTCGCCCGCGCGGGAGAATTCGAGCAGCACGCGCGCGTCGGATCCCATGTCGTCGGCCTGGATGCCGCTGAGGGCGCCGTCCACGGCGAAGGCGGCGTCGACGCTCCGCGTGTAGCGCAGGTAGGCGTCGTCCCAGCCCGCGCTGTGGTTCCGTACCGCCTTGCGCAGGCTGGGCAGCTGCTCGGCGCCGCTCACGAAGTCCTCCAGGCGCCGGGCGACGCCTGAGGGCAGTTCCTCGCCGTCGGCGACGGTGCTGGTCCTGCCCAGCCGCAGTCCGGCCACGGCCCGGTCGGTGCGGTCGCCGAGCTTCTCCAGGTCGCCGATCCGTTCGGCGCCGGGGTCGGTGGCGTAGCGGACGGCGGCGGCGCGCTCGGCCTGGAGCGCGGTCACGGCGGCGGCGACCGGGGTGCGCAGCGCCGCGTCGACGCGCTGCGACTGGCGCAGCCGGGAGACGTCCTGGGCGGTGGTGACCGTGGCGTACGCCCACAGGGCGAGCAGGGACATGACCGGCACCATGAGCAGGCAGACCACCTTGGCGCGGACGGTCCTGGGACGGATCCGCCAGCCGCTCGCGCGCGGATCGGCGGCGGCACCGACGAGTTCGTCGACCGGTTCGTCCGCGGGTGGTCCGGCGTGCGCACGACGGCCGCGCGGCGGCGGGGACGGTGTCTCCGGGCCTGCCGCGGGGGTTCTACGGGGTGTACGCATGGCGTCCTCGCTCGGCGGAAGTGGGTCGGGGCGCGGGGCGGGACCGGCTCAGCGGGCCGCGCCCGGGACGGGCCGCTGGGCCGAGGCGGACGCCTCGCGTTCCCCGGCCGTGGGCGACAGGGCGACGAAGGCCGAGGTGAGGAACAGGTAGGAGCCGAGGCCGACGGCGAGCGGGAAGATGAACTGCATCGCGGTGGCCCCGGGCAGGGGGGTGCCGGCGGGTGTGACGTGCACGCTGACGGCGAACATCCCGGTGTAGTGCATGCTGCTCACCGCCGCCCCCATGACCAGGGAGGCCGCGGTCACCGCGACGGGCGACTTGATGTTGAGCGCGGCCCACAGGGCGGCGGTCGCGGCGATCACCGCGATGAGGACGGAGAGTCCCACGAGCATCGGGTCGTAACGCACGTCGCCGTGCAGCCGGACGGCCGCCATGCCGAGGTAGTGCATGCTGGCGACGCCCAGTCCGGTGGTGAGTCCGCCGAGCAGGAGCGCCCGGTTGCGGTCGCGGCTGTAGCCGACGGCGAAGACTCCGGCGCTGACCACGGTCACGGCGACGAGCAGGCTGAGGATGGTCAGCGGCACGTCGTAGCGGATGTCTGTGCCGCTGACGCCGAAGCCGAGCATCGCCACGAAGTGCATGGTCCAGATGCCCGTGCCGAGCGCGGAGGCCGCGGTGAGCAGCCAGTTGCGGCGCGAGCGGCCGGTGCTGCCGAGCGCGCGCACGGTGCAGCGCAGTCCCAGTGCGGCGCCTATGCAGGCCATGACGTACGACAGCACGGGGGTCAGCCAGCCGAAGGTGGCGTGGTCCAGGTGTCCCATGGCCCAGGGACGCTAGGGGGCATGGGGGCACAAAGAGGGCGCATTTCGGAAGGTGTTGCAATATGACATAGCGGTGCGCCGGAACGATCGTGTCCCGCCAGAACATGCGCGCAGGAGCGTCCTCCGTGACGGTGAGAGATCATGCGGAACATGAGCGACGACCACACACACGTCCAGGAGTTCTTCACCGCGCGGGCGGCGGACTGGGACAGGAAATTTCCCGACGACGGTCCCGCTTACGCGGCCGCGGTCGCCGATCTGGGGCTGCGCGAAGGTGACCGGGTGCTCGACGCGGGCTGCGGCACCGGTCGCGCCCTGCCGCCGCTGCGCGCGGCCGTGGGCCCCTCGGGCACGGTCCTCGGCATGGACCTCACCCCGGCGATGCTCCAGGCAGCCGTGCGGGCCGGACGCGACCGTGCCGGGCGGTTGCTGCTCGCGGACGTCGCCGCGCTGCCGTTGCGCCCGGAGTGCCTGGACGCCGTGTTCGCCGCGGGTCTCATCGCGCATCTGCCCCACCCCGCCGAGAATCTGCGGGAGTTGGCGCGTGTGGTCCGCCCCGGTGGCAGGCTCGCCCTGTTCCACCCCATCGGCCGGGCCGCGCTGGCGGCGCGGCAGGGACGCCGGATCACCCCGGAGGACCTGCGCGCGGAGGGCAACCTCGGCCCGCTGCTGGCCGGTTCGGGCTGGCGCATGACGTCGTACGTGGACGAGGACGCCAGGTTCCTGGCCCTGGCGGTCCGCGGAGACTAGCCGGCAACCGCGGCGGCGAAGGCGTCGGAGCTCGCCGCTCAACTCGTCCTGGAGACCGGACGGTCGCCTCCCGGACGCCGTACAACCCTTCCGCTCGGCACCGGGGCGAAGACGGCCCGGGCCCGGGCCGGCGGAGGCGCCCCGCCACGGTGAGGCCCTCTTCAGTTGCCGCCGCTTCATCTCTACGTTCGACGGGAGAAGGCGATTGTTCGGAAGTGGCAGCGACTGGGGGAAGGTGGTCCGCGTGTTCGACCGGATCCGCAAGTACGCAGGCAGATTTCGAGGCGCCGACGACGGGGAGGCGCCGAAGCGACCCGCACGACGTGCGCACAACTTGTTCGAGGCCGCGGCCGTCTACGTCACCGCCCGGGCGGAGGACGACCAGGACCGGATCGAGGAGGCCGCGGGCTGGGTGTCACCGGAGGCGCTGTCGTTCGGGGTGAGCGAGCTGGCGTGCCGCGCGGTGGTGGCGCTGGCCCGGGAGCGCGAGGAGTCGCCGCGGACCGTCGCGCGCGACCTCCTCGGACTGCCGGCCGCCTGACTCTTCCGTGCCGTGGAGGCCGTTTCGTCCCTGTCCCGGCGGAAAGCTGCAGCTCCGGGTGTGGCGGCCGGTCGTGACAAGGGCCTTCCGGTCGCACTAGGGTGCGCGCCGTTGGACGAACGGATGGGGAGACAGGGATGGCCGAGACGGACGAGGAGGCCGTCGCCGCCGCGGACGAGGCGCTGTACGTGCTCACGGCGGTGCTGCTGACGCCTGCGCAGTTTCCGAGCGTGCTGGGCGACGACTACCCGGAGGCCTGCGCGGCACTGGGGCTGGCACCGCGAGCCGACGGATACGGCCTGATCCTCGGCCAGGACGGCGAGGGGGCCCGCTGGACGGTCGTCATCGACGACGTCTCGCTGGTCGCCGTCGCGATCGCGTCCTGGGACTGCGGGATGGAGTACGACCTCTCGCCGGACGAGCGCACGGTGGTCGTCGCTCTGCCTGGCTGGCCGCTGGCGGTCGCCGTGGCGGCCCCGAACGTGCCCGCGCCGCACGATCCCGGTCTGGAGATCTCGGGCCGCGCCCCTCTGAGTCCGCCGGACACCAGTTCCTGGGGCCCGGCGCAGCGGCGGCTGGGCGCCGACGAGATCGCCCTCCAGTGGGCGGTGTGGCGGGAGCAGATCGGAGACGACCACTTCCGCGCCCCGGCAGCGCAGGAGACCGACGGCACCCCCGACGCCTCCGAGGACGCCCCGGAAACCGCCGGTGAGGGTGCCGCGGAGAGCGCCGGGAAGGGCGCCGCGGAGACCGCCGATACCGAGACTGCGGAGACCGAGGCCGCGGGGCCTTCGGAGACCGCCGAGGCGGCTCCGACGGGGCACCCCGGGATCCGGCGTGTGCTGGCCGAGGCGTGGGCCTACGTGGACACGCCGCCGCCGCTGGGCAGGGTCCGTTCGTCGTTCGCCCCGGGCGACGCCCGTACGCTGCGCGCGGACGGGCCGGGTTGGTCGATGGTGGCCCGCACGGACGACATAGCCTTCGTGCTCCTGGACGACGAACCCGGTGAGGTTCTGCCGGTCGGCCGGGGCCCCGAGCTCCCCGGCCTCCTGCAAGCCCTCGACAAGATGGCCGTACGGCCCCTGTGAGCCGTCCCGGGCCGCACCCCGCCGAAGGGGTGGCGGCCCCGGGGCGGTCGCTCAGCGGCCGACCTCCTTGCGCGTGACCCGGCGCAGCCTGCGCCGCTGCGAGGGGTCGAGGGTGAGGTAGGCGGCCACCGGGACGCCCACCACGATCAGGAACGTCACCCACCAGGGCAGCCATATCAGCAGGATGAGCCCGACCGCCACACCTCCTGCGGCGATCTTCGCGTTCTTCGACATCAGCGTCGCCTCCTTCGCGGCCACTGCCGCTCTCTGATCTGAAAACGGGCCCGCGCCTCCCGCGGTTCCGGACCGCGACCCTGAGACATCCCTGACGAGCGACCCCTACTGGTCCCACTGACCCCGCTGGCCCTCACCGGCCCCCAAGAACCGAGTCGAACAGGTTGTGAAGTGTTCCGGTTCCCAGCGTAGCCATGCCGGCCCCGCACCGAATGTGCCCGCGCGTCCCGCACAGGCGAGGAAGCCGGCCGGGCGCGCGGACCGGCCGACACGAGGGCGCGGGGCCGACCGGCACGGGGGCACGGGACCGACCGGCACGAGGGCGCGGGGGCCGACCAGCCGTACGGAACCGACGTCGACGACGAGCCTGATCCACGGAAGGCGGTCGCCGACGACGGAATCCGGCGGTCCGCGGGCACTAGGCCGAAAACCGACGACCCGCCGGATGGTAGCCGTGCCCCGTTCACCCGATAGTCGTACAGCGTTCCTTACCGGGCCCAACCGTGTCCGCTGTCAACGTACTTGTCACCAGGAGGCTCGATGTCCCCGCACGCCACCGGCCGGCGCCGCGTCCACCGTTCCGTAGCGACGGGTCTGCCCCTGGCCCTGGCCGCCGCCCTCGTGGCGGCGGGCACGGCCACCGCCACGACGTCGGGCGAGACACACGTCATCCGTACGGCGACCCTCGGCAACATCCCGCTCGGCACCTTCAGCAACGCGCTGCTGCCGGGCAGCGTGGACAACGACCGGGGCATCGACCTGGGCGGCATCGGCAGCGACATCTACCCGGCCGGCCGCAAGGGCGAATACTGGACCGTCACCGACCGCGGCCCCAACGGCCAGATCAAGGTCGACGGCAAGAAGCGCCGCACCTTCCCGGTGCCCGGCTTCGACCCGGCGATCGTGAAGGTGCGGGTCTCCGGGGACAGCCTCGAGGTGATCGACGCGATCCCGATCACCACCTCCTCCGGCAAGGCCGTCACCGGGCTCTCCGACCAGGCGGGCCGCGACGAGGCGCCGTACTCCTACGACGCCCAGACCGCGCTGTCGTACAACCCGAACGGTCTGGACACCGAGGGCATCGTGCGCGCCGCGGACGGCTCGTTCTGGCTCGTCGACGAGTGCGGCCCCTCGCTGGTGCACGTCTCCGCGCGCGGGAAGGTGCTCACGCGGTACGTGCCCAAGGGGCTGAACCTCACCGGCGCCGACTACCCGGTGGCGGAGGCCCTGCCGTCCGTCTTCCTGCACCGGAAGGTCAACCGCGGTTTCGAGGGGCTGGCCCTGCTGCCCGACGGGGACCTGGTGATGGCCCTGCAGAGCCCGCTCTCCCTGCCGGACACCGACGCCGGGGAGTCCTCGCGCACGACGCGCCTGCTGCGCTTCTCGCCCCGCAAGAAGGCGGTCACGGCCGAGTACGCCTACCGCTTCGACCCGGTGAACGTGGTCGACCCGAGCGAGGACGACACCTCCGAGCTGAAGATCTCGTCGGTGGTCGCCGTCGGGGGCGACCGGCTGCTGGTCGAGGAGCGCACGGACAAGGCGGCCCGGCTGGAGGTCGTGAAGCTGGACCGCGGGTCGAACATCCTCGGCGGCGTGTACGACGACGACACCACGTCCCCGTCGCTGGAGCAGCTGGACGACCCGGCCGCCGCCGGTGTCCCGGTGCTGGACAAGAAGCTGGTCGTCGACCTGAACACGGTGACCGGGGTGCCCCTGAAGGTCGAGGGCATCGCGCGCGTGGACCACGACACCCTCGCGCTGATCAACGACAACGACTTCGGGATGACCGACGGTTCGGGCGCGTTCGACGCGCAGGGCCGCCTGGTCGACAGCGGCATCGAGACGACCCTGGTGTACGTCCGGCTGCCCAAGGGGCTCTGATCAGCCGAGCAGCGAGGGCAGCAGTGAGTCCAGACCGCTCGGCAGCTCGCTGGGCAGCCCCGAGGGCCACTGCGAGGGGAGTTCGCTCGGCAGCCGGGAGGGCAGGCTGCTGGGCAGCTCCGTCGGAAGGCTGAAGGAGGGCCGGGCCGAGCCGGAGACGCTCGGGCTGCCCGTGGACTTCTTGTCGGGCGAGCCGTCACCGCCGGACGCCATCAGCACCACGGCGGCGACGGCCACCGCGGCCACCAGCAGCGCCAGTACGGCGAACCACGGGCCCCGGCGCCGGCGGGGCGGTCCCGGGGGCGGCGGCTGCCGGTCGACTGCGGTGGGCGGGTCGTAGCCTCCGGGGGGCGCTCCGAATCCGCCGTAGGGCGGCGGGTCGTAGCCCCCGCCCGGGGGCGGGGTGCCGTTCGGCGGGCCGGGCGGACGGGGCGGTACGGGCGGCATGGCCATACCGCCAAGAGTCACCGCGTACCGGTCATCGCGCGAGCCCCGCGCGGGAGTTGATACGGAGTGACACCCTGGACCGCACGGTTCCGGAGCATTTCGCGCGAGAACCGGTCGTCAGGGTGCGGATGACGACACGCGCGCGTGAGGGCGTCCGCTTCGGAAAACGCCCCCACGCGCGCGTGCGCGTTCAGCCGCGGGCGCCCAGCAGGTGGTCCATCGCCAGCTGGTCGAGCTGCTCGAAGGCCATACCGCGCGCGGCGACCGCGTCCGCGTCGAACTCCTCGAAGGCGGCACGGTCGGCGAGGAGCGCCTGGAGGCCGTCCGCGGCGGTCGGCTGGGCCAGCTGGTCCAGACGGGAGGCGCGCAGGGCCTCCTGGACCTCCGGGTCCGCGCGGAAGGCGGCCGCGCGCTCCTTGAGGATCAGGTAGTTGCGCATGCAGCCGGCGGCCGACGCCCAGACACCGTCGAGGTCCTCGGTCCGCGGCGGCTTGAAGTCGAAGTGCTTCGGGCCCTCGTAGCCGGCGCTCTCCAGGAGGTCGACCAGCCAGAAGGCGGCGCGCAGGTCACCGGCGCCGAAGCGCAGGTCCTGGTCGTACTTGATGCCGGACTGGCCGTTGAGGTCGATGTGGAAGAGCTTGCCCGCCCACAGGGCCTGCGCGATGCCGTGCGGGAAGTTCAGGCCGGCCATCTGCTCGTGGCCCACCTCGGGGTTGACGCCGTAGAGCTCGGGGCGCTCCAGGCGCTCGATGAACGCGAGGGCGTGGCCGACGGTGGGGAGCAGGATGTCGCCGCGGGGCTCGTTCGGCTTGGGCTCGATGGCGAAGCGCAGGTCGTAGCCCTGGGAGGTGACGTACTCGCCGAGGAGGTCGAAGGCCTCCTTCATGCGGTCGAGGGCGACCCGCACGTCCTTGGCGGCGCCGGACTCGGCGCCCTCGCGGCCGCCCCAGGCGACGTACGTCTTCGCACCCAGCTCGGCGGCCAGGTCGATGTTGCGGATGGTCTTGCGCAGCGCGTAGCGGCGCACCTCACGGTCGTTCGCGGTGAACGCGCCGTCCTTGAAGACCGGGTGCGTGAAGAGGTTGGTGGTGGCCATCGGCACGGTCATGCCGGTCGTGTCGAGGGCCTGGCGGAAGCGCTTGATGTGCGACTCGCGCTCGGTGTCCGAGGACCCGAAGGGGATCAGGTCGTCGTCGTGGAACGTCACACCGTAGGCGCCCAGCTCGGACAGGCGCTGCACCGTCTCGACCGGGTCGAGGGCGCGACGGGTGGCGTCGCCGAACGGGTCCCGTCCCTGCCAGCCGACGGTCCACAGGCCGAAGGTGAACCTGTCCTCGGGGGTGGGCTGGAAGCTCATGCCGCGGCTCCTTGCTCGGAAAACACTTGATGACTGTGCGGACGACCGTCTTGCGGACTATTTCGTCATGGCCGTTTACAAATTAGTATGCCGACGCATCCCTGGGAAGGGTCACCCTGTCCCCGAGGGGTGAAATCCGGGTCGCGACACCCCGGTGAACCAGGAAAACTGCAGGTCAGGGAAACCGCGAGCCGCGGAAAAAGGAGAGCCGGATGTCAGCAGCCGAGGGTCCGCTCGTCGTCGGCGTGGACACGTCCACCCAGTCCACGAAGGCGCTGGTGGTCGACGTGTCCACCGGGGAGGTCGTGGCGAGCGGCCAGGCGCCGCACACGGTGTCCTCCGGGGCGGGCCGGGAGAGCGACCCGCGCCAGTGGTGGGACGCGCTGTGCGAGGCGCTGCGCCAGTGCGGGGACGCCGCGCACGAGGCGGCGGCGGTGTCGATCGGCGGCCAGCAGCACGGCCTGGTCACGCTGGACGAGCGGGGCGAGCCGGTGCGGCCCGCCATGCTGTGGAACGACGTCCGTTCGGCACCCCAGGCCCAGAGGCTGATCGAGGAACTGGGCGGCCCCAAGGCCTGGGCGGACCGCACCGGCAGTGTGCCCGGCGTGTCGTTCACGGTCACCAAGTGGGCCTGGCTGGCGGAGCACGAGCCCGACGCGGTGCGCGCTACCAGGGCGGTACGACTCCCCCACGACTACCTCACCGAGCGGCTGACCGGCCAGGGCACCACCGACCGCGGCGACGCCTCCGGCACCGGCTGGTGGGCCTCGGCGACCGAGGCGTACGACGAGGAGACCCTCGCGCACGTGGGCCTCGACCCGGCGTTCCTGCCCCGGGTGGTCCGGCCCGGCGAGATCGCCGGCACCGTCCGCGACAGCCACGACCTGCCGTTCTCGAAGGGCACCCTGGTGGCCCCCGGCACCGGCGACAACGCGGCGGCCGCGCTGGGGCTCGGGCTGCGCCCGGGCACCCCGGTGCTGAGCCTCGGCACCTCGGGCACGGTGTACGCCGTCTCGAAGCGCCGCCCCGCCGACCCGACCGGCACGGTCGCGGGCTTCGCCGACGCGCACGGCGACTGGCTGCCGCTGGCCTGCACGCTGAACTGCACCCTCGCGGTCGACCGGGTCGCGGCTCTGCTCGGCCTGGACCGCGAGGCCGTGGAGCCCGGGACTTCGGTCACCCTGCTGCCGTACCTGGACGGCGAGCGCACCCCGAACCTGCCGAGCGCCTCCGGGCTGCTGCACGGCCTGCGCCACGACACGACGGGCGGCCAGCTGCTGCAGGCCGCTTACGACGGTGCCGTGCACGCGCTGCTGGGCGCCCTGGACCTGGTCCTCGACGAGGACGCCGACCGCACCTCCCCGCTGCTGCTGATCGGCGGCGGTGCCCGCGGCCGGGCCTGGCAGGAGACGGTACGCCGGCTGTCGGGACGTCCGGTGCAGGTGCCTCAGGCGAGGGAACTGGTGGCGCTGGGGGCCGCGGCGCAGGCGGCCGGGCTGCTGACCGGCGAGGATCCGGCGGCGGTGGCGCGGCGCTGGAACACGGCCGCGGGACCGGTGCTGGAAGCGGTGGAGCGGGACGAGGCGACGCTGGCGAGGATCTCCGGGGTACTCTCCGACGCGGCCCCGCTGCTGGAGCGGGCACCCCAGGACCGCTGACCTGCGAAGAAACGCCCGGAGGATCGAGGGAGGCATGACCGCACCGCCGCACGAGGCCCGCCCGACGGCGACCGGCCGTGCCCTGCCGGACACCCAGCAGGGCATGCGCCGGCGCAACCTCGCGCGCGTGCTGCACGCGGTCAGCGCCGAGGGTTCGCTGTCGCGGGCCGCGGTCGCCTCGCGCATCGGTCTGACCAGGGCGGCGGTGTCGACCCTGGTGGACGAGCTGATCCGCTGGGGGCTGCTGGAGGAGCTGGGCCCGGAACGGCCGAACCGGGTGGGTCGGCCGGGCTCGGCGCTCGCGGTGAGCGGGCGGGGGCCGGCCGGTGTCGGTGCGGAGGTCGGCGTCGACCATCTCGCCGTGTGCGTGGTGGACCTGCGCGGCGAGGTACGCGCGCGTGCCGTCCGGCACGGCTCGAACCGGGGCCGGGACGCGCGCCCGGTGGTCGCGGAACTGACCGCGCTGGCCGACCGGGTCGTGGCGGACGCGGAACGGGAGGGCCTGTGGCCGGCCGGTCTCGCGGTCGCCGTGCCCGGTCTGGTGGCGCGTGACGGCCGCACGGTCGTCCACGCCCCGAACCTCGACTGGCACGACACCGACCTGGGCGCGCTGCTGCCGCCCGGCCTGCCCTCGACGGTGGACAACGAGGCCAACTTCGGCGCGCTGGCCGAGCTGTGGCTCGGGGACGCGACCCCGCCCGACTTCCTGCACGTGTCCGCCGAGATCGGTATCGGCGCGGCGGTCGTCGTCGACGGACAACTGCTGCGCGGGAAGCGCGGTTTCGCGGGCGAGCTCGGCCATGTGCCGGTCCACCCCGATGGTCCGCGGTGCGCCTGCGGCGGTCGCGGGTGCCTGGAGCAGTACGCCGGCGAGGAGGCGGTGCTGCGCTCGGCCGGCCTCGCGTCCCGCGAGGACGCGGTAGGCGTCCTCGCCCAGGGGGCGGGCTCCGGTCACGAGGGGGTACGGCGCGCCCTGCACGACGCCGGTACGGCCCTGGGCATCGCGCTGACCGGAGCCGTCAACCTCCTCGACCCCGAGTCCGTGGTGCTGGGCGGCGCCCTGGCCGGGCTCGCCCCCTGGCTCCTGCCCTCCCTCGAAGCCGAACTGGCCGACCGCACCACGGGCCCGGCCTGCCCGGTCGCGGTCTCCCGCCTGGGTTCCGAGGGCCCGCTCCTCGGCGCCGCCCACTCGGTGGTCCGCGCCGTGCTCGACGATCCGGCGACGGTGGCCGAACGGGGCTGACGGCGGCGGAGCGGGGGTCTGAGCTCCCGCCGGGGTGAGGCCCGCCCGGTTCCCATCACCCGTACGAGTGGCCGGGTTTTCCACAGTTCCCGCCCTGTCCACGAAACCACCAGGCGCTCATCCGCCCTGTCCGCGACCGCCGTACCGTGATTCACGCGAGGCACGGCGCCGGAACAGGGAGACACACTCGGGGGGACGCATGACGGGAGAGGTGACCGGGGGGCTGCGGCGGGACGCGGTCCGGCTGCGGAAGGTGCTGTTCCAGAGCATCACGGCGAAGGCGTCCGCCGCCACGGTCGCCGCCGTCCGGACACCGCGACTCGACCTGGTGCGGTGGCTGGTGCGCGACCACGGGTTCGGTGCACCGGACACGGACCAGCACGCAACCCGGGCGGTGGAATCGCCGTTGGCCAACGTGTGCGACACCAACTGCACGGGTGGCCAAGCTCCGCAAGGAGTGGCAGCCCGCGCGCGAGACTTGCCGAGGACCTCACGCGCGACTGCACGAGACGGCGGCGGCACTCGGCCGGTGACGCGCACCATCGTCGACCCGCCCCTCCCGGGCACTTCGGAAAGGCACCCCATCCATGGACCGGGCACGACCGCTCCCCAGCAGGCGACTGCTCCTGAAGGGCTCGGCGCTCGCCGCCGTCCCCTACGTGCTGCTCCCCGCGGGCCGCGCGGACGCGCAGTCCGGATCGGTCGACTACGCGGGGGCCGAGTGGCAGCCGGCGAGCGGCGACAACCTCACGGCGGCCGACCGTCCCCGCGAGTACGCGATCGACCGGGTGATCATCCATGTCACCCAGCAGTCCTACGGCGGCACGCTGTCGATCTTCCAGAACCCCAGGAAGCGGGTCTCCGCGCACTATCTGGTGCGCTCGGCCGACGGTCATGTGGCGCAGTGCGTGAGGGAGTTCGACGTCGCCTGGCACGCGGGAAATTGGGACTACAACACGCGCAGCATCGGCATCGAGCACGAGGGCTGGGTGGACCAGCCGTCCTACTTCACCGACGCCCTGTACGAGCAGTCGGCGCGGCTGACGGCGTCGGTCTGCGACCGGTACGGCATCCCGAAGGACCGCAACCACATCATCGGGCATGTGGAGGTGCCGGGGACCGACCACACCGATCCCGGAAAGCACTGGGACTGGGCCCGCTACATGAGACTGGTCGGCCCGTCGTCCCAGTGAGGGTCGTCGAAACGGTTGTCGGCGCGAACACCGCGAGTGACGATGTCCCCAGCCGCATCGCTCTCCGGGGAGGCCGAGTTGACCGATCCGTGGGTGGCCCTCGAACCGGGGGCCGACCCTGCCGAACGCGTCCGGGTGCTGCGCCGGGCGCACGAGACGTTCACGACCGTGGGCGCCGTGCCGCGCCCGGTGCGGTCGGTGGTGGCCGAGTCGTGGCGGCGTTCGGCACGGGCCGGGGTGGGACCGGACGGCGCGGCGCGCGTGGAGCTGACCGACGGCGACCTCGGCTCCTACCGGGCGGAGCATCCGCTGGCCAGGGTGATGCCGCTGTTCCGGGAGCTGATGGGCACGTTCGCGGCGGACGGCGAGCACCTGCTGGCGGTGTGCGACGCGAACGGGCGGCTGCTGTGGGTCGAGGGGCATCCGGCGACCCGGCGCCGGGCGGACCGGATGAACTTCGTACCGGGCGCCCGCTGGTCGGAGGCGGCGGTCGGCACGAACGCGCCGGGTACGGCGGTGGCCGTGGACCGGCCGGTACAGGTGTTCGCGGCCGAGCACTTCATCCGCCGGGTGCAGCCGTGGACGTGCGCGGCGGCGCCGGTGCACGATCCACGCACCGGGCGGGTGCTGGGCGCGGTGGACATCACCGGCGGCGACCGGCTGGCGCATCCGCACAGCCTGGGCTTCGTACAGGCGGTGGCGCGGGCCGCCGAGTCGCAGCTGGCGCTGCTCGATCCGCCGGCGCCCGCCGACGAGGCACCCGCACTGACGGCGCTCGGCCGTGACGAGGCCGAACTCCGGCTGGACGGTCACCGGATCAGGCTCGGCCGCCGGCACAGCGAGCTGCTGGTGCTGCTGTCCCGGCACCCGGAGGGGCTGACCGGCGACGAACTGCTGTGCGCACTGTACGAGGACGAGTCGGTGACGCCGGTGACGCTGCGGGCCGAACTGGCCAGGCTGCGGCGGCTGCTGGGCCCGGGGCTGCTCGCCTCCCGGCCGTACCGGCTGACGGCTCCGGTGGAGTCGGACGCGACCGTGGTGGAACGGCGGCTGGCGGCGGGGGCGGTGACGGCGGCCGTGACGTCGTACACGGGCCCGTTGCTGCCGGCCTCGCAGGCCCCGGAGGTCGTACGGCTGCGGCGGCGGCTGGCGGACGGTCTGCGGGCCGCGCTGATCGCGCGCCACGATCCCGACCTGCTCGCGGACTGGGCGCACGCGCCGTGGGGCGAGGACGACGTCGAGGTGTGGCGGGCGCTGGCCGCCCTACGGCCGACGGCGGTGGTGCGGAGCCGGTTGGCGGCGCTGGAGTCGGAGCTGGCGGTTCCCGTGCTGTGACCTGCGGCGCAACGTCCTCGCAACGTTCGTTCGCCTAGCCTCCGCGCCGAGAGCTGCCCAACGGCGGGCAGCGCTTCTGCAAGGAGGCAGGCCAGCATGACCCGTTACGCGGCACCCGGTACCGAGGGCGCGATCGTCTCCTACCAGGCGCGCTACGACCACTTCATCGGCGGCGAGTACGTGCCGCCGGCCCGGGGGCAGTACTTCGAGAACCCGTCGCCGGTGAACGGGCAGCCGTTCACCGAGATCGCGCGCGGCACCGCCGAGGACGTGGAGCGGGCGCTGGACGCGGCGCACGCGGCGGCACCGGGCTGGGGCCGTACGTCGGTGACGGAACGCTCCGACGTCCTCCTGAAGATCGCCGACCGGATGGAGGCGAACCTCGAACAGCTCGCGGTCGCCGAGAGCTGGGAGAACGGCAAGCCGGTGCGGGAGACGCTGGCCGCGGACATCCCCCTGGCCATCGACCACTTCCGCTACTTCGCGGGGGCGATCCGCGCGCAGGAGGGGTCGCTGGGCGAGGTCGACGACGACACGGTGGCGTACCACTTCCACGAGCCGCTCGGGGTCGTGGCGCAGATCATCCCGTGGAACTTCCCGATCCTGATGGCCACATGGAAGCTGGCGCCGGCGCTGGCCGCCGGGAACGCGGTCGTCATCAAACCCGCCGAGCAGACCCCGGCGTCCATCCACTACTGGATGAGCCTGATCGCGGACCTGCTGCCGCCGGGCGTGGTGAACATCGTCAACGGCTTCGGCGTGGAGGCGGGCAAGCCGCTGGCGTCCAGCCCGCGGGTGGCGAAGGTCGCGTTCACCGGTGAGACCACCACCGGGCGGCTGATCATGCAGTACGCCTCGGAGAACATCAAGCCGGTCACCCTGGAGCTCGGCGGCAAGTCGCCGAACATCTTCTTCGACGACGTCTGGGCGCACGACGACGACTTCCGCGACAAGGCGCTGGAAGGCTTCACGATGTTCGCGCTCAACCAGGGCGAGGTCTGCACCTGCCCGTCCCGGGCGCTGATCCAGCGCGGCAACTACGCCGAGTTCATGGAGGCGGCGGTCGCCCGTACCCGCCTCATCAAGCCCGGCCACCCGCTCGACACCGAGACGATGATCGGCGCCCAGGCCTCCAACGACCAGCTGGAGAAGATCCTCTCCTACCTGGACATCGGCCGGCAGGAGGGCGCGAAGATCCTCACCGGTGGCGAACGCATCGAGCACGACGGCGAGTTGAAGGGCGGCTACTACGTCCAGCCGACCATCTTCGAGGGCGACAACCGGATGCGGATCTTCCAGGAGGAGATCTTCGGCCCGGTCGTCTCGGTGACGTCCTTCGACGACTTCGACGACGCACTCAAGATCGCCAACGACACGCTGTACGGCCTCGGGGCGGGTGTCTGGACCCGGGACATCAACACGGCGTACCGCGCGGGCCGCGCGATCCAGGCGGGCCGGGTCTGGACCAACTGCTACCACGCGTACCCCGCGCACGCGGCGTTCGGCGGCTACAAGCAGTCCGGCATCGGCCGCGAGACCCACAAGATGATGCTGGAGCACTACCAGCAGACCAAGAACCTACTCGTCTCGTACTCGCCGAAGAAGCTGGGCTTCTTCTAGGGACACAGGAAAAGGGCGCCTGAGCTGGGAAATCTCCCGCCAGGCGCCCTTCTCGGTCACCGCCTCGGGCAGCAAAGCGAAACGGCACCTTGCTCCCGATTCGCCCCACTGGTGTCCCAGTGCCGCCCACCTGGTCCGGAATATTTCGGACCAGATTCCGGTCACCGAGCCTCACCAGGAGACGGGGAACCCTCCCAACGATTCATCGACTCCTCGATCAACTGGTCGTCCCGGGCCTGGACCCGTCGTCGATGTCCGCGCGGCGCATCCATTTCCACAGCGTCATCGGATGGACGCCGAAGTCCTTGGCCACCTGCTCGACCGTCACCCCCGGGCCGCGGTTCCTCGCGACCCGCACGACCTCCTCGCGGAACTCTTCGGGATATGGCTTGGGCACAGCGACATCCTTCCCACCCGCCCCACAGGGCAAGCCAGTTCAGATGTCACCCGATCGTGCAGCAGACCCCTTCCCCAACGAGCAGGCCGCCCTGAAGTGCGTCTACATGGCGATCATGTCCCTCGACCCCACGGGCAAGGGCCAGGTCCGCTGGAGCATGCGCTGGAAGACCGCGCTGAACGCCTTCGACATCATCTTCGACGGCCGCCTGTCGGCAGCCCGCCAGTAGCCCCAACTACTCCAGTTACAACGCTCGTTTGACAGACTCTGGCCATCTGGTCCACGCTCGCCGACCTCACCGACGCCGAGCAGGCGCGCAGCGGGTCGCGCAACGAGGGCGCGCTGTACGGTCTGAGCGCCTTCGCCCAGGTGGGTGTGGCGGTGCTGGCGATCTGGCTGGGCCTGCTGCTGTCGGCCATGGGCTACCACGGCGGGGGCCGTCCCGACGCCCAGGCCCTCACCACGATCCGGGTCCTGATGTCGGTGGGCACCGCCGTGTGGCTCGTCCCGGCCGTGGTCTGCTGTGCCCGCTACCCCCTCACCGACGCCCGGCACCACGCCATCCGCGACTTCCTGGAGAAGGGCACGGGCGACCGGGTCACGTTGGTGCAGGGGCTGTGACCCGGCCGCCGGCGGATCAGGCCCCCGGAAGCACCGACAGGCGTACGACGGTGCCGGCCGTGCAGATCAGGCTCTGGCGGCCGGCCTTGGTCTCGCTGCTCAGCCACGCGGATCCGGCGGTGCCGGAGTTGGGGACGAAGACGGGGTACTCGCTGCCGGCCAGCTGGAGACGGAGCGCGTGTCCGGCACGTACGCGGTAGCCGACGTGTCCCAGCGAGACGGTGAATCCGGTGTCTCCGTCTGCGGTGTCCACCTGGGCGTCGCCCCAGGCGACGAGGGTGGCCCTGCCGTCCGGGGCGACGTCGAGGAGTTTGGCGACGATGTCGGCCGTGGGCGCCGTCGAGCCCACCACCAGCGTGACCTCGACCGGGCCCACGAGGTCGAGGGGGGCGTCGTGGGCGGCGGAGGTGAACGTGACCACGTCGGCGCGGGAGCTGACCGGGGTCTCGTCCGGCAGCTCGAACAGGATGGCGAACGCGTTGGAGACGGTGCCGGGCACAAGGTCGTCCGGGTCGTGGGTCCAGCTCACCGTGGAAGCGGGCTGCGGTACCGGAGCGAGTACACCGCCCGCCGCGTCGGCCGTGGCGCGCTGCGCCTCGCCGAGGTACAGCTCCGCGGTGCGGACTCCGGCGGGCGGCCAGGTCTCCGCCTCCTGGTAGCGGTCCGGTCCGTGCCCGAGGTGCCAGCGCACCCGGGGAAGGGAGGAGACCGGCCGGGTCTCGCTCAGGAAGACGTCGAAGAAGTCCGCGGCGGGGCCGACGTACCGGGTGAGCATCCCGGCCAGCGCCTCGTCGTTCGTACTGTGGTCGTTCTCCTCGGTGATCGGCAGGTCGGCGAGCCGGTAGTTCTCGTGGTCGATCGAGTCGACGAGCAGGTACTGCAGGGGTGCCCACGCGGGACGTGCGGACAGCCTCAGGAAGTCGCCGACCGAGCTCTCCTTGAGGTTGTCGAACCACCCGGCGACGTGCAGGACCGGGAGCGGTCTGGTGTCGAAGGGGTGGGGTCCGGCGAACGGACGCAGGTCGGGCGAGGGCAGCCGCAGCAGGTCGTACGTGTTCGAGCGGCCGCCGACGGACTCGAAGACGTCCTCGAAGATCGCGGAGATCGGACGCAGCGAGAAGTCCGGCACGAAGTCGTACGAATGCCGGTCGACCCACACCTGGGACAGGTAGACGTAGCTCCACAGGTTCCGCAGCCGGCGTGAGCGGCCGTCCGCGGGTTTCGCCCCGCCGTCGAACCTGCCGATGTCCGCGCCGGTGACGCGGGGGACGATGGCGCGCAGCGCGGGGTGCTGGCCGGCGACCGCGGCCCATTGCGTGTAGCCGTAGTAGGAGTCGCCGAACATGCCGACCCGGCCGTCGCTCCAGCCCTGGCGGACGATCCAGTCGATGGTGTCGTAGCCGTCGTCCACCTCGTGGACGGCCGCTGTCGTCTCGCCCTCGGAACGGAACTTGCCCCGCACGTCCTGGACGACGACCGCGTAGCCACGGGCGTTGAACAGCGCCGCGGCCCGGTCGAAGAACACGTACCGGCTGTTCTTGTCGTACGGCAGCCGCGTCAGGACGACGGGCCCGCCCTCCCAGCCGTCGGGGAGGTAGACGTCGGTGGCGAGGCGTGCCCCGTCCCGCATACGGACCAGATGCTGGGTGGCGGCAGGGGCGAGGGGTTCCTCGGTGATCGTGGTGAACTCGATGGGCACGGTGACCGGCCTCTCCTCGTGCGTCGTGAGCGTGTTCGGGTGAGGGTGATCGGGCGCGGCTAGTCGCTGAAGGCGCCGTGGGCGGCGGCCGCCGCTGCCGCGGCCTCGACGGCCGCGGCCTGATGGGGTTGCAGTTCCTGGTAGGGGTCCTCGTCGATCCCGCGGGTGGCCGGGTCCGGCTCCACCGCCTCCCCGAGCAGCGTCGAGACGACGGCGTGGCCACAGGCCGGCACGTAGAGCGAGGAGTAGCCGCCCTCCTGGACCAGGGCCAGCCGGCCGCCGGCGCACTGGCCGGCGATCGTCAGCAGCCGCTCGGTGAGTTCGGCGAACGCGGTCGCGCTGAGCATCATGCGGGCGTTCGGGTCGTAGGCGCTCGCGTCGAACCCGCAGGCGACGACGATCAGATCGGGGGCGAACGCCCACAGCGCCGGCGCCACCACCTGGTCCAGGGCGTGGAGATAGGCCCCCTTGCCACTGCCCGGCGGCAACGGCACGTTGACGTTGGAGCCGGTCGCCTCCGGGCCTCCCGCCTCCTCCACGGATCCGGATTCCGACGGGTAGAGGCGGTCCTGGTGCAGGGAGACGGTGAGGGTGTCGGGGTCGTCGTAGAAGATCCACTGGGTGCCGTTGCCGTGGTGGACGTCCCAGTCGACGACGGCGACCCGCAGTGGTCCGTGCTCGGCACGCAGTTTCTCGACGGCGACCGCGATGTTGGCGAACAGGCAGTATCCGCGTCCGCGGTCGCGTTCGGCGTGGTGGCCCGGTGGCCGCACGAGCGCGAACGAGGTGTCCGCCGTTCCCCGGTGGACCGCGTCGAGGGCCGCGTGGACGCCGCCCGCGGACAGCCGGGCGATGTCGTATCCGCCGGGCCCGAACGGGGTGTACTCCCCTGCCACTCCTCCCGTGGTGTTCCGCGCCGCGACCGAGTCGACGTAGTCGGCGGTGTGGACGCGCAGCAGGTCCTCGCGGGTCACCGGCCGGGGGCGGATGCGCTGCATACGGTCCAGCAGCCCTGACACGTCGAGCAGGTTGAGCAGGCGGCGCCGGGGTTCGGGGGTCTCGATCTGGAACAGGTGGGCGTCCTGGACGGCCGGGCCGTAGTCGAGGTACGACTGGTGCCAGAAGTACCGCTCCTCGTGGACGATCGCGACCGTGCGCCGGTCCGGTCGTGCGTCGGCGTCCGGTACCGGGCCGTGGTCCGGTCGTTGTGCGTCGGGGGTGGTCATGCTCGGCCGATCTCCTTCTCCAGCTCGCGCCGGCGGTCCGCGATGTGTCCGGGGTTCCAGCCGGACCTCGGCAGGGACTCGACCAGCAGCCGGGTGTAGGCGTGTTGCGGGTCGGTGAGGGCGTCGGCCGGAGTGGTGCGTTCGACTGCCAGGCCGCGGTACATCACCAGCAGGTCGTCGCAGACCTCCCGGACCACGGCGAGGTCGTGGGCGACGAAGACATAGGCCACCTGGCGTTCGGCCCGGATGCGGTTGAGCAGGGTGAGGATCTGTGCCTGGACCGACACGTCGAGGGCCGAGGTCGCCTCGTCGAGGACGAGGACCTGTGGCTGGACGGCGAGCGCGCGGGCGATGGCGATGCGCTGGCGCTGTCCGCCGGAGAGCTCGCGGGGCAGTGCGGTGGCCTCGCGGCTGCTGAGGTTGACGCTGTCGAGGAGTTCCCCGATCCGGGAGCGGCGGGTGCGGGCGTCGTCGTCGAAGTGCAGCCTGAGGACTCTGGCCAGCGCATCGGTCGCCGACAGCCGGGGGTCCAGGGACAGGTAGGGGTCCTGGAAGACCATCTGGATCCGGCGGGCCAGCGCGCGCCGGTTCCCGCCGTCCGGGCGGTCCCCGCCGTGGACGACACGGCCCGCGGTCGGTTTCTCCAGGCCGACGAGCATGCGGGCGACCGTGGTCTTGCCCGAACCCGACTCCCCCACCAGGCCCAGCGCCGCGCCGGCGCCGAGTGTGAAGGAGACGTTCTCCACCGCGGTGTGCGAGCCGAACCGTTTGGTCAGCTCCACCGCCTCCAGGACGTCGGTCACGGCTTGCTCACTTCCTCCGCGCGGACGCATGCCACGTCGGCGCCGTCGACGTTGCGGAGCACCGGCGGGCTGTCGAGGCAGATCTGCTCGGCGTGGGCGCACCGGGGTGCGAAGGCGCAGCCGGCCGGTGACTCCGAGAGGGAGAGCGGCCGTCCCGGGATCGCCTCGACCCGGCGGCTGCCGTCGATGTGCGGCGTCGACGCCAGCAGCCCCCTGGTGTAGGGGTGGCGCGGTGCCGCGAAGAGGCGGTCCACCGGCTGGTGTTCGACGATCCGGCCCGCGTACATCACGTAGACGCGCTCGCAGACCACGGACGCCAGGTCGAGGTCGTGGGTCACGAAGAGCATCGCGGTACCGGTCTCGGCCCGCCTGCGCTCCAGTATCGAGACGACCTCGGCCTGGGTGGTCACGTCGAGGGCGGTCGTCGGCTCGTCGGCGAGCAGCAGTCCGGGCTCCGCGGCCAGCACCGCGGCGATCATGATGCGCTGGAGCATCCCTCCGGACAACTGGTGCGGGTACTGCTCCAGCACCCTCTCGGGGTCCCGGATTCCCACGGACTCCAGCAGCTGCCTGCATCGCGTCAGCGCGTCGGTCCTGTCGGCGCCGGCGGCCGTCAGGCCCTCGACCAGGAACTCCCGCACTCTGCGGACGGGGTTCACGCCCGCCCTGGGGTCCTGGAAGACCATCGCGACCCGGTGGGAGCGCAGCGCACGCAGCCGGCGCCGGTCCGCCGCCAGGATGTCCTCGCCGTCGACGAGGACCCGGCCGGAGACCTTCGCGCCCGACGGGCGCATGCCCAGCGCCGCACGGGAGGTCACCGACTTGCCCGAGCCCGACTCGCCCACGAGCCCGACGGACTCGCCTCGCCGCACCGTCAGGCTGACGTCGTCGAGGATGGGCCGCGACGCACGGTGGCCGCCGAGGTCGACGCCGAGGGACTCGATCCGGAGCACCTCCTCGCCCGCGCCCCCGCCGTCCTTCACGGTGTGTTCCGCCGGTGCCTCGCCGACGGCTGCCGCCGCCGGGCGCCGGCTCGTCCTGTTCCGTATCACTCCACCGCACCGCCGCTCAGTCTCTCGCCCACGTAGTCACCGATGATGTTGACCGCGACCACCACCGCGAAGATCGCCACACAGGGGAACACCACGGGCCAGACGACGCCCTGGACCAGAGCGTCCTGTCCCTCGGCCACCATCACGCCCCAGTCGGCGGTCGGCGGCTGGACGCCGAGGCCGAGGTACGACAGGGCGGCCAGGTCGACCAGCACGTAGCCGAAGGCGAGCGCGCACTGGGCCAGCACGGTCGGCGCGATGTTCGGCACGATCATGCGCGCGGCGACGGTGGTTCCCGAGAAGCCCTGCAAGCGGTACGCCTCCACGTACGGCCGGGACTTCTCCTGCATGACGAGGTTGCGCACCAGCCGCGCCGCGTACGGCACGTACGCGATCACCAGGCCGACGGTCGGCGCGGTCAGGCCGGGGCCGAACAGGGCGACCGCCAGCATCGCCACCAGAAGGCTGGGGAAGGCGAAGAGGAAGTCGACGACCCGGGAGAGCACCGCGTCGGCGACGCCTCCGGCCCAGCCGCAGGCCACGCCCACGACCGCGCCCGTGACCGTGGCCAGGGTGATCACGACCAGCGGCGCGAGCAGACTCACCCGCGAGCCCTGCAGGATGCGGGAGTACGTGTCGCGGCCCGCGGCGTCCGTGCCCAGCCAGTGGCCGGCGGAGCCGGGCCCGGTCAGGATGGCGCCGAGGTCGACCTCGGAGGGCTGATGGGTGGTGAGCAGCGGTGCGAGGACCGCCATGGCGACCGCGGTCAGCAGCACCGTCACCGCGATCACGACGGGTGCTCTGCCGCGCAGTCCCCGGATGCGGCGCACCCGGAACCGGCCGCTGCCCGGTACGGTGGCCGTGGTCATGAGGTCCTCCGCCAGCCGGCGACCCTGGGGTCGATGAACGGATACAGCACGTCGACGATCGTGTTGCTGACCAGGAACGCGGACACGATCAGCAGGCTCAGCGCCTGGACGACGGGAAAGTCCTGGCGGGCCACGGAGGACTCCAGGAGCGAGCCCACGCCGTTGAGGCCGAACGCGGACTCGACGATCGTGGTGGTGACGATCAGACCGGCGATGACCAGACCGGCGATGGTGGCGATCGGTCCGAGCGCGTTGCGCACCACGTGCCGGCGGATCACCAGGCGTTCGGGAACGCCCCGGCTGCGCGCGACCGTGACGTGGTCGCGGCTCAGGGAGTCCACGAAGGAGGCCCGGGCGACCCGCGCCAGCGCGCCCGTGAGGGACATGGCCAGTGCCACGGACGGCAGCGTCAGATGCCACAGCCGGTCGGTGAACCCGTCGCCCGCACCGGTGGCGGGAAACCAGCCGAGTCCGACGGCGAACACCGCGAGCAGCAGTACCGCCACCACGAACACCGGTGTGGCCACCGCCGCGCTGATCCCGACGAGGATCAGCCGGTCGACGGCACCGCGCCGCAGGGCGCCGACCAGGCCGAGCGCCAGTCCGCCCACGAGGATGAGCACCGCCGAGTACACCACCAGCGTGACGGTGGTGGGCGCCCGGGAGAGCAGCAGGTGGCTCACGTTCTCGCGGTACTGCAACGACTGCCCGAAGTCGCCGTGCAGCACACCGCCCAGCCAGTCGGCGTAGCGTTCGACGAACGGCCGGTCCAGGCCGAACTCCGTTCTGAGTGCGTCGAGTTGCTCGGGCGTGACCTTGGTGGACCCGGCGAGGAACACCGCCGGGTCGCCGGGGACCAGGTACATCGAGCCGAAGATCGCCATGGAGCTGGCCAGGAGTGTCAGCGCCAGCGCGCCCAGCCGGCGGAGGAAGAACAGCAGCACGGTGCCGTCACCCCTCTGCCGCTACTTGGCCGCGCCGAGGGATGCCACCCACGGCGTGTACAGGTAGTTCTGGGTGGGGACCAGTCCGGTGAGCCGCTTGCTGACGAACACGTTCACGTACGGCGAGACGATCGGCACGTTGTAGGCGTCGGCGTCGCTCAGTGCCTCGGCCCGGGTGACCAGGGAGGCCCGCTTGTCGTCGTCGAGGGTCCGGGCCGCCTCGGCCAGCAGGGCGTCGTACTCGGGGTTGTCGTAGCCGGCGTAGTTGTAGTAGCTGCCCTGGGTGGCGTACTGGTCGTACTCCAGGGGTTCGGGGAAGTCGAGGTAGCCGAAGACGATGTAGGCGCTGAGCCCCTCGCGTGCCTTCGCGTCGTAGAAGATCTTGAGGTACTCGGTCGAGGGGAGGGAGCGCAGCTTGACGGTGAGGCCCGCCTGTTCGGCGGCCGACTGCAGGGACAGCGCGATCTTCGACTCCTCCGTGGAGGAGTTGTCGTAGGCGAGTGTCAGGGTCGGGACGTCACCGGCCCGCTTGATCAGCTTCTTGGCCTCGGCGAGGTTCTGCTTGCGTTCGGGGACCGCGTCGTACGCCTTCTTGAAGGTGTCGGTCGCGTAGCCCCAGGTGGCGGGGAAGGCGAGCTTCTTGATCGTGGTGGCCGCGCCGCCGTAGACGCTGTCGGTGATGCCCTGGTAGTCGACCAGGAGTTGCAGGGCCTTGCGGACGTCGGCGTTCTTGATCGCGGGGTCCTTGGTGAACTCCGAGATGAAGAGCGGGGAGAGGCTGGCTCCGTACAGGACGCTGCCGGCGCTGCTCTTCTGCAGTGTGTTCAGGGACGACACCGAGTTGATCCACTGGCCGTCGTAGTCGCCCCGGACCAGCGCCGCCGTGCGCGAGGCGTTGTCCGTGTCGAAGGTGAACCTGACCTTCTTGACCAGCGGTTCGTCGCCCCAGTACGCATCGTTTCGCGAGATGGTGATGTTCTGCCCGCTGGTCCAGGAGTCGAGCTTGTAGGGCCCGCTGCACATGAGGCCGCCGGTGCCGGTCCCGAACCTCTTTCCGGCCTTCTCGGCCACGGACTTCTGCACGACCGCGGTGGCCGGTGTGGCCTCGTACCAGTGGAACATGGCGGTGGGGTGGTTGAACTCGACCGTCACCTGCGCCGTGCCGGTCTTCTTGACGGACGCCAGGTCCTGGTAGGCCGCGGCCCACGAGGATGCCGTCGACTCCGCCATGGTCCGCTTGATCGAGTAGACGACGTCGTCGGCGGTGACCGGGTCGCCGTTCCAGAACGTGGCGCCGTCGCGCAGGTCGAAGACGAAGGTCTTCGCGTCAGGCTGGGTGACGCTCTTCGCGAGGGCCGGCTTCAGCTGGTAGTCGGCCGTGAAGGTCATCAGCGGTTCGCAGAGGTTGGAGACGACCGAGCTGACGTTCTCCAGGGAGGACTGGGCGGGGTCGAGGGTCTGCGGCTCACCGGTGCCGAGGTTCCAGGTGATCGCGTCGACCTCGCCCTTGGGCTTGCTGACGCTTGTGGTGAGCTTGACGGACTTCGGCGGTGCCGAGGCGTTGCTCTTCGAGCCGCTGTCGCAGGCGGTGACCGTGAGGGCCATGACCGCCACGGGCGCCACGAAGCGGGCGATACAGGAAGTTCTCATGTGTCTCTCCGGCAAAGATCGTGTGACCGCGTCGCGGCAGAGGCGGCGCGGATCCTGGCTGCACGTCATCGACGACGGTGCGGAGGGCGGAGACAGCGGGCGCCCGTGACGAGCGCCGAAGCGGGAGGAGAGGATCGTGGCCCGGGCCGGGTGGTGGCCGGAGGCAGATGCCGTGTGGCCGTGGTCGGCCGGCCGACCGGCCAAGGCGGGACATCAGGGTGTGGACGTGCCTGATCAGGGGGCGGGACGCGGAAACCTCGGATCCGTCGAGGTTCTCGCCTGGTCACTTGGTGTGTGCGTGAGGTTAGGCTCTCCGCAACGCAAAACCATGGGAATAAATCGAGGAGTGGGCGCCATGGGCGACGAGCCGAGCGAGCGACGCGGTCGCGGACGCCCGAGAGAGGTCGTGCGGCGCCGGCCCGGCGAGGGCACCCCCCTGGACCACGGCCCGCTCGGCGGCTCGCCGACCGGCCGCGCCATTCTGAGCGCGGCCCACCGGGTCCTGCTGCGCTCGGGCACCAAGGGGCTGACGCTGGCGGCGGTGGCACGCGAGGCCCATGTGGACGTCACGACCGTCTCGTACCACTTCGGAACCCGCCACGGGCTCATCGAGGCCCTCATGGACCGGCTGTACTCGGGCCCCACCGCGGAGTTCGCCGCGCGGATCCAGGATCTGCCGGACCTGCACGCCCGGTTCCACGCCTACTTCGAGAGCGTCCGGTCCATGTACGCCGACCAGGACGCCACCCAGGCCTACTTCGAGATCGCCGCGCTGGCGCTGCGCGAGCCGGCGCTGCGGGCACGCCTGGCCAAGCTGAACCACTGGAACATCAAGGCGTTCTCGAAAGCGGTCGAATCCGACGAGCGGATCTTCGACCGGGCCCGCGCGGAGCTGACCTTCGCCGCCGTGGACGGGATCGAACTCCACCGCGCCCTCGCCGGCGAGGACTACCCGGCCGACGAGGTCCTCGACCTGCTGGAGAGGCTGCTCACATCCACCTTGCCGTCCGACAGCACCGACTGACGGCACCGACTGACGGCATCGGCCGAGGCGTCGGCTGACGGCCTCGGCCGTATTTTTTCCCATGGTTTCGCGCCGCGTTCACACTAGGGTCCCGCTTACACGGAGCACGGCAGACGTGCCGCGCAGCAGGCCGACGCGGACATCAGACAGCCCGGACGGTCGGCGCGGCACAACCATCGGACCGGACACGAAGGACAGGACGGAGGGCGCCGCGGCCCTGCCCCGGGCCCGGTCCGCGTCACCGCGGGGTACACGGCGGCCGCACCGTCGCCCACGGCTCGTCCGCAGATCATCCGCAGATCCTTGACGCGACCTCGGCCAGAAGCCGAGCGCGCCGGCACACCGGGACACCATCTCCGGACCGCCCGCACCCCGCGCCGGTCACTCAGCGCACCCAAAACATCACCATACGCAACCATCCCATGGAAACGACTCCCGAAGAGGGCACATGGCCAACCTCGCGCAGTTCCTCCTGGACACAGCACGGCAGCGTCCCGCACATCCCGCCCTGTGTTTCGAAGCCCTCGAAGTCAGCTACGCGGAACTGGAGGAGAGCACCGCACGAGCCGCCGACCTGCTGGACGCGCACGGCGTCCGTAGCGGCGACCGGGTGGCGGTCATGCTTCCCAACGTCCCGGAGTTCATCAGCCTCTACTACGGCGTCCTGCGCCTCGGGGCGGTCGTCGTACCGCTCAACCCGCTGCTGAAGGCACGCGAGGTCGAGTACCACCTGCGCGACTCCGGCGCGGTACTCCTGCTGGAGTCGCGGCAGGCGTACGGCGAGGGGGCCCAGGGAGCCGGCGCGGCCGGCGTGCCGCACGTGCCCGTCGACGCCGGCGCGTTCACCGGTCCCGGCACCGGAGCGACGGCGCCGCGTGCGGTGGCGGAGACCGCGGACGACGATCTGGCCGTCCTGCTCTACACGTCCGGGACCACCGGCAGACCCAAGGGCGCGATGCTCACACACGGCGGCCTGCGGCACAACACGGAGGCCCTCGTGTTCGATCTGCGGACCGTGACCGCCGACGACACCGTCGTGGGCTGCCTGCCGTTGTTCCACGCCTTCGGGCAGGTGTGCACCATGAACGCGGCCGTGCGCAGCGGTGCCACGCTCGTCCTCATACCGCGGTTCGACCCGGCCGTGGTCTTCGAGGCCATGACACGCCATCACGCCACCGTCTTCGAGGGCGTGCCCACGATGTACAGCGCGCTGCTCCAGCACCGCACGGAAGCCGACACCTCGACGCTGCGGCTGTGCACCTCGGGTGGCGCGGCCCTGCCGGTGGAGGTCCTGCACGGCTTCGAGAAGCGCTTCGGCTGCGTCGTCCTGGAGGGCTTCGGCATGTCCGAGACCAGCCCCGTCGTCACCTTCAACCATCCCGACCGGCCCCGCAAGGCAGGCTCGATCGGCATCCCGATCCCGGACGTGGAGGTCCGGGTGGTCGACGACGCCGGCCAGGACGTGGCACCCGGCGCGGTCGGTGAGATGGCCGTCCGCGGGCCCAACGTGATGAAGGGCTACTGGAACCGCCCCGAGGAGACGGCCGCCGCCGTTCCCGACGGCTGGCTGCGCAGCGGCGACCTGGTCCGGCAGGACGAGGACGGCTACCTCTTCGTCGTCGACCGGAAGAAGGACATGATCATCCGCGGCGGCTACAACGTCTACCCGCGCGAACTCGAAGAGGTCCTGCACGAGCACCCGGCCGTCGCGCTCGCCGCCGTGATCGGCCTGCCCGACGCGCATCTCGGCGAGGAGGTGGGGGCCGCGGTCGTCCTGCGCCCCGGCGCCGAGGCCACCACCGACGAGCTGCGGCAGTTCGTCAAGGACCGTGTCACCGCGTACAAGTACCCGCGCGTCGTCTGGCTGACGGACGCGCTGCCCACGGGCCCCAGCGGAAAGATCCTCAAACGCCGGATCGCCAGGCCCGACAGCGTCTGAACGCTGTTCCGCGTCCTTTCCCCCTCACCGTTCCAGGAGACAGCCATGCCTCTTCCCGTCGACCGCGCCGAACCCGCCCCGGTCCCCGACACCGCCGCCCAGCACCTGGTGGCCATGCGCGACGGCGTCCGCCTCGCCACCGACGTCTACCTGCCCGACGGCCGCCAGGACCCGCTGCCGACCGCACTGGTACGCCTGCCCTACGACAAGAACAGCCGGTACGTGTTCATGGACCGGATCGCGGCCTACCTGACCGCCCGCGGCTACGCGGTCGTCGTCCAGGACGTGCGCGGCAAGTTCCGCTCCGAGGGCGAGACCGTGCCCTTCGTCCACGAGCCCGACGACGGCTACGACACCATCGACTGGATCACCCGCCAGGACTGGTCGAACGGCAGCGTCGGCATGTTCGGCGACTCCTACTACGGCGCCACCCAGTGGGCCGCCGTCTCCGCCGGCCACCCCGCGCTCAGGGCGATCGCCCCGCGCGTCACCGGCGCGGACGGCATCCGCCCCGAGACCTGGAGCCGCCAGGGCGTCATGCCGCTCTTCGGCGCGCTCTACTACCTCGCCTTCTGGAGCGACCGCTGGAGCTACGAGTTCACGCCCGACCTCGAACGCCGCCCGCTCGTCTCCGCGTTCGAGGAGGCCGTCGAGACCATCGGGACCCGCATGACCATGTGGGACAAGATCATCCCCGAGACGCGCGCCGTCGCCGCCTTCCCGCACGGCCACCCCTTCGACGCCCGTCCGCTGCCCGTCCTCCACCAGGTCGCCTGGTTCGACAACTGCCTGGAGTTCGGCATGGCGGACTGGACCGAGCTCACCTCCCGGCCGGACTGGGCGCCCCTGCAGTACCTGGCGGCCGACTCCACCGACCACGAGAACTACCACCTCGACGACGTCCCCGTACCGCCGGAACTCGACCACGGCAGCGACGACGCGGCGCTGGAGCGCATGCTGCCCCGCTACCTGGACCCCCTGGTCGAGTTCTTCGACGTCTTCGTCAAGGGCGAACGGTCCGCCGACACCCTTCGGCGGGTGCGCTGGAACCACGGACACCTGGGCGAGCGCACCGCAGCCTCCTGGCCCCCGCCCGGCGCCCGCACCGTCCAACTGCACCTGGGCGACCTGCCCGCCGCCGCCCGCGACGCGCACGGCGGCACCCTCGCCTCCGACGCCGTCACCGAACCGGCCACGGCCCCGGCCTCGGCCTCCTGGGTCCACGACCCGGCGGACCTGGTGCCCAGCCTGATCCCCGACTCCTTCTCCGCGGTCCTCTACAACGCCGACGAGAGCGCCGTCCACGACCGGCCCGACGTCCTCACCTTCACCACCGAGCCGCTCACCGAACCGCTCGACCTGGCCGGCCCCGTCGGCGCGACCCTCACCCTCGGCACCGACGGACCCGGCGCCCACGTCTACCTCAAACTCAGCGACGTCGCCCCCGACGGCTCCGCCCGCATGCTGGTCCGCGGCCAGCGCCTCCTCGACGGCGGCGACCCGGCCCCCGTCTCCTTCGACCTGGCCCACGCCGGCTACCGCGTCCGGGCCGGCCACCGGCTGCGCCTGCACATCGCCTCCAGCGACTTCCCCATGTACCTGCCCCACCCGGGAACCGACGAGAACCCCTGGCTGGCCACCACCGGAAAGACGACCGTCCAGACCCTCACGACGGGAGCCGGCCGGCCCGCCCGCCTGACCCTGACCGTCATCGATGCGCCCGGCCCGAGCTGAGCCGTCCTCACCGGCAGCCGACTCACAAGGCGTCAGTGCCCCCACCTTCCCGCTGTCCCTCTGTCCCACCTGGAGTACGCATGGAACCCTGGCAGCTGTCCGCGACCGAGATCACGCGGCGGATCCGGACGCGGGAGATCTCCGCCGTCGAGGTCGCCGAGTCCTTCCTGGACCGGATCGAGAAGGTCAACCCGACAGTGAACGCCCTCGTCGACGTCCGCCCCGAGGAGACGCTGGCGGAGGCGGCCCGCGCCGACGAGGCGGTGGCCGCCGGCGAGCCCCTGGGACCGCTGCACGGCGTGCCCGTGTCCACGAAGATCGACACCGCCCACGACGGCCGCGTCACGAGTCACGGACTGTCGGCCGCCGCCGAAGCCCTCGGCTCGGGTGACGACAGCTGTATCAGCTCGCTGCGGGCGGCCGGAGCGGTCTTCATGGGACGCAGCAACGCGCCCGCGTTCTCGCTGCGCTGGTTCACCGAGAACGATCCGCACGGCCGGACGCTCAACCCGTGGGACAGCACCCGCACACCGGGCGGATCCAGCGGTGGCGCGGCCTGCGGCGTCGCGACCGGCATGACGGTGATCGGGCAGGGCAACGACATCGGCGGCTCCGTACGGTATCCGGCGGCCTGCTGCGGTGTGGTCGGCGTCCGGCCGACGGTCGGAGTGATCCCCAACTGGGGCCCGCCCCAGGAGATGGACGTCGATGGCCCGCTCAGTTTCCAGGCCTGGACCGTGCACGGGCCGATCGCCCGGACGGTGGCCGACGCGCGCACGGCACTGCACGCCATGAGCGGTCCGGACCTGCGGGACCCGTTCGGCGTTCCGGCCCTGCCCGCGCACCGGCCCCAGGGGGACCGGGTACGCGTGGGAGTCGTCCGGGACGTGGGCCTCGCCGCCCCGCACCCGTCCGTCGACGCGGCCCTGGACGACGCCGTCCGCAAGCTGGAGGACGCGGGGTACGTCGTGGAGCAGACGGACGCCGGAGCGATCCTGGCCGAGGCGGCACGCCTGTGGTCCCTGCTGCTGTTCGAGGACGTGCGTCCGATGCTGCCGCTCGCCCGGGAACTCGCCGACGACGCGCTGCGCACCGCCCTGGAGCACTACTACGCTCACGCGGCGGAACTCTGGGGCGAACGCCCCGACCTCACCGCCTACATCCAGGGCTGGACACGCCGCGGCACCCTGATCACCCGGCTCCAGGAACTCCTCGGCACCGACCGGATCCTGCTGACACCGGTCAGCGCCGAACCGCCGCTCGAACAGGACGCGGACCTCACCGACCCCGTACGCGCGCGCGGCCTCGTGCCCGCGATGTGGCCGATGACCTCGGTGCCGGTCCTCGGTTTCCCCGCGGTGAGCGTGCCGACCGGCACAGCCGCCGGACTGCCCACGGCCGTACAGCTCATCGGCGGCCGGTTCACCGAGGACATCCTGCTCGACGCGGCCCAGGCCATCGAGGATCTCACCCCGACACTCACTCCGCTCACCCGTTGAACGGAGCTCGTCCCGGTCCCCGGAGCGCGCCGGCCGGACGGCTCGGCCTGAACTGAACACCAACACCGGTCCGGCCAGGCCCCGATGAGGCCGGCCGACGCTTGACGCACGTCGGCGTCGGCCTCGGTCCGGATCGACGTCGGTCCCCCGGCCGCGACCGGAAAGGCTCGGCCGGCCGCCTGTGTCGCCGGTTCGGGGATCGACACGTGTGCGGCGTGGTACGACCCCGGCACCGCGGGCAGGCACCGGCCTGGGTGCGCTCGGCCAGGGATTCGGCCCGGGAGACCGCGTGGCCGCAGGCGGCCGAGCCCGGTGAGGACCTGCCCGGGGCGCGGGGCGTGTGCTGCCCGGCCTGGTCCTGGACCTCGACGAACACACAGGCAATGGATCACGCCGTCCCGCTCTCCGGGTACCGTCAGGGTATGAGTCATCCGCACCCCGAACTGAAAGCAGCCCCGCCCCTTCCCGAAGGAGGGCTGCGGGTCATCGCCCTGGGCGGCCTGGGGGAGATCGGCCGCAACATGACCGTCTTCGAGCACGCGGGCAAGCTGCTCATCGTCGACTGCGGTGTGCTGTTCCCCGAGGAGACCCAGCCCGGGGTGGACGTGATCCTGCCGGACTTCACCTCGATCCGGGACCGGCTCGACGACATCGTGGCCCTGGTGCTGACCCACGGCCACGAGGACCACATCGGCGGCGTGCCGTACCTGTTGCGCGAGCGGTCCGACATTCCCGTCGTCGGCTCCAAGCTGACGCTGGCGTTCCTGGAGGCCAAGCTCAAGGAGCACGGCATCCGGCCGCGCACGGTGCGGGTGCGGGAGGGCGACCGGCGTGGCTTCGGGCCCTTCGACTGCGAGTTCGTGGCGGTCAACCACTCCATCCCCGACAGCCTCGCGGTCGCGCTCCGCACCCGGGCCGGGATGGTGCTGCACACCGGCGACTTCAAGATGGACCAGTTCCCTCTCGACGACCGCATCACCGATCTGCGCGCCTTCGCCCGCCTCGGCGAGGAGGGCGTGGACCTGTTCCTCACCGACTCCACCAACGCCGAAGTACCCGGCTTCACCACCTCCGAGCGAGAGCTGAACCCCGCGATCGAGCAGGTGATGCGCACCGCACCGCGCCGGGTCATCGTCTCCAGCTTCGCCAGCCATGTGCACCGTATCCAGCAGGTCCTGGACGCCGCCCACCAGCACGGCCGCAAGGTCGCCTTCGTCGGCCGGTCGATGGTCCGCAACATGGGCATCGCCCGTGACCTGGGCTATCTGAAGGTCCCCTCCGGTCTGGTCGTGAGCACGAAGGAGCTGGAGAAGCTCCCGGACCACAAGATCACTCTGGTGTGCACCGGCTCCCAGGGCGAACCGATGGCCGCGCTGTCACGGATGGCCAACCGCGACCACGTGATCCGCATCGGCAAGGGCGACACCGTCCTGCTCGCCAGCTCCCTCATCCCCGGCAACGAGAACGCCATCTACCGGGTGATCAACGGACTCACCCGGTGGGGTGCCCACGTGGTCCACAAGGGCAACGCCAAGGTGCACGTCTCCGGGCATGCCAGCGCCGGCGAACTCGTCTACTGCTACAACATCGTCAAACCCCGCAACGTCATGCCCGTGCACGGCGAATGGCGCCACCTTCGGGCCAACGCCGACCTCGCCATCCGTACCGGTGTCGACCCCGAACGGGTCGTCATCGCCGAGGACGGCGTCGTCGTCGACCTCGTCGACGGGCGCGCGTCCATCACCGGCAAGGTGCCCGCCGGCAACGTCTACGTGGACGGTATGGAAGTCGGCGGCGCCACCGAAGCGTCCCTCAAGGACCGCCTCACCCTCGCCGCCGAAGGCGTGGTCACAGTGGTGGCGATCGTCGACGCGGACACCGGCGCCCTCGCCGAGGCACCCGACTTCCTGGCCCGCGGCTTCGTCCACGACGACACCACCTTCGAGCCGGTCATCCCCGTCATCGAGAAGACCCTGGCCACCGCGGCCGAGGAAGGCGTGGGGGACGCCCGCCAACTCGAACAACTCGTCGCCCGCGCCGTGGCGAACTGGGCGTTCCGCACCCATCGCCGCAAGCCCCTCATCATCCCCGTCATCATCGACGCCTGAGCCGCGCAGCCCGGCAGCCCGGCAGCCCGGCAACGCGGTCCGCGGCTTCCGGTGGCGGCCCCGAGAGCATCGGCGACGGTCCTGTCGCCGCGCTCCAGGGCACGGCTGGGCACGAAGGGGCGACCGCTGAAGGTCGGGCAGGCCCGGACCGGTCGGTGGCGAAGCCGCCGGGCTCGGCGAGGCGGAGCGCCTCGCCGTGGGCGGCCGGCGGGTCCGGCGAGGGAGTCGGTGTCTCGGGCGACGGCCTGTCGCCGGGCTCCAGGGCCGCTTGCGCGAGCTCGCGGCCGAAGCCGCGGGAGGAACCGGTGGCATGGCGGCGGTGCACCCCGCCCAGATGGTGCACCAGACCAGATGGTGCACCAGACCCGATGGTGCACCAGATCGGGCAGCGTCCACTCCGGGCAGGTCGGCACCTGCACGTCGTGGCTGGGCACGAAGGCGACCGCTGCCGGGAACGTGAACAGACGATTTTCACAGCGGCACAGGGACACGCAAGGCGCGCGACACCGGAATTCCGGGTCGGCGGCGCCACCGACCCGTGCCAACTGCATCTGGGGCATTCCCCCCAGGCGGGTCCGCCGGCTGCGCCCCGCCCGCGACGCGCGTACGGGCATGCGCACGTCGCGGGCCGCTGGACGGGACGCGCGAGTGGACGGCGCGAGTGCCGGTGAAGCGGTCAGACAGCGGGACTCATCGGCTCAGCCGCCGCTCTTGCGCCTGAACGACCGCTGGCTCGCGGCCGGGCCGTGCGCCGAACGCACCTTCGACGTATCGGACTTGTCGGCGCTGTCAGCGGCGTCCGCCTGCGCACCGCGCTTGCGCGCCAGGGCTTCGCGGAACTTGCGCTTGAGGTCGTAGTTGCCGTCGCTGTCCGGCGCCAGAGGGGATGTCTCGGAGGCGGCAGCCGGCTCCGAACCTTCCGTGGATACAGGCTCTGCGGTCATGGTGACCTCCTGGGTTCGGGGGTGGGCAAGCACAGCTTGTCATGCTGGGCACGGTGCGAGGCACAGGCAACGTCATCCTGCTCCGTTTCGGCGGGTATCCCTCTCGCACCCGAGGCGTTGACTTCGTAGGTGAGGCGCACCGGACGGCTTCGGGCCGGGCCGAGGGTTGTCGATCCCGTGGCCAGGCTGCCGGGGCAACGGCCCTCAGCCGTGACCTTGCTGGTGCCGTGCGCTGTGGCTGGGACTTGCCGCTGTGGCAGGGCCCCGGTGTGCACCGCGCCGGCCCGCAGATGCCGGGTGAGCTGGTCGACGGCGTGCTCCGTGTCGAGGAACAGCAGGACGCGGCCGCCACGAGCGGTGATTTCCGTGGTGACCGCGTGGCGGATGCCGCGTCCTCTGGTCACCGGACTGGTGCACCCCTGCACCGGCGGCGACGTGCGCGGACCGTACGGCTTCGGGTGCACGGGGCGGTGGTTTCCCGTGCACGGAACAGAGCCCGCCACGGAGACGGCTGAGGCACGGTTTGAGCAGTCCGGACGATCACAGTAGGGGTGGGCACGCGAAGTCGGCGTGCGCCTGACCGTCCGGCTCGTGTCGCGGAGTGCTCTCGCCTCCGCGATGTCGGCGCTGTGCGCCGGCGCGGACCACTATGCACCGGAGAGACCATGACATCGGACTTCCTGATCCTCGGTGCGGGCACCGCCGGATCCGTGATCGCCCGTCGGCTCCTGGACGTCGGCGCGACGGTCACGCTCGTGGAAGCGGGCGGCCGCGACACCAACCCCGCCGTGCACGACATGTCACGCGTGGGTGAGCTGTGGCTCGGTCCGGAGGACTGGCGGTACTTCAGTGCTCCGCAGCCCCACGCGCTCGGCCGCCGCCTGCACCTGCCTCGCGGCAAGGTCGTCGGAGGCTCCAACCAGCTCAACGGCACCATCTGGGTGCGGGGTTCGGCCTGGGACTACGACTCGTGGGCCGCGGCGGGCAACACCGGCTGGGACTGGATGTCCGTCGAGCCGCTGTTCAAACGCATGGAGCGGGACCTGACGACCGGCGAGGGCATGCTCGACCTGGTGCAGCCTGAGCTCTCCCCGATCCAGCAGTCGATCATCGACGCCGCCCGGGCCTGGGGACTGCCCTACAACAGCGACTACAACGACGGCACACTCGACGGCGTGTCCCGGATGCGGCTCAATCTCCGCGACGGCAAGAGGCTGTCCACCTGGGCGGCGTACATGCGTCCCGTGCTGGATCACCCCCGCCTCGTTCTGCACACCGACACAGTCGTCGACTCGCTGGTGATCGAGCGTGGCCGGGTGACCGGGGTCCGGGTCCTGGACCGGAACGGCGTGCGCCGGACACTGTCCGCGGACCGGGTCGTCCTGTGCGTCGGCGCTCTCGACGTGGACGCTCTCGTGGCCTCGGTGCGGCAGTGCCGTGAGGTGGGGCGCCAAAGTCCCCTGGCGGACGACTGGGGCGCCTACGAAGCCCTTCCCGGCCCGGACACGGACGACAGCGACGAAGCATTGGCCCACTGGGTGCGACGAGCGGTCAACACTTACCACCACCAGGTCGGCACATGCCGCATGGGCGTGGACGCGGAGGCGGTGGTCACCCCGGGCCTGCAGTGCGTCGCGGTGGAGGGCCTCATGATCGCGGACGCGTCCGTCATGCCGTCCGTCACCACGGGCAACACCAACGCGCCCACAGCGATGATCGCCGAGAAGGCGACAGAACTGATCACCGCAGGCTGACCCTGCCCCTGCGCCTACCCCTGCCGAAAAACTCATCCGTCCTGGTGGGAGACGATGTGACGGCCTGCCGGGAACCGCGGGAACACGACCGACCGCGCTGCTGCGACTGAGACGGTCACCCTGACCGGGGCGCGGCCGTACGTGTTCGCGGTGATCGAGCACGCGGCCCGCCGGATCCGGGTCCTGGGTGCCACCGCGCAACCGGACGCCATCGCCCACCTCGACATACGACGACGCGACCGCCTCGGCGGAATCCTCCACGCGTACGAACATGCCGCGTGACCCGCGTGGACGAGTCCTCCGGCAAGAGCAGCGTTCACCGACAACACCCGCCACCGCGCCACGAAACCGATCCCCGAGCGCCGCGCCGACCTCGACCAGCTCGGCCTGCGCCGGCAGATCGGGTGACCGCGGCCGGCCGGATGCCGCCTGGTTCAGTCCAGGTCCTACCGCGGCACCTTGTTCCACCGCTGGTGAGGGTTGTACTCCTCCGAGCAGGACTTCGTGTAGACGTTACCGAGGACGTCGTGGTCCAGACAGCGGCCGGTGGCCCTGTTCCTGATCCTGTACGAGCCGTTGAAGTCGGTGAAGATCCACTGCTGGTACGTGTTCCCGCCTGCGCACACCTTGGTGTAGACGACTCCGAACTGGTCACTGTCCAGGCAACGGCCCGTGGCCACTCCCTGGATGGGGCGCGTGCCGCTGCCCGCAGGAAGCCCCCGCCACAGCTGGTAGGGGTTGTAGCCCTCCGAGCAGGACCTCGTGTAGGCGTGGCCGCCGGTGTCGTGGTCCAGGCAGCGGCCCGTGGCCAAGCCCACGAGGTTGTACTGCGCCTCCGCCACGGCGCCGGGTCCGGCCGGGCCGGCGACCGCGGACGCGGCGCCCCCCAACAGCAGAGAAAGAGCCGAGACCGAGCCGAGCACGGCAGTGGGCAACGCACAGCGCAACCGCATGATGTCTCCCTTGAGAGGTCCGGTACAGAGCACCACCTAACACTCTACGCATCCACTCAAACACTTTGCGTCACGGGCGAGGTCCCCTTCAGCGGTGTGGACCATGCCGCCAGACGGGTGAACCCGCAGGAGAGCACCTGCCACAGGCCCGGCCGGGTCACTACGAAGATCCCGACTTGTTCGTGATCTTCGAAGCGGAGACCCGGCCGTGCGCCTCGCCCGGCAACGCGAGGACCCGGGTCCGTCCCTGAAGCGGGATGTCCTTCCAGGCAAGGGACTTGGGCTGTCGGCGCAGCTTCTTCTGGTTGCCCTTGGCGATCATGATGTAGGGGGCGCCCCGGCCGAGGAGGCAGTCGGCGTGCTCGCGCCGGGTGTGCGTGGCGTCGCCGGTGACGACCGCGTCGGCCAGGTCGCGACGGTGTCCAGCGGCGGCTGGAAAACAGGTGATCTCGTTCGTCTTCTCACCGATGTCCCGCTGGGCCAGGACCAGGCAGGTGGTGTGCTCCAGTGGGGCGAACAGATCAATCCTGCGGCCCTTCGCTTCGGCCGCGCCGCGCAGGCTCCCGCCGTCCGCTGCGAGGCAGCGCGGCCCGGTCACCTTCGGGCGGCGGTCGGCGAGCCAGCCCCCGACAGCCAGGTCCAGCGCGTCGCCGTCGATGCGGGCCGGCAGTCGGCGGACCGCGGTCCCGGCGGGCAGGACCCGCCTGGGCAGCAGCGGACCGGGATCGGCACCGACCTGTTTCCGCACGGTCGTGCCGTCGAGCATCTCGCGCAGGATGTCCAGGTGGCCGTTGTGACGGGCGGTCCCCTCGGTGAGGTGGAGGAGAATCCAGCGCAGGTCGACGTGGAGGCCGTTGCGGATGGTTCCCTCGGCCTGCTTGGCCAGGTCGTTCCCGGCGACCAGTTCTCGGTAGCGGGCGCTCTGTCCGGCGTATTCGTCGAGCAACTGCGTGAGCGGAAACTCGACGGCGATACGCATCTCGCGGTCCGGGTCCTCATCCGTCATGGGGCCCGGTCCTCCTTGCCGGGGAAGACCACTTGGAACCAGTAGTACTCGACCCAACGGAGATGGTTGATCACTCCGCTCATGGTCATCAGCGGTGAGCCCGGCAGAAGTGCCTTGCGGGCGTTCTCCGCAGAGACGCCGTCACACTTGGCGCGGGCGGTGTCCCGTGCGTAGTCGAGAAACGTGGTGAGCTGGGTGCGCTCGTCCCACGCGGGTGGTGTGTCGTCGATTCTTGTCATCGCGCGAAGCGTCCCCGATCACCGCGACCGATGTCGAGGCATTGACGACGGGCCCCACCTGCTCCATCGGGCGGCCTCCTCCGGAATGCGGCGGAAGCCGCCGGCCCCGAAGACCACGCGATGGGCAGTGCCTCGTAGCCGAAGCCAGGCGCGGGAACGGTCACGGTGTCGTCTCCTGCTCCGTGACCAGCACGATGTCGAACTCCGCGTGGACGAAGGGGGATTCGGCTCCGAAGCGGTCGGCGTCCCCAGGGCTGCCGGATTCGGCGAAGTCGGTGATGAGTCCCCGTTCCACGGCGAAGACGGCGTCGGACTCGATGTACGGGCTGCCCGCGACGAAAGCGTGGGTGGTGACGGGCCGGTGCCCCTCTGCACGGGCGATGAAGTGGACGTGGGCCGGCCGGTAGGGGTGCCGGGCGGTCGCCTTGAGCAGGGTGCCGACGGGGCCGTCCGTGGGGATCGGGTAGTGCGGGGGGGGACGAGGCTGCGGAACCGGAAGCGGCCCTGGCCGTCGGTGTGAAAGAGCCCGCGGTCGTTCGGGCGCCCCTGCTCTCGTCGCCGCCATGCAGGGCCTGTCGAGCGACGGGACAACGGTGACGATCCACGGTGTCCACGGTGCTTTCGACCTCTCCGCCTGCGCGGCCTCGGTGCTGCTCGCCGTCACACTGCTGCTGTCCGTCCGTTCACGACGCGCCCCGGTGGAACGCGAGACAACCGAGGAGAACGCCCTGCCGCAAGACGCTGTCCGCTGAGCAGTCGTGCTCAGCGGCGCGAATGGCTGAGCGTCCGCCCCCGGTTGCTCCGGCGGGGCCAACGCCACCGCCGGCTCGGTCGTCGTGAGCCTGGAGGGGATGGCCCGGATCGTCTCGATCGACCCCGTCGAACGCCCCACAGCTGCTGGAGCCGCTCAGCACCGGTGACCCGGTGAGCCGCGAGCAGTACCTCACCGCGCTGGAGGACGCGTGCGCCGCACGCCGCCGGCTGTGGGAGCGCGTCAGGGGTTCGCCCCGGCAGCGGGGCGGAGCGGGGCGGGATCGGCGTCAGAACTCCCCGTGGACGGCGTCTCCGTCCACCAGCGTGAGCACGGGCCGGGCGGCGCTGACCTCTTCCACATCGGTGAGCGGCCGGTCGAGGACCACGAGGTCGGCCTGGCGTCCGACGGTGAGCGTGCCGACCTTGTCCTCCATGTGGTTCGCGTAGGCCGAGCCCGCCGTGTAGGCGTCCAGCGCGACGTCGAGGCCGAGGGCGTGCTGGGCTTCGAGCGGGCGGGTGAAGACCCCGTCGCCCACGGCGTGCGGGTCCTGGCGGGGGCCGAGACGGGTCACGGCCGTGTAGATCGCCCAGAGGGGGTTGGGGTCGCTCACGGGCCAGTCGCTGCCCATGGCCAGGCGGGCACCGGTCGCCTTCAGCTCCTGGAACGGGAAGTGCCGGCTCTCCCGTTCGGATCCGAGGAGCGGGAGCTTGCGTTCGGTGATCTCCTTGTCGCGGCGTGCCCAGAGCGCCTGGATGTTGGCGATCACGTCGAGTTCGGCGAACCGGGGGATGTCCGCGGGGTCGACGACGTCCAGGTGGGCGATCTGATGGCGGTTGTCGTGCCCGAGGCCGACGTTCCGGGCGGCTTCGAGGGCGTCGAGGCACTCGCGTACCGCCCGGTCGCCGACGGCGTGCATGTGGATCTGGAAGCTGCGGCTGTCCAGCTCGCGGCAGATCTCCTTGAGCTCCTCCGGGTCGATGAAGGACATGCCGGTACCGGCACCGTGGTGGACGTCACCGGCGTAGGGCTGGAGCATGGCAGCCGTGCAGTTCTCGCACATGCCGTCCTGCATCACCTTGACCGTGGTGGCCCGGAACCGCCCGACGCTGCCGGCCGCGCGTCGCGCTTCGAGCGAGTCGAGCTGGCCGAGCCCCTTCTCGCTGACCCACCACAGCGCGCCGACGACCCGGGCGGTGAGCCTGCCGTCGGCGGCGAGGCGCTGATAGATCGGCAGCGGGTCGGGCATCCCGAACAGGGGCCCGACACAGGCGTCCTGCCAGCCGGTGATGCCCATGGCGTGCAGGTGCGACTGGGCCGCGAGCAGGGCTCGTTCGGCGAACTGGTCGTCGATCGGGGGCAGCAGGTCGGTGACGAGGTCTCCGGCCCGCTCGGCCAGGAAGCCCGTCGCGGCGCCGTTCGCGTCACGGTTGATGCGGCCGTTGGCGGGGTCGGGCGTGCCGTCGTCGATCTTCGCGAGTTCCAGGGCCCTGCTGTTGGCCCAGACGCCGTGGGCGTCGTGGCTGAGGAAGACCGCGGGCCGGTCCGGCACGAGTTCGTCCAGGATCTGCCGGGTGGGCAGTCCGCCGGGGAAGGTGTCGCCGTACCAGCCGGTGCCGTTGATCCATTCGCGGTCGGGGTGGCTGTCGGCGTAGTCGCGGACGGCCGCCCGGTAGGCGTCCAGGTCGTGCGGCTGACGGGACAGGTCGCAGGAGAGGAGTTGCACGCCGGAGGCGAGCGGGTGGACGTGGGCGTCGGTGAAGCCGGGCAGTACGGTGGCGCCGCCCGCGTCGATGACACGGGTGCCCGGGCCGGCCAGGCCCAGCAGAGGCTCACGGTCGAGAGCGGTGATGCGGCCCTGGGTGATGGCGAGGGACGTGATGTCCGGCTCGGGAGTGCGGATCCTGGCGTTGACGATGACGGTGTCGGGATGCGTGCTGGTCACGATGAGGCCTTTGCTGGAAGCCGTGTCAGGCGGTGAGGGGCAGGTCGGATTCGGTGGCGAGGGTGCGTCGTGCGACGAACCAGTAGAGCCCTCCGCTGACGGCGAGTCCGACCAGCCAGGCCAGGTCGATGCCGCCGAGCGCCGTCGCCACCGGGCCGACGTACATCGGAAGGACCATGAACGGGATCTGCACCAGCAGTCCGACGGCGTAGACGCCGAGCGCGGACACGTTCCAGGTGCCGTACTGGCCGCCGCCGGGCGTGAAGAACGCCGCTACGTCGTAGTGCCCGTCCCTGATGATGAAGTAGTCGACCAGGTTGATGGACGACCACGGCACCAGTATGTACAGCAGGACGGTCAGGAAGTTGGTGAAGGAAGTGATGAATCCGTCCGAGGCGGCCAGGGCGACGATCACACCGATCACATGCAGGATGCCGCCGGTGATCAGGCGTGAGCGCACGCTGGGGCGCCAGCCGGGCTTGAAGGTCTCGATGACGGTCAGGGTGTTCAGCACCGCGCAGTAGACGTTGCCCGCGTTGCCGAGCGCCGAGGCTGCGGCGAAGGCGAGGAGGATCGCGGTGGACAGGCCTCCGGTGAGGGAGGCGAGGCCGCCGATCACGTCGTCACCGGTGGCCACCGCTCCGACGAGACAGCCGAGCGCCAGGACGAGAACGGAACTGATCACGCTGCCGCCGTAGGTGGCCCAGAAGGCGGAGCGCCCTCCCGAGCCGGACGGCATGTAGCGGGAGTAGTCGGAGACGTACGGGGCGTAGGCGATCTGCCAGACCGCGCCCACCGCGATCACGGAGACGAAGCTGGTGCCGGAGAAGTGCCCGGCGCCCAGTGCGCCGGCGGGTACCCCGGAGACGAGGATCCATGTGAAGGAGGCGACCACCAGCAGGCCGATGACGACAGCGCTGACCGTGATGACGAGCTTGATCAGCTTCAGCCCGATGGTGGTGATGGCCATGCTGACGACGGCGGCGCCGATGAGGGCGACGACGGGGTCGACGACGGGCAGGACCCCGTTCAGGGACTGCGCTCCGACCACGAGGTTGGAGATGTAGAAGCCCATGAACATCACCCAGGCGACCAGCGAGACCAGCATGGCGCCCTTGGTGCCGAACTGGCCCCGGGCCTGGATCATCTGGGGCACTCCGAGCTGCGGTCCCTGGGCGGCGTGCAGCGCCATGAAGACACCGCCGACGAGGTTGCCGATCAGGAGAGCGAGCACGGCCAGGCCGAACGGCAGCGCGAAGACGGTGGTTGCCAGGGCGCCGGTGATCACGGTGAGGGGCAGCATGTTGATGCCCAGCCAGATCCCGAAGACGCCCCGCGCGGAACCGGTGCGCTCGGCTTCGGGGATGGGGCCGATGGTGTGCTGTTCCAGCACGCCGGCGGCATCGGAGGTTTCCGCAGGGAGGACTTGCGGTGGCACCGTGGTGGCCTGGGCAGGACCTTCGGTCGTCATCGACTGCGCCTTTCACTTCAATTCTCGGGGAGAGTGCACGAGACCGCGTGTGCGGTGCGGGAGCGGGACTTACTCGGGGTGCGGCTCGCCCGCGTCAGGGACGTCGGACGACGTCCGGCGGGCCGTGACGACGCCGAGGGCTCCGATGCTCAACAGCACGACGACGGTGCCGAGGGTGAACGCCTCGAAGGTGACTCGGGAGACGCCCCAGACGTCCTGGAAGGCGTAGTCGATGCCGAACAAACGCTCCAGGACACCGGGGAAGAGCGCCGACCAGGACCCGACCGCGATCCAGGCGTAGACGAGGACCGCGCAGATCATGAAGCCGCGGTCGCCGAAGGGCACCCGGTAGGGACGCGGCACGTCGGGGCGGCGCAGCCGCAGCACGACCAGGGCGGGGATGACCACCAGGTAGGAGAGCAGCAGGGTGGTCACGGCGACGGTGAGGACGACGGTGAACACCGCGGCGGCATTGCCGTCCGCGAGCTGCATGGCGACCAGCATGAAGACCGTGGCCACCACACCGGACAGGAGATTCGTCCGTACGGGGGTGGACAGCCGGGGGTGGAAGGCACCGAGCCGTCGGGTGAAGAAGCCGCCGTCGGCGGCGGCCATCGCCTGCATGCGGTCGCTGACGATCATCCAGGCGCTGCCCTGGGTCAGGAGCGCGAAGACGAACATCACCGCGGTGAACGTCAGCAGCGGTCCGGCCGCGCCGCCGTAGACGCCGAAGACCAGCCGGGCGCCCTCCATGAAGCCGCCGATGCCGGTGACCTTGCCCGCGGGGACGACGGCCAGCAGCGCCAGCACCGGCAGCAGGTAGCAGCAGGCGGCGACGGCCGCGGAGCGCCCGAGGGCGGCCGGTACGTCGCGCTGGGGGTCGTGCATCTCCTCACCCGCGGCGTTGGGGGCCTCGAAGCCGACGTACGCGAACAGCAGGATCGGCACCAGGGCGAGGAAGCCACCGGTGGTCGGGGTGAACCGGGTCTCGGCCAGGCCCTGGAAGCCGTGCTCGACGCCGTAGAGGACCGCGGTGAGGGTGAACAGCGCCAGGGCGAGGACCTTCACCGCGGCGCCGGCGGTGGTGATCCACTTGCCGCGGCGCAGCGAGACGACGGCGGTGAGGATGGCGGCCCAGACGAACAGCAGCTTGAACGCGTAGTCGGCGAACGTGCCCGAGCCGAGGTGGAAGACGAAGCCGTCCCAGGTCCCGGCGGCGAGGAAGACCAGCGAACCGCCCAGCCAGATGGGGTTGGTGACCCAGTAGAACAGCGTGGTGAGCGCTGCCACCGGACGCCCGAAGGCGAGCTTGACCCAGACGTACGGGCCGCCCTCCTGCGGGAACGCGGCGCCGGTCTCGGCGAACAGCAGGGCGTAGGGGATCAGGAAGAACACGGCGATGACGGCGGTCCAGGTGGCGGCCTCACCGCCGCCGGTTGCTATCTGGCCGACGGTGTCGAAGGAGATGACCGCGGCGATGGCCATGGCCGTGATGTCGAAACGCTTCAGACTGCGCTTCAGCGTGGTCTCGGGCTGCGACACGGTCGGATCCACGGAGGAGACGGCAGAAGACACGGGCAGTTCCTAGAGCGGGAGAGGGGGCTGCGGAAAGGCGCGTGCGGGCGCCGCGACGGTGTGGGGCCGTGTCGGGTGGTGCGGTGCGGGGAGGCCCGGCGCCGGGCCGGGCCTCCTGGTGGGATCAGGCGGAGCGGATCGCGCCGGTGGGCTCGGTGCGCTCCAGGACCGACCTGATGGCGGCGGCCGCCTGCTTGGCCTCGGCCTCGGTGATGATCAGCGGCGGGGACAGCACCAGGCTGTGCGCGGAGTCGCGGACGATGACCCCGGTCTCGCGGCGGATGACGTCGTGCGGCATCCGGTCCGGGTCCAGCGGCAGGGGAACCCTCGTCTCACGGTCCTCCACCAGCTCCACGGCGAGCATCATGCCCACCGAGCGGATCTCGCCGACGACCGGCAACTCGCCGAGCTGGGACTTCAGTTCCGCGGTCAGGAAGGCACCCATGCTCGTCGCGCGGGCCAGCAGGCCCTCCTTCTCGATGATGTCGAGGTTGGCGAGGGCGACGGCGGTGGCGACGGGGTGTCCGTTGTAGGTGTAGCCCATCGGGAAGCCGTGGTCGCGCAGCAGGACCTCGGCGACGTGGTCGCCCACCAGGAGGGCGCCGAGCGGGACGTAGCCGGAGGTGATGCCCTTGGCGGTGACGATGATGTCCGGGGTGACGCCGAAGTACTGGGCGGCGAACCACTCGCCGACGCGGCCGTAGGCGGTGACGACCTCGTCGAAGATCAGCAGGATGCCGTGGCGGTCGAGGACCTCGCGGACCCGCGGCCAGTAGTCGGCCGGCGGGACCAGCATGCCGCCGACGCCCATGATCGGCTCACCGATCATCGCGGCGATGTTCCCGGCGCCGATCTCCGCGATGCGCTCCTCCAGCTCGCGGATCAGGAAGTCGGTCGGGTCCTCGCCGCCGTAGAGCTCCGCGCGGTAGGGCCACGGCGGGGTCAGGTGCGAGACGTGCGGCATCATCGGGGCGAAGCCCTCGTGGTAGACCGGGAAGCCGGTGGCCGAGCCGCCGCCGTAGCCGACGCCGTGGTAGGCCTTGCTGCGCGCGAGGATCCAGGTGCGGTTCGTGTCGCCGCGGCGGTGGTGGTAGTAGCGCGCCATCTTGACGGCCGCCTCGTTGCCCTCCGAACCGCCCGAGGTGAAGTACACGTGGTTCAGCGGATCGGGGGCCAGCTCGGCGAGGCGGGCGGCGAGCTCGATGGCACGGTCGTTGGAGAACTCCCAGAAGCTGGTGAAGTACTCCAGCTTCTTCATCTGCTCGTGGGCGACGTCCGCCAGGTCGGCACGGCCGTGGCCGATCTGGGCCAGCCACAGGCCGCCGGTCGCGTCGAGGTAGGACCGGCCCTCCGAGTCGGTGAGCCGGCAGCCCGAGCCCTCGGTCATGATGACACGCTCGGCGGCGGTGCCCGGCAGGTAGGGGTGGATGATGTGCGCCCGGTCCAGGCCGGTCAGGCGCGCGGTGTCGAGGGTCATGGGAGTTGCGTCCTTTTACTGGGTGACGGTGCGGGTGATGCGTGGGGAAGGCGGTCGCCGGCCTCCCGGTCAGCCGTAGTTGATCCAGGTGGTCTTCAGGCCGGTGTACTTGTCGAAGGAGTGCAGGGAGAGGTCACGGCCGTGGCCGGACTGCTTGAAGCCGCCGAAGGGTGTGGCCGTGCTGAGCGCGTCGACGGTGTTGACCGACACCGTTCCCGCCCGCAGGGCGTCGGCGACACGGTGGGCACGGCCGAGGTCGCGGGTCCACAGGGACGCGGCCAGGCCGTAGGCGGAGTCGTTGGCCAGGCGCACCGCCTCGGCCTCGTCGCGGAAGGGCACCACGGCCAGCACGGGTCCGAACAGTTCGTCCCGCACCAGAGGAGCGTCCGGGGCGAGACCCGTGACGACGGTGGGATCGAAGTAGGCACCGTCCAGGTCCGGGCGGCCGCCGCCGCAGACGAGGGTGCCGCCCGAGCGCGCCACGGCCGCGAGGATCCGCTCCACCTGGGCCTCGTCGACGAGCGGTCCGAGCCGGGTGGCCGGGTCGAGCGGGTCGCCGGGCAGCCAGCCGCGGGCGTGCTCGGCCACCCGGGCCGTGAACTCCTCGGCGACGGAGGCCTCGACCAGCAGCCGGGTGTTGGCGGAACACACCTGCCCGGCGTTGTAGACGAATCCCCAGGCCGCCTGTTCCGCGGCCGCTTCCAGGTCGGCGTCGGCGAAGACCACGTTGGGGCTCTTGCCGCCGGCCTCGGGCCACACCGGCTTCATGTTCGACTCGGCCGAGTAGGCCAGGAACCGCTTGGCCACGGCGGTCGATCCGGTGAAAGCGAGGGCGTCCACGTCGGGGTGCAGCCCCAGGGCGCGGCCGGCCGTCTCCCCCAGCCCCGGCACCACGTTCAGGACGCCGGCGGGCAGACCGGCCTCGACGGCGAGCTCGGCCAGCCGCAGCGCCGACAGCGGGGACTGCTCGGCCGGCTTCAGCACGACGCTGTTACCGGCGGCCAGGGCCGGCGCCAGCTTCCAGCTGGCGATGTCGAGGGGGAAGTTCCAGGGCACCACCGCTCCGACCACGCCGAGCGGCGCGCGGCGTACCAGGGCGAGGTTGCCGGGCGGTGCCGGGGCGACCTCGTCGTAGACCTTGTCCACGGCTTCGGCGTACCAGGCGAACACACCGGCGGCACCGGGCACGTCGGTGCCGTGGGACTCCGCGATCGGCTTGCCCATGTCGAGGGTGTCGCAGAGCGCGAGTTCCTCACCGTGCTCCTCGATCAGGCGGGAGAGGGCGAGCAGGACCCGCTTGCGCTCGGCCGGGTCGGTGCGGGACCAGCGGCCGTCCTCGAAGGAGACGCGGGCCGCCGACACCGCACGGTCGACGTCGGCCGCCGAGCCGGCCGCCACCTCGGCGGTGGTCTTGCCGGTCGCCGGGTTCACCGTGGACAGCCACCCGCCCTCGGCCGGGTCGCTCCACGTTCCGTCGATGAACAGACGCGTGCGTGGCGCGAAGTCGGCGGCACGCTGCCGCCAGTGCGAGTACGTCGTCATGCTGAGGCCTTCATAGCGTCGGGGACATAGGACGAGCCGATACCTGACCGGATCGCGTGTGACCTGCGCTGTCTCGGCGGCACCGCCTGGAGACGACAGGTGAGACCAGAGCCGGGCGAGTTGTTGGTGATCATCGCCACACCGGTTTCTTTGAGTCGAGATTCAAACAATGAGTGAACCCGACGTCAATGCTCCCGACAGAAACTTCTTGCAGGAACCGGTTCCGGTAACAGAGAATTAACCACCATGGGGAAACCTGGGAGACCACGCAATCAGACGGCACGCCGGGAGGCCCTCGTCTCCGCCGCGGGGCGCGCCATCGCCCAACGGGGTCTGGAGGGCTTGCGGATCAAGGACATCGCGGACGCGGCAGGCGTCTCCCAGGGCTCGGTGCTCTACTACTATCCGGAGCTCAGTGATCTCGTCCTGGAAGTGCACCGGGAAGCGGTCGAGAGCTACCTGACCTCGCGGCAGGAGGCCTACGACGGCGCACCCGCCGCGGACCCGGCGGCACGGTTGCGGGCCCTGCTGCGAAGCGGCCTGCCGACGATGGCGGAGGATCCCGTGCACGCGCTGCTGTACGAGCTCCACCGGCGAGCGGGTCGCAGCCCCGGCCACGCGGAACTGATGACCTCGCTGTTCAGCCGGGAAGTGGCTCTGTACACGACCGCACTGGAGGTGGGCGCGGCCGTCGGTGTCTTCGGTCTCGCGGGGAACCCCCGGGATCTGGCCCACGGGTTGGTCGCGCTCGAGGACGGTTACGGACTGCACATGATCAGCCACAACTCCGCACTGCGGCTGGAGCGGACCCAGGAACTGCTGTGCGCGCACGCACGCGTGGTGACCGGGTACGCCGAGCTGTAGCGCAGGCCGGCGGTTCGGGGCGGGCGGTTCACGCGTCTACGGCGGTTCCGGAGACCGTGACTTCCGTGCCGCGGGGTAGGGCCGCTGATGGAAACGGGTGCGATCGCATCGGAACCGGTCGACGCCGAACTCGACGATCCACCCGTCCGCGTCCGCACCGGTGCGCCTCACGGCGAACAGCGGCGAGCCGGGTTCCACGCTGAGCACGGTGGCGTGCTCGGGGCAGGCCGGCTCGACGTCCGGTGTTTCGTCGGCCCGGGAGGTCGTAGCGGTCCCGCAGCAGATCCGCCGTCGACACGGGATTCGCCGCGAAGGTGTTGAAGCAGGGGTGGTCGGCGAGGAAGACGTCCAGGAGGGGGCCCCGGGCGGCGACAGCCGCCACGGGCGGTCCGTTCACTCTCGACCTCTACTGCCGGACCGTGCTCCCGCACGGTGACACGGTGGGCGAAGGCGCGTGATCGCGTCCCCGCGTACGGGCCGGCCCGGACCGGGTCAGCCGCGCCGGTCGCGAGCTGCGGCGATCTCCCGGAGGAGATCCATCACCGCCCGGGCGCGGGTGGTCTGGGCCATGCCCTGCACGTAGGCGAGTTTGACCTCCAGCGCAGGGCTGTCGTCGCGCAGTTCCAGTACGGCGATCTCGCCGCCGCCGTAGGTCTGGCCGGTGGCCGGGCGCTGGTTCAGCACGGAGTAGCCGAGACCGCGGGCCACCAGGGAGCGCACGGTCTCGTAGCTCCGGGTGCGGAAGCGCACGTCGGGGGCGGTGCCGGTGGCGGCCACCAGGGCGCGGAAGTAGTCCCGGCTGTGCGGCAGGTCGAGCAGGACGAGGGGCTCCTCGGACAGTTCGGCCAGCTCCACCGAGTCCCTCCCGGCCAGCGGGTGCCCGGCCGGGACGATGACGTAGGCGGGGGCGCGGGCGATGCTCTCGGCACGCAGGTCCGTCTCGGGCGCCAGCCCCAGGTCGTAGGTGAGGGCGAAGTCGATTCGGCCCGCGCCCAGGTCCCGGACCAGTTCGTCCGTCTCCGCCTCCACCACCTCGATCTCCAGCCCCGGGTAGCGGCTGCTGCACTCGCCGAACAGCGGCGGCAGGTAGTACGGGGCCAGGGTCACGAAACAGCCGACCGTCACCGGTCCGGAGAGGGCCTCGCCCTCTCCCCGGGCCTCCCGTTCGATCTCCCGGGCCCGGGCCAGCAGTTCCCGCGCCTGCTGCCGGACCCGTTCCCCCGCGGGCGTCAGGGTCAGTCCCCGGCCCCTGCGCCGGATGAACAGCTGCACCTGGAGCTCGCGTTCCAGGTTGTAGACGGCCGAGGACACCGCGGACTGCGCGATGTGCAGTTCCAGCGACGCCTCCGTGACCGAACCGCGCTCGGCGGCGACCAGGAAGTAGCGGAGCTGGACGAGCGTGAAACCCACCGGTGACGTCATTCGAGACCTTCGCGCCTGCTGTTCCGTTCCGGCCGAACCCTACGCGGAAGGCGCCTCGTGGCGCTCGACGGGCGCGTCGGGTACGTCCTCGGGGCGCAGCAGGGCGGTCCCCGAGGTCTCCTTCAGGGACAGGGCGGCGACGAGACCGCCGGCAGCGGCCACCATCAGGTAGGGGCCGGGCACCAGGGTGCTTCCGGTGGCGGAGATGAGCACGGTCATCAGGTACGGCACCGTGCCGGCGAAAAGGGCCGCGGTGATGTTGTAGGCGATGGACAGACCGCTCTGCCGGGTCCGGGTGGGGAAGATCTCCGCCGACCAGACCGCGTACGTGCCGAGGATCGCCGCCAGAATCGCCCCCAGGAGCAGCCCCGCGATCCAGGTCCCGGCGAGGCCGGTGCGCATGAGGAGGAACGCGGGCGTGGCGAGGACCAGCAGGGCCGCGGTCGCCGCGACGAACACCGGTTTGCGTCCCACCCGGTCGGACAGCCTGCCGAACAGCGGCACGAGCACCAGGCCCAGCAGCGAGATCACGGTGGACAGCAGGGCCGCGCTGTCGGCCGAGTGACCGAGGTGGTCGGTCTCGTAGGTGACCAGGTAGGTGAGGACGGCGTCGAACGCCACACCGCCGTCTCGTCCGTCCGGGCGTCGTTGTCGAGAGCGGGCATGCGCGCCTCCTTCTGTGGGGTGGGGTGGCCGCCGGGGCTGTGGAGAGGGGTTTCCGGTGGCTCCGGGTTCTCAGGAGGCGCGTGGGCCTGTGAGGGATGCGGGGCTGGTCAGGATGCGTAGTTCGGCCTCGGTCAGCAGCGCGCGTTCGCGTACCAGCTCAAGGGCCGGACGGCCGCTGTGGTGCGCCTCGATCGCGATGGCGCAGGCGGTCTCGTAGCCGATCACGGGACTGAGCGCGGTGACCAGCCCGGTCGAGGCGGCGACCGTCTTCGCGAGCCGGTCCCGATTGGCGGTGATGCCGAGGACGCAGTGCTCGGTGAGCACCGTGATGCCCGCCGAGAGGTGGTCCAGGCCGGCGCTCAGGCTGCGGTAGATGATCGGCTCGAAGGCGTTGAGCTGGAGCTGACCGCCCTCCGCGGCGAGGGTGACGGTCACGTCGTTGCCGATGATCTCGAAGGCGATCTGGTTGACCGCCTCGGGGATCACCGGGTTCACCTTGCCGGGCATGATCGACGAACCGGCCTGCCGTGGGGGGAGGTTGATCTCGCCGAAGCCCGTCTGGGGGCCGGAGGACAGCAGCCGCAGGTCGTTGCAGATCTTGGAGAGCTTCACGGCCACGCGCTTGAGCACACCGGACAACTGCACGAACACACCGACGTCCTGGGTGGCCTCGATGAGGTCGGGCGAGGACACCAGGGTCGGGATGCCGGTCAGCAGCCGCAACTGCTCCACCGCGCGCTCCCGGTAGCCGGGGCGGGCGTTCAGGCCGGTGCCGATCGCCGTACCGCCGAGGTTGAGTTCGTGCAGCAGCAGCCTGGCCTCCGCGAGACGCAGTTCGTCCTCGGCGAGGGTGGCGGCGAACGCTCCGAACTCCTGCCCCAGTGTCATGGGCACCGCGTCCTGCAACTGGGTGCGGCCCGTCTTGAGGACGTCGGCGAACTCGGCCGCCTTGCCGACGAAGGCCTCGCGCAGCGCGCCCAGGGAGCCGAGCAGTTCACCGATGTGCGCGTCCAGCGCCAGCTTCACCGCGGTCGGATAGACGTCGTTGGTGCTCTGCCCGAGATTCACGTGATCCAGCGGATGCAGGACCGCGTACTCCCCGCGCTCCCGCCCGAGCAGTTCCAGCGCGCGGTTGGCGATCACCTCGTTCGCGTTCATGTTGGTCGAGGTGCCCGCGCCGCCCTGGATGAGATCGACCACGAACTGCTCGTGCAACGAGCCGTCGCGGATCTCGGCACAGGCTCCCGTGATCGCCGAGGCGAGCGGGCCGTCCAGGGCGCCGACCTCCTCGTTCGCGAGGGCGGCGGCCTGTTTGACCACCGCCAGGGCGGCGATCAGGTGGGGCCGGGCGGCCAGGGTCTCCCCGGTGAGGGGAAAGTTGGCGACCGCGCGCACGGTGTGCGCGCCGTAGTAGGCCTCCGCGGGTACACCGACATCGCCGAGCATGTCGTGCTCCGTGCGGCTGCCGTTGCTCCGCACGGGAGTGTGCCGACTGCCGGTTGTCAGGGACATCTTTGTCCTCCGAATCGTCGAGAACCGAGGGAGCCGCCGGGTGACGGACCGGTGTGAGGCGCCCGCCCGGGCCGGGTGGTCATCGGTGCGGGCGCCTCTGTCATGCCGTCTCCGTGTCCGGCCCGGCTCGGTCGATGCCGGTCCAGGCCAGCGCGACCGCCCCGTCGAGCAGGGCCCGCTCGGCCGGTCCGCCCACGCAGAACGCGGCGAACTCGTGCTGGTGGTTGGTGGCGGGCAGCGAACCGATCCCGATGTACGGGTGGATGGCGGGCACCACCTGCGAGACGTTGCCCATGTCGGTGGAGGCCCGGTTCATCCGCGCCGCCTGGCCGGGCGGCGCGAACTCCCGCCCGAGCGCGAGCGCGTTGAGCCGGTAGTTCCCCAGGGCGGTCTCGTCGGCGCGGAACTCGGCGTACGGCTTGCTCTCCGGCTCGATCTCCAGCTCGCAGCCGGTCGCCAGCGCACCCGCCTCGAAGATCCGCATGACACGCGGCTCCAGCTCGGCCAGCTCGGCAAGCGTCTCCGCCCGCACGTACCACCGTCCGCTCGACCGCTCCGGGATCGCGTTCGGCGCGTCGCCGGCGTGGGTCACGACACCGTGCACCCGCACGGAGGGCGGGAGTTGCTGGCGCAGCAGCCCGATGGCCACCTGGGCCACCGTGAAGGCGTCGGCCGCGTTGACCCCGGTCTCCGGGTAGGCGGCGGCGTGGGCCGACCTGCCGGTGTAGGAGATCTTGGAGTGGCTGACCGCGAACGGGCGGGCCTCGGCGACGTCGACCGGTGCCGGGTGCACCATCATCGCCAGGTCCGCCCCCTCGAAGGCCCCGCGCTCCAGCAGCTCGATCTTGCCGCCGCCGCCTTCTTCGGCGGGCGTGCCGTAGACCTCCACGGTCAGTCCCGCCTCGTCGGCGACGGCGGCCAGTGCGAGCGCCGCGCCGACCGAACTCGCCGCGATGAGGTTGTGGCCGCAGGCGTGACCGAGGCCGGGCAGCGCGTCGTACTCGGCGCACAGCGCGATCCGCACCGGCCCGCTGCCGAACCGGGCGTGGAACGCCGTCTCCAGGCCCAGGTAGGACGGGGTGACGGCGAATCCGGCGCGGTCCAGCAGCTCGGGTACGGCGGCCGCCGCCCGGTGTTCCTCCCAGGCGGTCTCCGGGTCGGCGTGGAGTCGTTCGGAGAGCGCGATCAGCCGCTCGGCGTGCCGGTCGACCTCGCGGCGGGCGGCCTCCTTCAGCGTGCCCGTCACAGGTCCCCCGGTACGCCGTAGGAGGGGGCGGAGGCCGGGTCGAGACCGCGCCGCACGTAGTCGTCCCGCTGCGGCAGCCAGACGTCCAGGTGGGCGGCGAGCTGCTCGATCGGGTCCTCGGCCCAGTCCACGCGCAGGTCGGTCACCCGCCAGTCCACGTCCGCGACGACCGCCAGGCCCGCGGAGTGCACCGGCCCCGCCTCGCCGCCTTCCGCGATCGCGGCCCGCAGGGCGGAGACCAGACGCTCCTCCAGCTCGCCCTCGGCCGTGAAGTAGGCGTCCAGGAGTACGTCGGGGATGTGGGTGCCGGCCAGCATGTTGCCGGCCGCGACCGCCCCGTCCGCGGTCGCCGACGCGTACGTACCGAGGGTCCTGGAGCCGCTGAAGGCGTATCCGGGGCCGGAGAGCCCGACCACGGTCAGCTGCCGGTACTCGACGGTCGCCGTGTTGTGGGAGGCGCCGGTGACGTCGGCCAGGGCGCGTCGTGCGTCGCCGTGCGCGCTGAGCCCGTCCAGCAGTTCCGTGCCGAGGACGGGGTTGGTGACGTTCTGCGAGGCGGCCGCGCCGACGCCGGGACGCAGGTGGGCGCACCGGGCGGCGACGGCGGGGCTGGAGGAGCTGACCGCCATGCCGAACCGGTCGCCGTCGCGGACCACGAGGGAGAAGGTCATGCCTGCCCCCCCGCCGGGATCACCGCGATCGCGTCGATCTCGCACAGCCACTCCGGGCGGGCCAGCGCGGAGACGACGATGCCGGTGGAGATGGGGTGGACGCCCCTGGTCCAGCGGCCCACCGTGCGGTAGACCGCCTCGCGGTAGCGCGGGTCGATCAGATAGATCGTCAGCTTGACCAGGTGCTCGATGCGGCTGCCCGACTCCTCCAGCAGCATCTTGATGTTCGCCATGGCCTGCTCGGCCTGGGCCTCGGCGTCACCGATGCCCACGGACTCGCTGGTGTCGAGGTTCTGGCCGATCTGGCCCCGGACGTACACCGTGTTGCCCGCGACGACGGCCTGGCAGAGGTCGTTGTCCAGGCTCTGCTCGGGATAGGTGTCGCGGGTGTTGAACGGCCGGATCCGGGTGTGCCCGCCGGCGACGACGGGGGCCTTCGGCTCACGGCCCTCGCTCGTGGAGGTCATCGTCTTCTCCTCAGCTCTTCCCGGCCGCGGGGGCGGGGGTGCCGTTCGTGTCGTACGCGAGGTAGCCCCGCTGGGTGGTGATGTGGTCGGCGACGTAGCGGGCGTCGTGCCAGACACCCCAGATGAAGGCCGAGCCGCGCCGGGAGAGCCAGGGCAGGCCCAGGAAGTAGACCCCGGGCTCGGTGGAGACACCGCGCCGCTGCCGCGGCCTGCCGTGCTCGTCGAACGCGTCGGCCTCCAGCCAGCCGTAGTCCGCCGCGAAGCCCGTCGCCCACACGATCGAGGTGACCCCGGCCCCGGCCAGGTCCAGTTCCAGCCGCGGCTCGGTCACGCACCGCGGGTCCGGGCCGAGCACGTGGGCCTCCGGCTCCTCGGGCAGATCGAGACCGTTGCGCTCGATGTACGCGTCGGCAGCGCGCAGGAGTTCGAGGTACTTGGCGTCGCCCTCCGCGATGTTCGTGCCCAGGTCCTCGGCGAAGCGCACCACGCCGTCCGCGTAGGACGCCGTCAGGCCGACCAGCTCGATACCGGAGTCGGCCAGCGCGCGGAAGTCCACGGTGTGACCGCCTCGGGCGCCGCTGACCGCGATGGTGACGTGCTCGGCACCCTGCGCGGGCGTCTCCGCGTCCCAGCGCCCCAGGACACCGAGCCACCAGCAGAAGTCACGTCCGCGGTACTCCCGCGGCGGACGGTCGTGCGGGCCGACCGACAGGAAGACCCGGCGGCCGGAACGGCGCAGCTCGTCGGCGATCTGCACGCCCGAGGAACCGGCCCCGACCACCAGGACCGCGCCCTCCGGCAGCTGCTCCGGGTTCCGGTAGCCGCTGGAGTGGATCTGCACGGGCACCGCGCCGTCGGGGACGATCGGCGGGTACACCGGGCGCTGGAACGGACCGGTCGCGGCCACCACGAAGCGCGCGTCGATAGCGCCCTGCGACGTCTCGACCCGGAAGCCGGGCCGCCCCTCGTGCCTGCGCGCCGAGGTCACCTCGACACCGGTCCTGACCGGTGCACCGATCTTCTCGGCGTAGGCGACGAAGTAGTCCGCGACCTGCTCCTTCGAGGCGAAGGCGTCGGGCGCGACGTCGGAGAACTCCAGACCCGGGAACCGGTCGTGCCACGCGGGCCCGTTCGCGACGAGGGAGTCCCACCGCTCCGAACGCCACCGCTCGGCGATCCGGTGCCGCTCCAGCACGACGTGCGGCACACCGGCGGCGCTCAGGTGCTCGCTCATCGCGACACCCGCCTGCCCCGCCCCGACAACCACTACCTCGGTCTCTTCACTCAACGTTCGGCCTCCACTCATGCGGCAGTCGTCCCGGGTCCGGATCGACTGCGGTACCGCTGCGCCCATCCTTGAACCCACCTCGAATTCTGTCCAACAGATGTTTCCGCTGAAGGCCATCTGTTTTTCAGAACTACCGGCCGACCGGATGCCGACCCTCCGGACGCCTGCATATATCGGCTACCGGTATATGCTCCTCGCGTGACTCATCAACAACCCAGTCCACACGGGCAACATCAGCCCCTGCGGGAGCCGACTCTGTTGATCCTCACGGCACTTGCCGGGCAGCCCCAGCACGGCTACAGCCTGATGCGGGACATCGAGGAGATCTCCGGGGGCCGCACGCGGATGCGCGCGGGCACCCTCTACGGGGCCCTGGACCGGCTCCTCAAGGAGGACCTCGTGAGGATCGAGGAGGAAACGGTCGTCGAGGGACGCCTGCGGCGCACCTACGCACTCACCGAGACCGGCTCGGGGGTGCTCGCCGCGGAGGCGGAGCGGCTGCGGGCCACGGCCGACGAGGCCACCCGGCGCCTCTCCCTCGCCTTCCCCCGACCGCACGGAGCGACCACGTGACCGAGACACCGAAGACGCCCGAGCCGGCCGACCCACCCGCCGGAACCGGGACACCCGGGCCCGTCTCCGGCCTCCACTGGACGACCCGGCTCTACCCGCGCGCCTACCGGGACCGGTTCGCCGCCGAGGTCAGCGGCGTCATCGCCGACGTAGGCGCGGACCGGGGCCGGGCGGCGGCCGCGCTGGAACAGGGCGCGGTGCTGGGGCACGCGCTGCGGCTGCGCACCCGTACGGACTCGGCACACCTGCCCGGCCGGCTCCTGGCCCGCGCCGCCCCCGTGCTCATCGCGATGTCCGCCTCGCTCGCCCTGGCGCTGCTGGTCGGCTGGGCGATCCCGGCCGTACCCGGCTCCGACCGCGCCCCCATGAACGCACCGGCCGCGTACGCGCCCTGGTGCGCGGTGGCTCTCTTCGCCCTGCTCGGCCGCTGGACGGCGACGCGGGTGAGCACCGGGATCGCGCTGCTCGGCGCGCTGGTGTCCGTACCGCAGGTGCAACTGATGTACGGCAAGGCGGCGTTGACACACGAGAACGGGACCCTGGCCGGCCTGGCGGTGGCCGCCGCGGCGATACTCCTCGCGCCGCCGGACCTTCCCCAGGTGTCCCTCAGGGCCCGGCGGACCCTGGTGCTCGTGGGCCTGCCCATGGCGTTCGTGTCGCTCGCGGCAACCCTGGCGTCCTGGGAAGGGCCGGGAACGTACGTCATCCAGGCCGACCCCCGCGACGGCTTCCTCACCCTCGCGGCCGAGATCCTCGTGATCCCCGCGTTCTTCGCCCTCTCCCGCTCCCGCCACCTGCCGCGGATCGCCCCGTTCCTCGTGGCGGTGCTCCCGCTCGCCGTCGGACTGAGCCAGTGGGTGCACTTCGGGAGGGACGAGCAGTGGTGGGCCCTCTCGGCCACGGCGCTCGGGACGGTCGCCCTGCTCCTCAACGCCGTACGCACACTGCTGGCCAGACGGCGGACGAGCATGCGGGGCGCAACGTCCTGAGCCGGGGCAGGATGCCGCGGCCCGCGTACGGACGGGGGCCGGCGGTCCGTCGTGACGTCCGCCCCCGTCATCCGCGACGCGGCCGGGCGCACCTGGAGCCGCTGTCCTGGCACCGCACGCACCTCCTCAGGCGTGAGCGGCGAGGACGACACACCGGAGCGGGAGTCTCGCCAGTAGCTCCGAGACTCCCGCTCCGGCCCGCCGATGGACACCGCCCAGCCCGTACCGGCGTCGCCCCACCCGAGATCCGGACCATACCCGGGCCGAAGCTTCACCTCTTCCCGCGCGAGCGCGCCTCATGGGCCGTCAGTCGTTCCGGTCTCGGTCCGTGTGTGCGGTGACGGCGTAGACGACGACGGCGACGTCCTCTCGACCGGTCGGGTGGGCATCCATGGAGTTGTGGATCGAGAACCCTTCGACCAGGACGTCCAGTGCGCGGGCAGTGCGGGCGTCGAAGTGTTCGCTCAGGGCCGCGCGGCTCTCGGTCATCCAGCCCCGGATGACGCCCAACAACGCTGGGTTGCGTGACGCGAACGCGTACAGCTCACAGCTCACAGCTCACAGCTCACAGCTCACAGCTCACAGCTCACAGCTCACAGCTCACAGCTGAGGATCAGCTCGCGGGGGGTGCCCCACTCGCCCCCGCAGATGGTTTCGACGACCGCCTCGCGCGCCTGAGGAACAGTCTCGGCCGCGTCGAGCAGCACCCGGTACCGGCCGGACATCGACTCCGCCAGACGCGTGAACGCCTCGATGAGGATCGAACACAGCGGCGCCTTTCCGCGACTGCCCCCAAGAGCTGTGCCAGAGCCGGGTTCCGGCGGCAGACGTCCACAAAGCCGGGAGGCACCCGCCGACCGAGACGGTCCACTACGCCCGTGGCGCGAGGGCCCGCGGGATGCCTCCGGCCTCGTGGTCAGGCGCTCCGAGCCGCCCTGGAACCGGCAGGGCAGAGCTTGCGGGCGGCGGCACGCGCGGCGGCATCGGTCTTTCTGACGGGGTCCTCGGGGATGTGGTCACCGCAGGACAGGAAACCGCCTCCGACCGTCTCCCACGTCACGGCATGGCCCTCGACCGGCTTGGCGGCGCCGCCGGGGCAGGTGTACGTGAAGTCGGCCTCGACGAGGCCGACGGAGTTCCACGCGTAGTAGGACCCCCTGAGGTCCCCGACGTAGTAGTCGAAGTGGGTGGGGGTCTTCTCCGGCTCGGCCGACTCCGAGGGGTCCCCGAGCGGTTCCTCCGTCTCGAGATGCCTGCCGAGCGCCTTGATGACGTCCGCCGCGCGAACCCTGGGTCCGTGGACGACACATGGGGCTTGTAACTGACGCCCTTCAACGGCCTGATCACGCCCGAGACGGAGTCCGTCCTCTTCTTCAGCGTGATCGGGTCGGCGAGCCCGGTCAGCCGCTGCTCACGCACGACACCGGTCCAGACGTACGTGCCCTGTCCGCACGCGGCTGCCTCGCGGCCCTTCTCGTCCCGGCCTCCGGTCCCGCCGGAGCAGGCGGCGGCACCCAGGAGCAGAGCCGCCGCGACGAGTCCTGCCGCGGTGTTCGTGAGCGTGCGCCCGTGCATGTCGTCCTCCTGCGCCTGTGTCCAGCGGTGATCACTGGACACAGGGGACAACGTACTCGCTGGTACTGGACGTGTGTACAACGAGTCATCCGTCGGCTACCAGGTCTTCCTCCCCGGCGAGTCCGGTCAGCGGTGGCGCAGTTCCTCAGCCCCACTGCGGAGTTGGGCCTCCAAGACCGGACGGTCGCCGCGGGCCACGGTCCGGAGCAGTTGCCTCCCCTTCCATCAGGAGCGCCGGCACCGCATCGCGCAGTCGGCGCATTGCCTGCGGTCGCACGCGGTGCCCAGTGAGTCAGTCCTGTGGGGGGCGGGGCGGGGCGGGGAAGCATGCGCGACGGTTCAGGGTGACGCGCTGGCCTCGGGCCGTCATCACCGCTCGGCTTCTGCGGCCAGTGACGGAGAGCTGACGGGCTCGCCCCACCTCAGGCTCATCAGCGGTTCACACCGTCGGCTGGGCGGAGCCGATGTAGGAGGGCAGGCGGGTCCACCAGCGGGCGCGGGCGCGCAGTGTCGGTGGCAGGTGGTGGTCGTCGGCGAGGAGTCGTACCCAGAGGCGGTCGCCGCCGATCCCGAGGGCGTAGACCAGGTCGCCCAGGACCCGGACGCCGAGGTCGCTGCCCGCGCGGGCGGCGGCGCCGTGCAGGGCCAGCGCCGCCGTCCAGAACTCCTCGCCGCTGCGGCCGCCCATGTGCGCGAGCGCCCGCGCGGCGGCGTCCGCCACGGCGGCCGGCACACCGCCGCGCAGCACCACGCGTTCGGCCTGGCGGCGCTCCGCGGGTCCGCCGAGGACGCCCAGGGCGTGGAACAGCCGCACCGTCGCCTCGGTGTCGCGGCCGAACCCGAGCCGGGTGATCTCCCGGCTCACGGCGGCGGCGAGCGGCGCCCGGTAGGGGGTGGCGTACAGGAGCAGCAGGGCGTGCAGCCGGACGTCGAAGACCGGATCGGCGAGAGCCTCCTCCAGCAGGATCGGCAGGGTCTCGTCCTGGAAGCGGTCCGTCTGGCGGGGCAGCAGGGACACGGCGGAACCGGCGATCCGGGCGACCAGCACGGCCAGGTGGCGTCGGGTCTCCGGTGCGGCGGTGCGCGGTGGTGGGCCCGCGCCGTGAACACCGCGTACCGGGGCGCGCAGGGACGGCGGCACCTCACCCGTGTCGCACGAGCGGGCCAGGTCGAGGACGGAGCCCGCGAGGACCCCGGTGTCGTGGAAGCGCGCGCCGGTCCCCCGGAGCAGTTCGGCCGCGTGCCCGGCGACCCTCCCGACCTGTTCCGGCCGGAAGTGACCGTACTTGAGCTTGCGGACGCAGGCCAGCAGGGCGCCGTAGCGGGCGTCGTCGTTGGTGGGGTTCGCCAGTTGGGCCAGGACCAGCCGGGCCGCCTCGGGGTGAGCGCTGCCGTCGAGCAGGCACACCGTCTCGATGTAGGCCTGGTTGGTCGGGTCGGCGGCCCAGTCGGCGAGCGCCGCGACGGCCGCCCGGCCGCCGGAGGGGTGCTCCAGCAGGCGGTTGAACGCCTCGAAGCGCTGTCGCCAGGCCCGTCCGTCGGAGACCACGGTCTCGGTGAGCAGGCGACGGGCGACGGCCGACCAGTCGCCGGAGCGCAGCCGCAGGCCGGGACGGGCCGCGAGGAAGGCGGTCAGCTCGTCCCAGTCGGCCCCGGTCACGGCGTCGTCGCCGGTCACCGCGTCGAGCACGTCGTCCACCCGGTGGGTGAGTGCGGCCAGCCGCCGCGGCGGGCGCACCAGCAGGACGCGTGCCGACGCCGCGCCGACGCCTGGCGACAGGTAGCGGTTGAAGGTGTCGACGGCGCTGCTGAGATGATCGGGCGGCAGCGCGAGAAGTTCCTCGTAACGGCGCACGGCGAGGTAGGGGACCTCGGTCACCCCGGTCTCCCACCGGGAGATCTTGCTCGGGTCGGCCCAGTGCGGCCAGCATCCGCCGCGGAAGGCTGCGGCGAAGGCGTAGGCCCTGGTCGCCCACTCGGGAGGGGCGCCGTACAGCCGGTTGACCCGTAACAGCCATGCCGTGCGGTGCCGCGCCGAGAGCCTGCCGCCGCTCGCCGGTGGGGTGCCACCGCGGTACGGCCGTCCGAGGTCCGCTTTTACCACAGAATGCCCCATGCAACGCCCCTTATTGCACTGTCCGCATCCGTGTGCAATCTACCGGCCGCCTGTCCGCCGCGCCCCCTAATGTTCCTTTCGATCAACGACCAGAAGGGGGACGCACCGTGTTCGAGACCGGCCCGTACGACACTCCCGCCGCTGGGGACGCCATCGGCCCCGAGGACCCCGACGACGCCTGCTTCCAGGGCTGGTAAGCCGGCGTTTGCCCAAGTCCGTCCTTGCGTCGAAGACGGCGGTCGCGTGCCTGACGCTCCGTCACAGACTCGGCAGGCCACGGACGGCGGGGAGGTCGCCTTGTACCTGGGCCGCTCGGTCGCCCAGGTACGAGGGGCGCAGTTCGGCGAAGAGGGACCGCCGTCCCCGGTTGGCGGTCCGGTCCAGCCACTCCAGGGCGCGCCAGGCGCACCGGAACTGGTCGTCCACCAGCCGGCCCGGCAGCCGCGGGTCCTCCGCGAGCGGGGCGGACGGCGGGTCGGGCAGCGACAGCAGCAGGTCGCCGTCCCCGGGCCCCCCGCCGCCCCGCCGCGCGGCGAGGACGTCCTCGACACGTTCCAGGGCGCGGTCGATACCGGCCCGCCACACCTCGGCCGGCGTCCGGTCGACGGCCGTGAGTTCCCTACGCGCCGCCCACCAGTGGAGGTAACGGGGTGACGGGCGCACGTACAGCACCCGCGCCCAGGTGTCGCGCAGCAGGTCCGTCATGATGCTGCCGTAGTTGCGGTCCTCGGCGAACACGTAGGGCCGGACCAGGAGCACCGCGGGCCAGGGCCGGCCTTGCCGTTGCAGCTCCTCGATATGACGTGCCGTCACGGCCCAGCCGCGCAGCCGTCCGGACCTGCGGTCGAGGGGATCGCCCTGCACCACCCGGCCGCCGTGCACCTCGGTGGCCGAACTGACCGGAACGTACTCCCAGCCGAGCGCGCCGGCGACCAGAGCGGCGGTGTGCGCAGCGGACCAGACGGCGCCGATCACCACCAGTGGCCGCCGGTCGGCGCCCCGCCAGGGGGAGGCCGCGGGATGGTGCAGGTCGGTGAGGCCGTTCTGGACCAGCAGGTGTCCCGGCCAGTGCGCGGCGACGGGGGCCCACAGAGAGGTTCCCGGCTCGCCCTGCCAGCTGTACTCCCCCGCCGCGCGCAGCGCCTCGCAGACGGTGATCTCCAGTTCGGCGCGGGTCCGACCGTGTGCGGCGCCGGGGTCCGTGTCCGAGGGGTGGTAGGTCAACCGGCCGCCGAAGCCCGCGCGCAGGGCACGCTCCTTCAGGTCCTCCCAGGGCAGCGGCTCGGCGCCGTCGGTCAGCCGGAACTCGCTCACCAGGGCCGTGGGCAGCGCGTACTCCTCGCCGGAGACGAGATGCGCCAGGCCGGTCCGGAACCGCAGGGCCGCCCGGCGGTCGTCGTGGAGCGCCGCCACGGCGCGCAGTGGAGCGGGCAGCCGGGCCTGCGGCAGGCGGCGTACGAACGCCTCCACCCCGCTGATCGCGGAGACCGCCGCGGCCAGTTCGGGCGGCCGCTCGTACGGTGCGGCCGTCGGCGCCTCACCTCGGGGCAGCCAGCCGATGTTCGCGAACACCCGCGCCGGGCTCACCCCGGCCAGCTCCGCGAGCGCGCGCACGAAGCGGGGCGGTGGCATGCGCTCGCCGAGCATGTACTTCCGCACGGTCTCCGGCTTGTAGTCGAGGGCGGCCGCGAGGACGCTGTCACCGCAGGGCCGGCCGCCCGCGGCCAGCGCGGCCCGGCAGCCCTCCAACGCGGTTCTGAGCAGGTCGCGTTCTTCCCTCGTGTAGGTCACCGGTGCCCCCTCGGCTCCCGTACAGAAATGGTGACACGAGCGTACGGATCCGACGTCCGCAGTGTGCCGGCCTTCGGGAAATGTGGCCTCTGCGACGCCGTTCCCCGGGGAGGACACGGGACTGTTCCTCCCGCCAGGTCTGGGAACGGAGGAGGGAGTGGAACATGACACCGGACAATCCCGCGGGAGGACACATGCCGAAGGGCGCCACCCCCGTGGGTGCCATCCCGACGGTGGCCGAGTGGCCGGAGTGGCATCCGGACAGCACACCGGACAGCCACCGCCTGCTCGCCCGCTACGTCAGTGTGCAGGCCCTGTGGGATCTCGACCTGCTGGAGCACGAGGCACACCGCTGGGACGGCAGGCCGCTGGAGTTGCTCGAACGGCTCTACACGCGTCTGCGGCGCAAGGGCATCCCCTACAACGGCGCCCCGTGGAGCGCTCGCGCCCAGCAGCGCATCCGTGACCCGCAGGAGGTCGACCGCAGTTCGGGTACCTGCCTGGACCTGACGCTCCTGTTCGCCGCCATGTGCGAGGCGGCCGGTCTGCGGTCGTACGTCACGATCCTGGAGGACCACGCCGTCCTGGTGGTGCACACCGACCCCACGGCGGCCGACGACGAGATGGCCCGGCCGCCGGTGACCCCGGTTCCCGAGCACGAGCGGGGCGTCTTCCGCGCCTACGGGCAGCGGCTGCGGCTGACGGGCGGCACGGCCGTCGACGCGGTGTACGCCTGCCACGGCCGGAACGCGGACTTCGGCACGGCGTGCCGGAGGGGGACCGCGCTGCTGGAGGCGGAGCACGACACCGTCCGTATGGTCGACGTCGTGGCCCTGCACGCGGAGGGTGACGAGAGCGTGCGCCCCCTGCCCATGGTGCGCAACGAGTCCAGGGCCGCGATCCACCGGCGGCTGCCACCCCAGCCGCCGTTCATCGAGTTCCCCGGGCGCGCCGCGCTCGTCGAGGACCTGCGCAAGGCCGCGGCGCAGGGTGGAACGGTGGTGCTGCACGGGCCGCAGGGCATCGGCAAGAGCATGCTCGCCCACCATCTCGCGGCGCGTGCCGGTGAGGGGCGCGGATGGTTCCTGGGCGCCTCCGACCAGCGGACCCTGACGGCGTCGCTCGGTGACGCGGAGATCGACGAGCGGGGACTGAGCGCCCAGGACCGCGACAGCGGCGACCGCTCGGGGTACGCGGCCCTGGCGCTGGAACGGCTCCGGGCGACCAAGGCCTCCTGGGTGGTCGTGCTGGACAACGTGGAGGTCGAGCCGAAGGATCTGCGCCTTCCGCAGGCCACCGCGCCGGGCCAGTTGGTGGTCGTCACCACCACCAGGCCGGAGTGGGGCGACGCCATCGGCTCCGCGCCGCCGAACACGCACGCCGTGCACATCCCCGTGGCCCCGCTGGACGCCGACGACGCCAGGAAGCTCCTCGACGCGGCGGACGCGCCCCTGGACCTCATCGGCGGACGGGCGCTGCTGCTGGAGGCCAGTGCCCGCCTGCTGCACAGCACCGGCCTCGCCTGGTGGAAGACAGGCTCCACGCCGACCCGCACGAGCGAGGAGGTGCCCGCGACCATCTGGTCCACCGTGATCGGTGGACCGGACGGCGACACGGACGGGCCGCTGCGGGACCCGGCCGCCCCCGAGCGCCGGCTGGCGACCGCCATGGCCTGGCTGCCTCCCTCCGGGCTGAGCCCGGCACTGCTGACGCTGGCGATGCAAGGCGACGAGGCGGGCGACGGGCCCCGGCGCGAGGTGCGGGCCGGCCTGGACCGGCTGCACGACCTCGGCCTGATCGACTTCACGGGTGGTCAGGCCACCATGCACCGGCTCTTCCGCAGCGCGATCCAGGACCACTCCGCCCGGCACGCCGGCGCGGACACCGCCGTACTGGTGGGCACGCTGTACCGGAACCTCTTCGCCGCCACGCACGCCGCACGGCCCGCCCCGGCCGAACGGACCGTCCTGGCCTCGCCCTTCGATCTCGTCCTGGTCACCAGGGAGGTCGAGCGCATCGCCGACCTGCTGGCGGGCACGCCCTTTGGGCGGGACGCCTTCCGCGACCTGCACGCGCTCGGCGTGCTGGTGCAGCGGCAGGACACGGCGGCCGCAACGTACGCCTTCCACCGGGCCCTTGAACACGCCGACGCGGACGACGGGGCAGGCGCCGACGCCGAGTGGCGGATCATGCGCTCCGACTGTCTGCGCGGCAGGGCCCGGGCCGTGCACAACGCCCACGGCACGTCCCGGTGGGGCACGGTCGAGGAGGCCATCGCCTGGACCGCCGAGGCGCAGGCCCTGTGCGACGGCCCCGGGGCGGGCCGGTCCGAGCAACTGGCCGCCTCCCGCGCCGAGGCGATGCACGGCCTGCTGATCCGTAAGCGGGCCAGGGCCGACGACCTGTCGGCGCACGAGCGGCTGGAGCTGCTGCGCAAGGCCGAACGGCTGCTGCGGCACAGCGCGGACGAACGCGCCGAGCTGACCGAGAAGGACTCGCCCGACGTGGACCGCAGCCGCTTCAACCTCGCCGGCCTGGAGATCGCGCTGGCGCAGGTGGACCCCTCCGGCCCGCCCCGCGCGCACCTCGACGAGGCCGAGGCGCACTACGAGGCCGTCCTGAACATCCGCCAACTGCGCTACCACACACGGCACCTGGAGGAAGTGATCACCTGTGTGCACGGCCTCGCGCTGGTGAACTTCTACCGCGCCGCGCTGCAGGACGACATCACGCCCGCAGAACGCGTCCAGTACCTGACGGACGCGCTGCGCCACGCGCGGGAGGCGCTGGAGGTGCGGCAGAGCCTGGTCGTCACCGTCGAGGGGAACGTCCTCAAGAGCCTGGACATCCTGGCCAAGTCCGGCCTGGCCCGCCTCGACGCCCAGCAACTGGCCCGGGACGCCACACGGGTGCCCGACGCCTCCGAGAAGCTGTACCGCGTCTACCGGAGTGAGTCCGGCGACGGTCGCTTCGCCCCCGCACCCCAGGAAAGTGAAAGGGAACGCTCATGACCTCGTACTTCCCCCGGCCCACCCTGCCCGGCAGCGGCAAGGACCTGCTCTCCGACATCGACGGCTATCTCGCCTGCGACGCCATGCGGGCGCTGGTCGGTGCCTTCGGGGGCGACCCCGCGGAGCTGGCGGGCACCGCGGACACCCTGCTGGAGCGCATCGACCGGCTCTTCGAGTTCACCGGGAGCGTCAACACCCGTCTGGCGGACGAGGAGCGCCACCAGGCCGGCGAGCTGCCGATGACCCCGGGGCAGGCCGAGACCACCCTCGCCGCCGTCACGGCCCTCGGCCTGCGGGACACGGTGCCGCCCAGCCGCCGGGAGTACGACCATGTGCTCATGCTCGGCGGCCTGATCCGGGCCTGCTTCAACCGCCCGGCCTACGCCGCCCAGCTCATCGCCGAGGGAACCGTCACCGCCGGGGCCGTCACCGCGCTGGGCGGCCACCGGCCGTTCGCCAAGGAGGCGCGCGACCCCAACGAGTTGGAGTCCGTCCTCGCCGGACGCCTCGGCCACCCCGAGCTGACCGAGGAGTACCAGGCGCTCGACCTCGGCACCCGGCTCGCGTTCGGTCTCGACGCCCCGGAGCGCGAGGAAGGCGAGGTGTCCCCCGACCCCGCCCGCCTTCCCGGCCTGACCTGGGGCGTGCGCCACTACCGCACCGCCGGGGGACTGTCGGTGCGGGTGGCCGCCGCACCCTCCACCGCCCCGGAGCGCCGCGCCCACACCGGCGAGACGTACGCCTTCTTCGCCGACCGGATGGCCGCCCTGAAGCCCGGTGCCCGGCTGCTGCTCGTCACCACGCCGATCTACCAGCCCATGCAGCACTTCACCGCGATCCGGATGCTGGCCCTCCCGCACGACGTGGAGGTGGAGACCGTCGGCGGCGACGTGGCGGACCGGGCGCCCGCCCTGCATCAGCCGTTCACGCCGACGAGGTACCTCAACGAGGTGCGCACCACCGTGCGGGCCCTGCGCGCGCTGGCCGAGACGGCGTTGGAACGGGAGGGGCTGCGTGCCCCGGACGGAAAGGGGACGCCATGACCGAGAGTCTGATCGAGGCACTGACCCGCGGCTGGCTGCGGCTGCCGCGCGAGGCACGCCAGGCGATCCACCCGCTGGGCGGGGTGGCCAAGGACGTGGTCAACAAGCGCCTCGCCGGCAGCTATCTGATGCCCTGGCTCAGGGACAAGCACCCCGGGCTACGGTCGGTCCTGCGCGCGAAGTCGGGCGACCGGCGGGAGATGGACCAGGTGGCCGACGCCGTGGCCGGCCTGTTACCCGAAGTGCTGCTGGACGGCCTGGTCCTGCCCTGTCTGCGGGAGGCGTGCCGCCGGGCCGACGTGGCCGTCTGGCGGTGCGAGGACGTGCTGTACCGGGTGACCAGGCAGTGGGACGGCGACCGCCCCCCGGCCGCCGAGGACTGCGACCGTGCGGTGCTGCGGCTGTCCGGCGCGCAGGACCAGCCGCCCCCGAAACACGCCGTGCTGCAGAATCTGCTGGCGGACCCCGCCGTGGTCGAGCGGCTCCGCGCCGTCGTGGACCGGCACTGGGCCCCGCCGGCGCCCGCCCCCAGCCGCACACCCGATCCGGCCGAGCGGCACGCCCTGGACGAACTGCTCGACTCCGACGTCACCAGCGACGTGAACGGGCTGTGGGAGGCCTACGTCAAGACCCGGCCCTGGGAGCGCCTGCTGGCCGACGCCGAGGCCTCCGGGCTCTCGGAGTCGGCCGTCCCGCCCCGGCCGGGGGTGGCCGAGCGGCGTACGGGGCGGGGCACCCCCCTGCCGCGCCCGCTCGACAGGTCGTTGAGGCAGCGGCTCGGCGCCGCGGTCTTCCGGAACCCGGAGGAAGCGAGCGAGGAGTTCCGCAACAGCACCACGCTCGACGTCGCCCTGCGGGAGGCGGAACGCATGTGCGGTCCGCTGGGTCTGGCCGGCGACGACCGGCGGTCGGCGTTCGCGCTGGGTGTGCAGCTGGCCTACGCGGTCACCACCTCCGTCATCGACGAGCGCCTGGCGGCGAGAGGCCGGTCGCCCGTGCAACGGCTGCCTCGCCGCATGGAACAGCTGATCGGCGCGATCGTCAGAGCCGACTTCCTGGCCTACAGCATGCGCCGTCCGGGCGGACTGCACGGACGCGCGCGCCAGGAGCTGGAGGCCGCCCCCGTCCATGTGGTGCCCCGGCTGTGGCCGAGGCTGCACACCGGCGAGGTCCGCGGGATGCCGACCTCCCCCGAGCGCTGCATCGAACTGGTCGGCAGCGCGATCCGCTCCTTCGTCCGCGAGGCCGGCTCCGGCGGGCCCGACCCCGACGAGCCGGAGATGCTGAGGCTGGGCCCGAGGGAGCCGCAGGACCCCGCCGCGAGCGAGCCCGCGGCCACCCGTCACTCGGTTCGGGCCCTGCACCTTCGGGACGTGGTCGTGGCCGTCTTCGACCACCGCATCGGCGCGGACCCCTCCCTGGCGGACGGCGGCGCTCGCGGGCTGGTCCGCTGGTTCCTCACCGCCCCGGACCTCGAAAGCGTCCGCGTCTGGTGGCTCCAGGCGCTTCAGGCGTACGCCGACTCGCAGCCGGACAGCGGGAAACCGCTGGTGCGGCCCACCGTGGAACAGGCTCGCGATGTCATCGAGACCTTCTGTTCGGACCGAGAAGAGGACACGGAACCATGACCACGACAGTGACCGTTCGCATCGACACGGTCGGCACCGTGCGGCTGGGTCCTCCCCTCCAGGAGCGGCCGTTCCACTCGCCCCTGGAGCTGGCCGGCGGCATGCTGGTGACCGACCCCTTCGCCCCCGACGCCCCGCCGTACGCGGAGGTGGACGACCTCGCCGATGCCGCGGACTGGCTGGCCGGCGTCTACGGCGCCGAGGCCGTGGCCGTCGCGCGGGTGGCGCTGGCCGGGGCGCGGGCCGGGACGGTGTCCCGGCAGGACCCCGTGGACGCCACCGTCCGGTCGGTCGACACGCCGTGGGCTCCGGGACCGCACCACACGTCCGTGGCGCGGCTGGCGACCGCCCGCTGGCTGGCGAACTGGTCACCGGACCCGCTCGATCCGGCGCTCCTCGACCTGGAGGCGGGGGGCCTGCTGTGGGACCTGGACGGGATCGTTCCGGAGGCGCACACGGCGGCGGAGGCGTGCCTGCGCAGGTCGGCCGACCGTCTGCTGCCGCTCGTCGAGCTGTTGCGCCGCTGGTCGCCGCAGCAGGTGTCGGACGGTCTGGTCGCCGAGGCGGTCATGGACTCCCTGCTGGCCGCCGCGTGCCTGCTCGACGGCCATCCGCATCACGCACGGCTGCTCGAACTGGCCCGGGAGGAGGCGGCCGTGCGGGAGTCGGGGACCCGGATGTCCTGCCCCGAGGAGCGGATCCTGCCCAGGGTCCGGATCCAGACGGGCGGCACCGGTTCCGGCCGCTGGATCGGCAGCGCCGACTGGGACCAGGTCCCGGCGCGGGTGCTCGCCGCCGCGGAGAACACGGTGAGCTGGTGGACGCAGGACGCGGACGACGGCGTGCTGCTGCGGGTGGAGGTGGAGCCCGGCTCCCGGGAAGCCGCGCCGGACGGGCTGGGGTTTCGCGTGTACCACCCGGACCTGCCGCTGCCGGTGGCACTGGGCAGCCTGACCTCGTACTCGGGGCCGGGCAGGGGGAAGTTGCGGGGTGAGGCGTTGCTCAGCCCTCTGGCGCGCCTCCTGGATCCGGCGGACATGACGGTCGACGTGTTCGACCCGGCCATGGTGTCCCGCCCGCGGCTGGGCCGGGCCGCCGCACGGGCCGCCCACGAGCGCCGGGCCGTCCGCCGGCTGGTCGCCCTGCGGCTGCACTGGTCCGTCCGCAACCGCGACGCGCTGCGGGACTGGGTGCGGTCCGCGGTGCACGCCGCGCGGAGCCTGGACGAGACCGCCGCGGGCGCCGGGCACGATCCGCTGGGCACCCGTGTGTGGGCGCTGGCCGTGGCCGCCGGCGACGCCGCGGAGTCCCTCGGCGCCCCGCCGGCGGACCTGCCGGAGCGCGCCGGGGACGTCCGGCGCACGGCGGGTGCGGCGGGGGCGCCGCACCTGCCCCGGCTGTGGGACCCGGCGTGGCGTCCCACGGTGGCCGAATGGCTGGCCGTCCGGCCGGACTTCGGTGTGGCGACCGCGGTCCGGCCGTGAAGGACCGGACGCTGTCGCGGCTCAGCGCCGCCGCAGCGCCCGGTCGACCAGGTCGTAGACCATGCCGGCGACGTCCAGTACGACGACCGCGCACAGGCCTGCGGTGTTGTGCGCGAACCGGCCGTCGGCGATGGCGAGGACGAGACCGCTGGTGCTGATCACCGACACCGCGCGCGCCGCCCTCGGCAGCGTGAACGTCACGGCGCGGCCGGTGCCGTCCGGCATCCGGGGTGTGTCATCGTGGGCCATGGATGCTCCTCCTGCGGAGTTCCGGTCCGTCCGCCGCTTCCTGCGACCGTCACATCTCGGGAGTGGCGGGCGGACAGCTGTTTACCCGGTATTCCGCTCCCAGTGCCGGACGCCGACGGGCGCACGGCCGACAAGTCCGTCAGGCGCGGCCCCGGTTGGCAGCGGCCCGCCGGACACCGCCCGCCTCCGCCGCCCGCGGGCGCACGACCGGAACCGGCATCGGCTCCGAGTTCCCGCGCGGCTGGTACCGCGAGGCGACGGAGAGCCGTCGTACCAGGAGCAACGGGATCCGGACCGCGCTGTCCGGCTCGGGCGCTCGCCCGAGTGGCGCTTCGGGAAGGCCCGTCAGGCGCTGCGCGGAGGAGAGGCAGAGCCCGTCACCACCACCGGCCCCGACGACCACCGCCGCCCGCGACCCGGCCCGCACCCGGATGCCGGGACCGGGCACCGATCACCGCGGCCGTCCCGAAACCTCGTCGTCCCTTCTCCGCTTCAGCCTGTCGCTCCACCCGCGCCGCACAGTGCCGGTGCAGGTAGGCCTCGACCGTGTCGACGACGGCGTCGAGCACTTCCGGCGGCGGCCGCGTACCGACGAAGGCGGCGAGCTGGAAAAGCGGACCGTTCACGAGGGCCAGCAGGTTGGTGACGTGGGCGGTGTCGCGCCGCAGGTCGCACTCCGGCGCGAAGGCGGCGGCGACCGACTCGACGCGCGTCGTGTGTCCAGCAGGTCCAGGACGACGTCGATGACGGTCGGCCGGTGCCGGTGGACCGTCGCCCTGCTCCCCTCCGCCCTGGCCGCGAGGTTCTGGTGGGTGAGGCTGGTGATACCCGACTCGGCAGGTCGTCGCCCGCGCCCTGTCCCACGGGCATCACGTGACCGCCCTCGTGTCCCGCGGGCATCACGTAACCGCCCTCGTACGGTGTCCGGAGGGACTGCCGCTGCGGGACGACCGCCTCGACGTCGTCGTGGGCGACGCCCGGGACCCCGGAACCGTCGACCGGATCCTGCGGGACACCCACGCCGTCGTCTCCAGCCTCGGCATCCCCGCGTCCGGACGTTCCCGTGCCGAGATCGACGACAGCGGCTCCGTCGGCGTGTGCCTGGTGTCGACCCGGCTGCTGCTGGAGAAGACGCCCCGCCACGGTACGGACCGGCTGTTCCTGATGTCCACCCACGGCGCCGGTACGAGCAACGACGTTCCACCGTACGCGCGTTGGCCGCGCGAACTGGTCGGCAACCGGACAGCGCCTGCTCGCCAACACCCGCTACGCCCTCCGGGGCGACAACGCCCGCACGGTGACCGAGTTCCTCGCCACGACCTCCGTGCGCGTCGAGGACACCGTCCCCGGCCTCGTGCGCCGCCAGACCTCGGGCGGCCTGTACGCGGACGACCTGGTCCGCGCGGCCGGCAGGTACGGCAGGTGGGCCCGTCGGATGCCCGGGTCAGCGGGAGGTGGAGAGCAGCGCGTCGAGTTCCGGGAAGGCCATGCCTTCGGCGAGGGAGTCGTAGCCGCCGGTGCCGAGGAGATCCTGCGCGGCGCGGCGGGCGGCAGCGTAGGCGACCTGTGCCACGCCCGATCCGAGACTGACGCGGGCCACGCCGAGGGCACCGAGTTCGGCGACGGTCGGGGTGCCGGGGCCGGCCATGACGTTCAACGGTACGGAGATGTCGCCGGCCAGTGCCGCGATGGTGGCGGTGTCGGTGACGCCGGGGACGAAGATGCCGTCCGCGCCCGCGTCGACGTACCTCTGCGCCCGGGACAGGGTTTCCTTCAGCCGGGTGTCCGGGGCACCGAGCCCGAACAGGAAGGTGTCGATCCGGGCGTTGAGGAACAGGTCTGCGCCTGCCCGGTCGGCGGTCCGCCGGGCCGTGGCCAGCCGTGCTGCGAGCTCCGCCGGGGGCCGGGTGCCGTCCTCGATGTTGACGCCGACGGCGCCCACCGCGAGCACCCCGGCGACGGTCTCGGCAACACCGGCGGCATCCTCGCCGTACCCGCCCTCGATGTCAGCGGTGACCGGAACCGTGACGGCGGCGACGATGCGGCCGATCAGTTCCAGCGCCATGCCCCGGTCAAGGCTGTCGCCGTCCGGAGAACCCAGCGACCAGGCGACGCCGGCACTGGTCGTGGCGATCGCGGAGGCACCCGCGGCCTCGATGACACGGGCGCTCGCCACGTCCCAGGCGTTGGCGAGCGCGAGGGGTTCGGTCGGGGTGTGCAAGGAGCGGAAGAGGCGGGCGTCGTCCGGCTGTGTGGTGGTCATGGGCGCAGTCAAACAGCAACTCATGCCCGACTTCTGGCAAGAATCCGACTCAGGCGTCGACCCAGGCGGTCCAGGCGGTCCAGGCCGGGATCCGGCTTCCGCAACCAGATCGTGCACTCTGTCGGCGACAAGGTCGTCCCGCAGTGCGGCGGCTCCGCGAGCCGCGCAGGGTTCCGCCGCGTCCGTCGGCTGCCCGCGGGGGCGCCGTCGCGCCGTGTCCGGCGGGGACTGTGGTCGAGGAACACGTCAGGGGCCCGGCTGGTGCCGGACCCCTGACGCTCCTAGCGGTTACAGGATTTGAACCTGCGGCCTCGGGGCTGTGAGCCCGGCGGGCCACCGGGCCGCTTCACCCCGCGCCGGTGCTGCGACTCCGCACGGGGCTCCGCAGGCCGACGGGACGTCAGCCGCGGACGATGTTCTCGGCCTGGGGTCCCTTCTGGCCCTGGGTGACCTCGAACGTGACCGGCTCTCCCTCGATCAGCTCGCGGTACCCGTTGCCCGAGATGTTCGAGTAGTGGGCGAAGACGTCGGGGCCGCCGCCGTCCTGGGCGATGAAGCCGAAGCCCTTCTCGGAGTTGAACCACTTCACGGTGCCGCTGGCCATACTGCGTCCTTCGCTCTTGCCGGGTTACCGGCCGGATGAGTAGCGGGGTCCTCCGCTGGAGGAAGACACCCGGCGTCCGTCCTACCCCGGTCCGGGCTGGGTCATTCGATCATCTGTCCCCAAAGGTCGGGGGGAGCGCCGTACCTCACGCCAGGACTCCCCCGCCGCGGCTCCCCCGGCCGACGCGAGCCGGCCCGCTCCGGTGTCCGATCGCTCCGCCGACGCGGACAGCACGCCGCATGCGCACCTCGCCGCCTGCGTCCAGGCGGCCCGGACCCGCGACGGGAGGACGCTCGCGGCCCGTGCCCGTCGGCTCGCCGACGCCGCCGACCGGATCGACGCCGAGACCCGGCCGCACCCGGCCGGCAGCGACCAGGACGGCGGCGCCGGGCAGCCGTACAGCCCACAGGGCGGGTTTCCGCCGGGCCGGCCACGTCGGCCGCCGGCCGGTCGATACGCCTGCGTGCGGACCGGCTTCGCCCGGACCTTCACGGAGGGAGAGGGTCCGGGCGGGGCGAGAGGCGGGAGGCGGGGCCGGCTGGTTCAGGGGCAGGTGACGTTGATGGTGACTTCGTGGGTCGCGGAGACGCTGCTGCCCCAGTTGCCGAGGACGTCCTTCATCTGGACGCCGTAGTAGGACCAGAGCTTCCAGGGGCCGCTCTGGCAGGGGTAGGAGCTGCCGTTGGTGGCGGCCTTGTCGCTGCCGGAGGCTCCGGGGAAGACCGCGTCCTTGGTCTTGGTGCCGTCGGGGAAGGTGATCTCGTAGTAGCTGGGCTCCCAGATCCGGCAGCCGTTCGGCGGCGCGGCCCAGCCGATGATCTTCCACCAGCCGCATTCGGTCCACAGGGTCGGGTAGATGCCGCCGTTCCCGCTGTCGTAGAGACAGAGCCAGCTCTTCATCCGCCGGTCCTGGTTGCTGTCCTTGTAGTCGACCCATTCGCCGCCGCAGTGCGGCTCGTCGACCGTGAGTGCGGGGGCGGCCGCGCGGTGCGGTGCGGCAGACGCCGCAGCGGGCGCGGCGGTGAGGGCGAGTGCGCCGAGGGCGGTCACCGCGGCTGCCACGGCGGCGCGGAGCCGCCGGGCGGAGAACGGGCGGGAAGTGATCATGGGGGCATGATCCCGTGCGTGCGGGCCCGGCGTCGGCGGCGCGGCGGTGCCTCACCCGAACGCTGCGGCGAGACCCGTCGGCCCGGTCTCTGCGGGCCCCGCGCCGAGGGCTGCGCGGTACCGGCGGGCGCCCGACGGCAGGATCGTCCTCCGCGGGTCTCACCGCCGGAGAGCAGTGCCTCTTCAGCCGCGGGGCGGCTGGTGCGGTTTGACCAGTCCGCTCTGGCAGGCGGTGACGACGAGTTGGGCGCGGTCGCGGGCGCCCACCTTGGCCATGGCCCGTTGGATGTGGCTGCGCACGGTCAGCGGGCCGAGGACGAGGTGCTCGGCGGTCTCGGCGTTGGATCTGCCGTACGCGGCCGGTGTCGTGACCTCGCGTTCGCGGTCGGTCGGGGTCCTGACGCCGTCGGTGAGCGCGAGGAGGCTGCGACGGGACCACCGAGGAGTTGCGTGCCCTGCGGCTGGACGAGAGCCGGATGCGGGAGGCCGACGAGGCGTGGGTCCCGGTGATCACACCGGACGGCCCCGGTGTGCTGGTGTGGTTCAACTCGGACTGAGTTCGGGACCGAGGCACGCGTCGCCGTCGACGGCCGCCGGACCCGTACGGCGGACATCGGGATCCGCGAGCGAACGGCGCGCTGTACCGGTGCAGTTGGAACCCGGGGTTCGTCCGGCCAGGGGGAGTTCCCGGGGCGGGACGTCGCCGGGACGTCGCCCTGGTGCCGGAGACGGGGCCGTGACCGGTCCGGACGGGGTGTCCGGGCCGGTCACGGCAGCGGGTGTCGGCGCGGTGGTCAGAACGCCCCGACGCCGTTGGGCGAGCCGACCCCGGTCGGGCCGTCGTAACCGGACAGGCCGGAGCACAGGTAGTCCGACGAGCAGGTGCCGTTGAGACCGGTGCGCACGTCGTACAGCGAGTGGCCGGGAGCCCTGTACAGGCGCTGGGCGGGCAGGCCGGAGGTGTGGCCGGTCAGGCCGTAGATCCCGGCGATGATCGGCGCCGACACGCTGGTGCCGCCGGCGACCAGCCAGCCCCCGGCGGCCGAGTCGTAGACCGCGACCCCGGTGTCGGGGTCGGCGACCGCGGAGACGTCCGAGACGGTGCGGTTGGCGCAGTAGCCGTCGGGCTGCCAGGACGGCTTGGCGGTGAAGCGCGAGCAGCCGCTGCCGGCGTCGTCCCAGGCGGTCTCCTCGGTACGGGTGCCCGAGGTGTCCAGGGTGAGGGAGGTGCCGCCCACCGCGACCACCGAGTTGAAGGCGGCCGGGACCGAGACCCCGTAGCCGTAGTCGCCGCTGCTCGCGGTGATCGCGACGCCCGGGTGCTGGTAGTACTTCGCCTGGATCTCCGGGCTGTCGGAGTCCTCCTCGCCGCCGTAGGAGTTGGAGACGACCTTCGCGCCGAGCTTCACCGCGGTGTCGACGGCGGTGCCGAGGTCCTCGAAGGTGGCCGAGTCCGCGCCGACGTACAGGATCGAGCAGGTCGGGCAGGCCGCCGAGACCATCTCCAGGTCGAGCATCTCCTCGGTTCCCCAGCCGGAGTTCGCCGTGGGCAGCCTGGAGGTGCCGTCTTGGCCGACCTGGGTCAGGTGGATCGGGCCGAGGCCGAACCGCTCGCGGTAGGTGTTCAGTGACTTCTGCGCGTCGGGGTTGGCGTAGGCGTCGACGACGGCGACGGTGTTCCTGCCGGTCAGGCCCGTCAGCCCGTAGGCGCTCCGGAGTTGGGCGGGGGTGTAGCCGTCCTCGTAGTCGGCGGTCGTCAGTGGCTTCAGCGCGGAGTCGGTGACCACCTGGGCGCTGCAGCTCGCGTGGCCCGGCCGCGCGACCGCGGCGCAGGCGGTGGCGGTGCGGTGGGTGCCGTTCAGGAGGGGGTGGCGGCCGGCGAGCCCGGAGCGGTGCGCCGCCGAAGTGGCCCGGGTCCGGCCGCTGTTGCCGTAGGGCGAGGGCGTGTCGGCCGTCGGGGGCTTGCCCTGCGAGGCGGTGTCGCGGACCGAGGACGCGACCTGGCCGAGGATCCCGCCGGGGCCGGGCTCGGCGGCCCCGTCCTCGTAGACGAAGCCGGCGCCGGATATGAAGTCCGGCTCCGCGACCATGGGTGCCCCCACCAGCGCGGTGTGTCCGTCGGCGGAGAGGGCCAGCCCGGTGCCGGCGCCGCCGGTCGTGCCGCGGTACTCGGACGGCACGAGCGTCGCGTTCTGCGTGTAGCCGGTGCCGGAGCCGTTCCGGACGAAGACGGCTGCGGCGCCGTACAGCATGTTGCGGGACGGCAGGCCGACCCCGACGACGGAGCCGTCACCGGAGATGTCGACCGCGATGGCGTCGGACCTGAAGTCGCGCCTGCCGCCGGCCTGTAGCTCGCCGGTCGCGGTCCAGGACCCGCCGGTGAGCTGGAAGGTGTAGGCGACGCCGGTGTCGTGGTAGGGCGCGCCGACCACGAGGCCGTCGCCGGTCCCGGCGAGCGCGACGGCCTCGCCGAACCGCTCGTTCGCGGCGCCGTCGGGGGCGGTCAGCTCGCCGGTCGGGGTCCAGTCGCCGTCCTCGCGGGCGAAGGTGTAGACGGCGCCCCTGTCCTTGTTCCTGCTCATCGCGCCGACGGCGACGGCCTTGCCGTCGTGCGACAGGGAGACGCCGTTGGCGTAGCCGAAACGGTCGCCCGCGACGCCGTCCGGGGCCTTCAGCTCGGACCCGGCGCTCCAGCCGTCCGCGGTCCTGTCGTAGACGAAGACCGAGCCCTGGTTGTTGTAGCGGGCGAAGTCGCCTGCGGCGACGGTCGATCCGTCGCCGGAGACGCTCACCGAGTAGCCGAGGTCGTCGAAGATGCCGCCGCCCGCGGGCGGCTTGAACTCGGCGTCCTGCTTCCAGCCGGTGTCCTGCTCGGCGAAGACGTAGACGCGGCCGCCCGAGTTGATCCCGCCGGCGGCGATGGTGCGGCCGTCGTCGGAGACGGAGACGGAGAATCCGATCTCGGCGTACTGGAGGTCGCTCTGGGTCAGTTCGGCGTCCTGCCGCCAGGTGCCGCCGGACTTGTGGAAGACGTAGACGGCGCCGTCGTAGGAGTTGGCGTCGGGTGCGCCGAGGACCGCGGTCGTGCCGTCGGCGGAGAGCGCGGACGAGTAGCCGATGGTGGCGCCGAGACCCGCGTCGGCGGTCAGTGTCTGGGTCAGGCCGCTCTTCTTCCAGTGCCGGACCGGGTGGTGTGCGGCGGGGGCGGCGTGACCGGCCGGGTCGGCGGTGGCGGGTGCGACGGCCGCGGAGTCGAGGGCCGCCGCGCCCAGCAGGAGCGACGCGACGGCCACCAGGGCGCTGGGGGCGCGTCTTGGTCGTGTGCGCATGGGAGTGCCTTTCGTGTGCGTGTCAACGGGCCGCGTGGGGAGCGGGCCGTGCGTCAGGCGAGGTCGAGGGCCGTGTCGTCGACGAAGAAGGACGTGGCGAGCGAGCCGTTCTCCTTGCCGGTCCAGGTGAGGGTCACGGTCTTCCCGGCGTACGCGGACAGGTCGACGGTGCGCTCGGTGTACCCGGTGCTCTGGTCGGTGTTGGAGAAGGTCTGGAGGGTGTGCCCGTCGGCGGTCACCGTGAGCGTGTCGCGGGCGTGCCCGGCGCTCTCGTAGCTGGAGATCCGCAGCTGGTAGACCAGCGTGGCCTTGCACTCTGCGGGGATGGCCACCTGCTGGGAGAGGGTGACGGTGTGCGCGGTGCCGTAGCCGTCGAGCCAGGCGTAGCCGGAGCCGTCGTGCGCGTAGGTGCCGTCGTCGTTGACCACTCCGTCGCTCGCGGTCCAGGCCGCGTCGCCGTACTCGAATCCGGGGTTGAGCAGGACCTGTCCGAAGCATCCGGTGCCGTTGCCGACGACGATCCAGGTGAACGACGTGGACCCGGTGGCGCCGGTGCCGTCGGAGACCGTGACGGTGACCTTGGCGACGCCGCCGGCGCTGGGTGTGCCCGAGATCAGGCCGGTGTCCGCGTCGATCGTGAGCCCGGGCGGCAGGCCGGTGGCCGCGTAGGCGAGCGTGGCGGCCGGGTCGGAGTCGGTCGCCCGGATCTGGATCTCGGCGGCCGTGCCGGCGGTGCCGGTCTGGTCGCCGGGGCCGGTGACGGTGATCCTGTTGCCCGCCTTGAAGGCGGTCAGGCCGTCGGGGGTGCCGAGTCCGGTCGGGCCGTCCCAGCCGGTGCCCGCGGTGCACAGCACCGACGGGGTGCAGGTGCCGTTGTCGCCGGTCGTGACGTCGTTCAGCACGGTGTTGTGCGTGTACGGGTCGGACGCGGGCTGGTCGTCGTCGGCGGGCGGGCCGGCGAGGGCGTACACGGCCGCGATGATCGGCGCGGACGCGCTGGTCCCGCCGTACACCGCCCAGCCGCCGCCTCCGTACGTCTGGTACACGGCGACGCCGGTGGCCGGGTCCGCGACGGCGGAGACGTCGGCGTCGGCGCGGCGGGCGCACGCGGTGTCGGGAACGACGCCCTGCCAGGACGGTTTGCTCTCGTCGCTGGAGCAGCCCGAGCCGGTGCCGTCCCCGCTGCCGCCCCACACCGACTCGCTCCAGCCGCGGGCGTCGGACGACCGGGTCAGGGACGTACCGCCGACCGAGACCACACGGTTGGACGTGGACGGGTAGATCGGCCCGGCGCTGTAGCCGCTGTCGCCGCTCGACGCGGTGTAGACGACGCCGGAGGAGCGCAGGTACGTCGTGTCGTAGCCGGACTCCGCGCCGGACTCCGAGCCGCCGAAGCTCATGGAGACGTACGTGATGCCGAGGTCGGTGGCCTTCTTGACCGCGCCGAACAGGTTCTCCGCGGTGTTGTCGTCCGACTCGACCAGGGTGATGTGGCAGGAGGGGCATATCGCCGAGACCATGTCGAGGTCCAGCGAGATCTCGCCCGCCCAGCCGGCGTCCGGGGACGGCGGCGGACCGGTCTGCCCGTCCTGGTTCAGCTTCGTGAAGCAGCCGTTGTCGGTGGTGCAGGCCGGCAGTCCGTACTGGGACCGGTAGGCGGCGAGGTCGGACTCGGCGGTCGGGTCGTCGTAGGCGTCGACGACGGCGATCGTGGTCGTCGTGTCGCTGTCCGGCAGGTTGTACGCCGAGCGCAGGTCGCCGGGGCCGTAGCCGTTGGGGGTGGCGTCGGCCGCGAGGGCCTTCACCCCCTTCACGTCGGTGCGCTTCAGGGCGAAGCAGGTGTAGTGGCCGGCCGTCACGTCCTGGGCGCAACTCGGTTCTGCCGACGGGGAGTCGGCCGGTGGTGTGCCTGCCTGGGCCGTGGCGCCGCTCAGCACGAGCACCGACGCTGCCGCCATGGCAACGAGGGCGTGTTTCACGAGTACCTCCAAGGGGGTTCGGGCAGCACGGCGCCATTGCGGAGGGAAGCGTGGGGAACCGGGGGCCGCGCGGTGTCGTGAGGGGGTGCGCACCGTTCTTCGGTTGCCGGAGAGTCTGCCAGCGCGCGCCCGGAGGCAGGCCGGGGACCGCGGGGTGAATGAATTCCCGGGACGGGTGAAACAAACAGCGGCCGGGAACCACCGGGCGCCACGGCGGGCGGGTTGCTCCGCTCAGCGGTAAGTCGGTTGTTTCCAGGGCGAGTTCAGCGGCGGAACCTGTGCCGGCCGGAGTCACGGTGTGCGGTCGCGGTGGCCCGCGGCTTCGTCACCAGTCGTCGTCACCAGTCGTCGTCACCAGTCGTCGTCCGGGGGCAACTCCGCCGCCGCGCGGGCGAGTTCCGCGCGGGTGGACACTCCGAGCTTGTGCTTGGCCGACTTCACCTGCGACTGCACGGTGTTGGGCGACTTGAACAGCTTCGCGGCGATCGCGGAGTCCGTCTCACCGGCCGCCACGAGCCGGACCACCTCCCGCTCGCGGGGCGAGAGCCGGGCACCGTACCCCTTCCTGCCGCGCCGTCCCGGTCCGCGGGTCTCGACGCCCGCCGTCCGCAGCGCCGCCGCCACCCGCTCGCCGTCGACGACCGCGCCCAGCCGGGTGTACCGCCGCAGGACGTCCCGGAGTTCGCCGACCGCCTCCTGCCGGGCGCTGCCGGGCAGGCACCGGGCCGCCGCCTCCAGCTGGCGCGTCTCCTCGTGCGGGCGCGGCAGTTCCCGCCAGGCCGCGGCCGCCCGCCGGTGCAGGTCCCGGGCCCGGGGCAGGTCGCCCGCGGCGTGCGCGAGCAGCGCACGGCAGCTGATCAGGGCCGCGTCGACGGCCGGGGCAGCGTCGCCGCCGATCCCCGCGGCCATCGCGTCCACCGCCTCCCGCGCCTCCCGCGCCGCCTCCCGACCGCCGGTGAGCAGCAGGGCCCGCACCCGGGTGGGCACGAGATCGGCCCCCCACAGCCACACCCCCGTGCGCTCGATCAGCGCGAACGGTTCCCGGGTCAGCGCGAGCGCCTCCGCCGGGTCGCCGTCGCCCAGCACCACCTCGGCGAGGACCGCGCAGGCCTCCATGACCAGTTCGGGACCCAGTCGGCTGGCCGGGTGGTCGAGCACCGCCCGCAGCCGGCGGCGCGCGTCGTCGCCGGCGCCCTCCGCGACCAGCAGCCGCGCCTCGACGACCTCGGCCTCCAGCCGGTCGCCGCCCGCGGAGCGGGCGGTGGCCACGAGCGCCGCCGCCCGCTCCCGCAGTCCCTCCCAGGAGCCCTCCAGGTAGTCCAGGTGCAGGGTGATGTCCTCCAGTACGGCCGACACGACGGGGTAGTCGTAGGTGTGCGCGAGCTCGGACGCGGCCGACAGGGCCGTCCGAGCGGTCGCGTACCGGCCCCAGATCAGCGCGCAGTGGCCGATGTTGCCCAGTCCGCGGGCCGCGTTCAGCCGGTCCCCGACCTTGATGTCGCGGGTCGGGATCCTGGCCGCCTCCCGCCAGCCGTCCGCCGATCCGAAGCGCAGCAGCACGGTCGCCAGGTCGGAGGTGAGCCGCAGTTCGGAGGCGGCGTCACGGTCCTGGAGCAGCCGGGCCGCCCGCCGGAGCCATTGCCGACGGGTGGTCAACGACCAGGTGGTCCAGGACAGATGGACGGTGTTGATCATCGCCTGCCCGGCGAGGAGGGGCTCGTCCGCGAGGAGCGGGACCGCGCGCCGCGTCTCCTCGGCGGCCTCGCTCATCCGGTCCTCCAGGATCAGGACCCGCGCGAGCTGCCAGCGCACCCGGCCCTGGTCCGGCGGTGAGAGCCCCGGGTCCTGCGCGACGCGCCGCAGGACCTCCTCGACCGCGCGGTAGGGCTCGTCGCCGCGGAACACCGCGAAGGGTGTCTTCGCCACGATCCGCGCCAGGTCCGCGGGCTCCTGCACGGTGGCGGTGGCGAGTTCCAGCAGGATGTTCGCCGCGGTCAGGTCGTCGGCGCGGCCCAGCGCGAGGTCGGCCACCCGCTCGGCGTACCGGGCCCACCCCGCCGTGTCGCCCGACAGTCTCAGATGGCGGGCCAGCCGCACGACCGGCGGTGCGGGCAGCGCGCCCAGCGCCGCGGCCGCCCGGGCGTGCAGGCGCGACCGTTCGCCCAGCGGCACCTGGTCGGCGACCGCGTCCAGGACGAGGGCGTGGCGGAACGTGATCTCGCCGCCGCCCGTGACGCTCAGCAGGTGGGCCGCCACCAGTTCGTCGAGCGCCGTGCCGGCCTCCTGGTGGTCGAGGCCCGTCACGGTGGCGAGCAGGGCGACGGTGGCCGGTTCGGCGAGCACGGCGAGGGCCCAGCCCACCGATCTGGCCGCGGTGGTGAGCCGTCCGATCCGCGCGGCCACCGACTCGCGCAGGCTGGCGGGCGGCGCGAGCGCGCCGATGCTCGCCGGACTCCCGTACGCCTGGCCGGGGTTGGCCCGCACCTGGTCGTCGAGTGTGCGGATCAGGTCCTCCAGCAGGAGCGGCACGCCCTGGGTGCGCCGGTGCAGCAGGTCCGCGACGCGCGGCGAGGCGAGCGGGCCGCTCAGCATCGACGCGACGAACTCGCGGGTGCCGGCCAGGTCCAGCGGGCCGAGCGGGATCACCCGGCCGGTGCCGCCGGTGGCGATGCGCAGGATCCGGGTCACCAGTTCCTGGGCCGGTCGCTCCTCGGTGCGCCAGGTCTCCACCACCCGCACCGGTGCGTCCCCGTCGACGGTCGCCAGGTGCAGCAGGAACTCGTGGGTGGCGTCGTCGGCCCAGTGGGCGGCGTCCAGTACCACCGTGTGGAAGCCCAGCGTCCGCACCAGTTCGGCCAGGGCCCTGAACAGCCGGTGCCGTTCGAGCGCGCCGCTCTCCGCGGGCGGCAGCGGGCCGGGCAGGATGTCCCACCACTCCGGGAACAACGGCCGCAGCGCCCCGGCGAGCCGCCCCGGCCGGCGGGGGTCGGGGGGCGTGGAGCCGAGCGCCTCCACCAGTGTCCCCATCGGGAAGGGGGTGGTGACCGGCGGGCAGCGCAGCAGCAGTACGCCGGTGCCGGCGTAGGCCGCGTCCGGCAGGGTCTCCTGGACGAAGCGGGACTTGCCGATCCCGGCCTCGCCCTCGATGACGACCAGCCGTGTCGAGTCGCGCGCCAGCGCCTCCCGGAGCCATCGCTGTTCGACGTCGCGGCCGACGAAGGCGGGCGCGGGCACACCGTCGACGGCCTGATGCGATCCACCCACCCGGTTTCCCGACATCTGCCTCATTCCCCTAGGCCGGATCCAGAGGCTCGCCCCCGTGCGCCCGCGGGTCGATGCTGCCCAATCGCCCGGGAAAGATGTTCCGGGGCGGTGCCGCGACCAAGGGCACGTTCAGTGATCACACATGGCTCTGTCCACACTTGATGCGGTGATTCCCTAAAAAATGGACACTGATCAAGGTTGACGATGAACTCTGTCGACAATACGGTCTGAGAGGGGCGCGATCACACGCGTCGGACGGTCCAGCGAAACGCGCACGAACCGTGGAGAGGTAATCATGACGAGCCAGCAGGGCCGCATGGCCGGTCGCGTCGCGGTGGTGACCGGCGTCGGCTCCGGTATCGGACAGGGCATAGCCCTGCGCTACGCCGCCGAGGGCGCCGTCGTCGTCGGTGTCGACGTCAACGCGGCTTCGGCGGACGGCACCGCCGAGGAGGCGGCCCGCGCGGGGACGCCGTTCGCCTCGGTCCACGCCTGCGACCTGACACAGCCGGACCAGGTCCGTGATCTCGTGGCCGAGATCGGCCGGACGCACGGACGGATCGACACCCTGGTGAACGCGGGCGCGATCCAGCCGCACATCGCCAGGGTCTGGGAGATGGACTACGCGTCCCAGTTCCGGCCGACGATCATCGGAGAGGTCGATCTGGTCTTCATCCTGTGCCATGAGGCGTGGAGCCTGCTGCGCGCCTCCGGCCGCGCCTCCGTCATCAACTTCGCCTCCGTCAACTCCGCCCGGGGCAGCCGCCGTACCGGAATGACCGCGCACACGGCCGGCAAGGGCGCCGTCCTCGCCATGTCCCGCCAGCTCGCGATCGAGGGCGGCGACGACCAGGTCCGGGTCAACACGATCGCACCCGGGCTCATCCAGACCGGCGCGACCCAGGCCTCCGGGTACACGGACGGCGACCTGGCCCGGTCCGTGATCGCCGCCACGCTCCTGGGACGGCTCGGAGTGCCGGACGACATCGCGCACTGCGCGGTCTGGCTCGGCTCGGACGAGTCGGGCTGGGTGACCGGGGCGAACATTCCCGTGGACGGCGGAGTGACCGCCGCCTGAGCGGCCCGGACCGACCCGGCGGGGACCCGCATGGCCGGACGGACGCCCATGGCCGGACGGACGAGCGAGACGAACGAGCGACACGAGCGACACGAGCGAGGACCACACGTGAGCGACGACGGCAGTGCCGGACGTACGAAGGAGACCTTCCCGCCACAGGCGTGGGCGCACCGGCAGGGGAAGGTGCGGATGCAGCCCCTGCGGCCGGCCGACTGGTCGCCGGACGCCCTCGCCGCCCGGGCGCAGATCGCCGACGCCTTCTACCGGTTCGGGATCGGCCACGACGAGTGCCGGGCCGACGTGGTCGGCTCCTGCTTCACCGAGGACGTCGTCTACGAGGTCGCCATGGGCTCCGCCGAGCCCTTCGCGACGTACCACGGCCGGGCCATGGTGCAGCGGAAGCTGACCGCCGTCGCGGCCGAGACGCGCGACCAGCGCCGCCATGTCATCTCCAACGTCGTGGTCGAGGACCTCGATCTGGCAGCCGGTACGGCGAAGGCGCTGGCGTTCAGCGTCGTCACCGTCGCGGCCGACGGGCTCGCGCTGGGCGCCAGCGTGTTCTACGACGCGGCGCTCCGCCGTGAGGCCGACGGCTGCTGGCGGTTCGGCTACTTCTTCATCGGCATGGACGACTTCGCCGGCGACCGGCCGGCCGCGGGCGAGAACTGACGCCCGCGGCCCCGCCCGCCGTGCGGGCGTCAGTGGCCTGCCGGGGCCAGCACGATGTCGAAACCGACCCTCGCCCAGGACCCGTCGACGGCCCGGCCGTCGGGGGTGGGGGTGCCGGCGGGCTGGGTGAGGAACTCCTTGACCAGCGACGGCCTGACCCCGAAGACCGCGTCGCGGTCGAGCAGTTCGTCGCCGCGCACGAAGATGTGCGTGACCAGCTCCCGCCGGCCGGCCGCCCGGACCAGGAAATGCAGGTGGGAGGCGCGCATCGGGGAGCGGCCCGCGGCTTCGAGGAGACGGCCGACCGGCCCGTCGTGCGGGATGGGGTACGGCGTCGGGGTGACGCCCCAGAACCTGAAGGAACCGTCGGCGTCGGTGTACAGGTGCGCGCGGGCGGCGACGCGGCCGTCGGAGTACTGGACGTCGTAGAGCCCGTCCGCGTCGGCCTCCCAGACCTCGATCAGCGCCCCGGGCACGGGGGCGCCGTCGGTGCCGGTGACCGTTCCCTCGACCCAGCAGGGTTCGCCGGGCGCGCCGGACGTCAGGTCGCCGCCGAGCGGGATCCGCGGTGAGCCCTCGACGAAGAAGGGCCCCCACACCGTCGCCTCGGTGGCGTTCCCGTGGGCCTCGTTGTTGACCGTGATGGTCTGCATCGAGGCGCCGAGGACGTCGGAGAGCAGGATGAACTCCTGACGCCTGTCGTCCGTGAGGTGACCGGCCTCGGTGAGGAATCCGATGGCTTCGTTCCATTCCGCCTCGGTCAGCCGGGTCTCCCTGATGAAGGCGTGCAGGTGTCCGGCCAGAGCGGTCATCAGCTCCTTGAGCCGCGGGTCCGCGCAGCCGTCGAACGAGCGCAGCACCCGCTCGGTCAGTTCCTCCTCGCGCCGGGCCTGCTCCGCCGGTCCTCCGTGGGTGCTCGTCATGACGTGGTGCTTCCTTCCCATGCCGCGCGCAGCAGCGCGGACACGTTCTCCTCGGTGACGGGGGCGGGGTTGCCGGCCGGGACCGCGGCCAGGACGGGTGCGACGGCCCGGGCGATGCCGCTCTCGGGCATGCCGTGGTCCTTGAGCGCCCGTGGCGCGTGGAGGCGTTCGTACAGGGCGGCCAGCGCGGCCGAGGAGTCTCCCGGGCCGAACCCGCCGCCGAGGGCCTCGGCGACGCGGTGTTCGGCCTCGGGCGCGTGGGGCGCGTTGAGGGCGAGCACGTGCGGGAGCACCACGGCGTGGGTCTGCGCGTGGGGCAGGCCGAACATGCCGCCCAGCACATGGCAGATCTTGTGGTGGAGGCCGGCGCCGGCCGAGGCGAAGGCGGTCGCGGCCAGGTAGGCGCCGTACAGCGTCAGCTCGATGCCGGCGGTCCCGGAGGGGTCGTCGGCCACCGCCGGCAGGCCGTCGGCCAGCGCGCGGATGCCCTCGCCCGCGAGGGCCCGGTCGATCGGGTCGCCGTGCGGTCCCCACATCGAGTCGACGCAGTGCGCCAGCGCGTTGAGCCCCGAGGCCACCGCGAGATCGGCGGGCAGGGTGGCCAGCAGCGCGGCGTCGTACACGACGGAGCGCGGCAGCACGGTGTCGTCGGTGCCGGTCGTCTTGGTGTGCCCTTCGGTGAGACCCCACACTCCGGTCGCCTCCGAACCGGCGTACGTCGTCGGTACGGCCACGATCGGGAGCCCGGTGCCGAGCGCCACCGCCTTGGCCAGCCCCGTGGCCGAGCCGCCGCCGACGCTGACGACGACGTCGGCACCCGAGGCGACGGCCGCCTCGCGGGCCCGCCGGGCCGCCTCCACCGGCACGTGCATCACGACCTCCTCGTGGTGCAGCACGACCGGTATCCGCGCCGAGAGGCGGCCGGCCAGGCGGGCGTGGCGGCCGGACGCGATCAGCATGGCCCGCGACGCGCCGAGCACCGCCAACTCGTCCGCGGCCGCGGACGGCGCCGCGCCGGAGGCGAAGACGATCCGCTGGGGCAGTGTCCGGTGCACGAAACGCATCCCGGGTTCGCTTCGTCGGTCCCCTCGTTCGCGGGCCGCCGCGTCACCTGCGGCCACCCGCCCGTGGACCGCCGCGTCAGCCGTGGTCACGGGTCGTCCCCGCGAGGGCGGTCTCCGGGTCGTAGCCGTAGATCCACGCGTTGGCGACCAGGGGGTCCTCCCGTGCGTAGCGGGCGTCCCGCTCGCGCTGCTCGGGGCCGTCGGCGAGGTGGTTGACGTGGGACCGGCCGTGGCTGATCTCCTGGAGCCTGGCGGTCCGGGGGACGCGCAGCGCCTCGTACCGCCGCAGGGCCCCGGCCGGGTCGGCGCCGCCGTCCGCGAGGCACCGGGCCAGGACCGCGGCGTCCTCGATCGCCTGAGCGGCGCCCTGGGCGAAGAACGGGAACATGGGGTGGGCGGCGTCGCCCAGCAGCGTGGCGCCGCCGACCGTCCACCGGGGCAGGGGTGCGCGGTCCAGCAGGGCCCACCGGCCGGGTGTCGCGGATGCGCGGACGAGTTCCGCGAGCCGGGGGTCCCAGTCCTGGAACTCGGCGAGGAACTCCTCCACGGTGGTGGTGGCGGTCCACGACTCCACGGTGTAGTCACCCGCCGGCGCGAAGGCGACGAGGTTGACGAACCGTCCCGCGGAGACGGGATAGTGGACCAGATGGCGGCCGGGGCCGATCCACAGCGTCTGGGCGGCGCGGCGCGCGAAGTCCGGTGCCCGGTCCGCGGGGACGAGCGCGCGGAAGGCGCAGATGCCCGAGTACGCGGCCGGTGAGGCGCCGAAGAGGGCCCCGCGCAGGACCGAGTGGACGCCGTCGGCGCCGATCACGATGTCGGCCTCCACCCGGGTGCCGTCGGCGAAGGCGACGCGCAGGTTCTCGCCGTGGCTGTCGACGCCCACGCACCGGCGGCCCAGCTCGATGCGGTCCGCCGGGACCCGGGACCGCATCGCCGTGAGCAGGTCGGCCCGGTGGGCGGTGTAGGTGTGCTCGCCGTAGAGCCGTTCGCAGGAGGCGGCGAGGTCCTCGGCGGAGAGCACGGTCCCGTCCTGCCAGCGCCGGAACTCCCAGCCGACGTCCAGGCGTACGGCGTGCTCGCGCAGCGCGTCGAGCGCGCCCAGCCTGCGCAGCTGCCGCGCGGCGTTGGGCGCCACGACCAGGCCGACGCCGACCTCGCCCAGTCGCGGTGCCTGCTCGTACACGGTGCTGGGCAGCCCCTCGCGGTGCAGGAAGGCTGCTGCGGCGAGGCCGCCGATGCCGCCGCCGAGGATCGCGATCCTCGGCGGGGTCTCGTACGCGGTCATGAGGAAGCCCCTCTGTTCTTCGCCCTTCCCGGGCGGTCCCGAGGCGTGTCGGCCGATGGGACGGCCCGGGCCGGTGGCCCGCGGGCGCCGTGCGGCGTCCGGCGCGATCAGGTTGCCCGGACCGGGGATACCGGGGGCATCATGGGCCATTGAACGAACATTCCGGTCCTGCCGGCCGACGGGAGAAGGAGCTGACGACCGTATGCCGCGAACCAGCGAACCCGGGCGGAGCGTGAGTTCCCGCCTGCTCGACCTGCTGTTCTCCTTCGAGTCCGGGCAGACGGAGCTGAGTCTGGCCGAACTCTCCCGCAGCACCGGACTGCCGCACCCCACCGCCCGCAGACTGGTCCGGGAGCTGACCGCGGCCGGCGCGCTCGAACAGCGTGAGAACGGACGGTTCGTCGTCGGGCTGCGGCTGTGGCGGCTGGGCACCCTGGCACCGCTGACCGAGTCGCTGCGCACGATGGCCCAGCCCTACATGGACGACCTCTACGGAGCGCTCCACCAGCATGTGCAGCTCGCCGTCCTGGAGGGCCGCGAGGCCGTCGTCATCGAACGGCTGTCGGCGCCGCGGGCGCTCGACCTGGTCTCCGGGGTCGGCGGCCGGCTGCCGCTGCACTGTTCCGGGGTCGGCAAGGTCCTCCTCGGTCACAGCGGCGCCGAACTGATCGAGCGGGTGCTCGCGGACGAGCTGCGGCGGTTCACCCCGCACACCGTCACCGACCCGGACGCGGTCCGCCGTGAACTCGCCGAATGCCGGCGCACGGGCAGCGCGCTGGTGCGCGGCGAGCTCACCGAGGGCGCCGACTCGGTCGCCACCCGGATCATGGACCAGCAGGGCCGGGTGGTCGCGGCGCTGTCGGTCGTCGTCCGCACCGGTTCGGTGCAGCCGCAGGCCGTGCTCCCGTCGGTGATCACCAGCGGCCTGGCGATCTCGCGGAGGCTGGGCTGGCAGCCGGGGACCAGGGCCCGGCAGGGCTGAGCCGTCCGGATGGTCATTCAACGAACAGGCTCGTTGTCTGCCCGCGGGTGACTTCGGATACTTCCCGCGGAGCGGGCGCACCGGCTGTGCGCCCGGGTCCCGAGCCGCGGAGGAGACACCCTGATGTCAGCCATTGCAGCACCGCCCGCCGAGCCGTCGCAGGCCGTGACGTCCGACCTGTTCATCGCCGGCCGGACCGTGGCGGCCGAGGACGGCCGTTACGTCGAGACGCGCGAGGCTCTCACCGGCAAGCCGATCGCCCGGGTGGCCGCGGCGTCGGCCGCCGACGCGCACAGCGCCGTCGACGCGGCGGCGGCCGCCCTGCCAGCCTGGGCCGCGCTGCCGCCGGCCGGGCGGCGGGCCGTGCTCGCGCGGGCCGCCGAACTCTTCGGCGAACGCGCCGCCGAACTCGCCGAGGTCATGGGCCGCGAGATGGGCGCCACCCGGCCGTGGTGCGGCTTCAACGTCCATGTCGCCCAGGGCATGCTGACCGAGGCCGCCGCGCAGGCGTACTCCGCGGTGGGCGAGGTGATCCCCTCCGACGTGCCGGGGCTCACCGCCCTCGGGGTACGCCGGCCGGCCGGCGTCGTGGTCGGCATCGCCCCCTGGAACGCACCGCTCATCCTCGGTGTCCGCGCCATCGCGATGCCCCTGGTCTACGGCAACACCGTGGTGCTGAAGTCGTCGGAGCAGACACCGCTCACCCAGGCGGCCATCGTGCGGATCCTGCACGACGCCGGCGCGCCCGCCGGCGTCGTCAACCTGGTCAGCAACGACCCCGGCGACGCCCCCGCGGTGGTGGAAGCCCTGATCGCCCACCCCGCGACGACGCGCGTCAACTTCACCGGCTCGACCCGGGTGGGACGCGTCATCGGCGAACTCGGCGGGCGTCACCTGACCCGGACGGTCCTGGAACTCGGCGGCAAGGCGCCGTTGCTGGTGCTGGACGACGCGGACCTCGGGGCGGCGGCCGCGGCGGCCGGGTTCGGCGCCTTCATGAACCAGGGCCAGATCTGCATGTCGACCGAGCGCGTCATCGTCCAGCGGCCGGTCGCCGACGAGCTCAGCGCCCTCCTCGCCGAACGCGCCGACCGGCTCGTGGTGGGCCCGCCCGACGACGCCGCCTCCCAGGTCGGCCCTCTCGTCCACGCGGGCGCCCGCGACCACGTCCTCGCCCTGATCGAGGACGCCGTCGCGCACGGTGCGCGGGTGCTGGCCGGCGGGACGTCGGACGGGCTCTACGTCCGGCCCACCGTGCTGCGCGGGGTGACACCGCAGATGCGGATCTACCACGAGGAGACCTTCGGACCGGTCGTCTCCGTCATCGAGGTGGCCGACGACGAGGAGGCGGTGGCCAGCGCCAACGACACCGAGTACGGCCTGTCCGCGAGCGTCTTCGGCCGGGACGGCGGACGGGCCCTGGCGGTCGCTCAGCGCATCCGCTCCGGCATCTGCCACATCAACGGCGCCACCGTGCACGACGAGCCGCAGATGCCGTTCGGCGGGGTCGGTGCCAGCGGCTGGGGCCGGTTCGGCTCACGCGCGGCGCTGGAGGAGTTCACGGAGCTGCACTGGGTCACCATCCAGTCCGGTGAACGCCACTACCCGATCTGACCGTTCCGCGCCGCGCACCCCGTCCGACCTTCCGCCAGGAGACCGCACACCGTGACCACCGAAAGCAGCAGCGATCCGGACTCCGCGCCCCGGACCGTACGCGACGCCGTCCTCGACGTGCTGCGCCGCTACGGGATGACCACCGTCTTCGCCAACCCGGGCTCGACCGAGATCCAGTTCCTCACCGGCCTGCCCGACGACATCGCGTTCCGCCTCGCCCTCCATGAGGGTTCCGTGGTCGGGATGGCCACCGGGTGGGCGATCGCCTCCGGCCGCCCGGCCTTCGTCAACCTGCACACCACCGCAGGTCTGGCCAACGCCGCCGGCGCCCTCGCCACCGCCCGGACCAACCGGGCCCCGCTCGTCGTGGTGGTCGGGCAGCAGGACCGGCGCCATCTCGCGCACGACCCCTTCCTGACCGGGCGGCTCGACGGGCTCGTCGGGGACTACCCGGTGTGGACCGGTACCCCGGCACGCCCGCAGGACGTACCCGCCGCCGTCGCCCGGGCCCACCACGAGGCCGTCACGGGCGCGGGACCGGCCATCGTGGTCGTGCCCATGGACGACTGGCTCCAGCCGGCCGAGGACCGGCGGGGCGCCGCTCCGCTCGCGCTGCGCCGCGGCCCGGCCGTCCCGGGGCCCGCCCTGGACGAGCTGGCCGAGCGGGTCGCGGGCTCCCGCGGCCCGGCGCTGGTCGTCGGTGCCGCCGCCGACGACGAGGACAGCTGGACCGCCGTGGCGGCGCTGGCGGAGCGGCTCGGCGCCCCGGTGTGGCAGGAGCCGTTCGGGGCCAGGGCGGGGTTCGCGCAGGACCACCCCTCCTTCGCGGGTCACCTCCCGCCCGGGCGCTCGGGCGTACGCGCGGCCCTGGCCGGGCACGACCTGCTGCTCGTCCTCGGCGCGCCGGTGCTGCGCCAGTACCCCTGGGAGCCCGGCGACCTGCTGCCGGAGGGCACGGCGGTCGTCCAGGTCACCCCGTACGCCGACGAGACCCACCACAGCGTCGCCGATCTCGCGCTCGTCGCGGAGGTGTCCGCCACCTGCCGGGCGCTGCTGGAACGGCTCGGCGAACGGGCCACGGCGCGTCCCGTGGCGCCGGCCGCGCGCCGTGCCCGGCCGGCGCCTCTCCCGGAGCCCGCCGACGGTGAGCCCCTGCGTCCCGGGCACGTGTTCGACCTGCTGGCCGCCGGTCTGCCGCGGGACGCCGTCCTCGTCGAGGAGTCGCCGTCGAGCCGGCCGGAACTGCACCGCAGGGTGCCGGCCCGCGCGCCCCTGGGTTTCGTCAGCGCGGCCGCCGGCGGTCTCGGCTTCGGCCTGCCGGCCGCGATCGGTCTGAGGCTGGCCGCGCCGGAGCGGCCGGTGGTGGCCGTGCTCGGCGACGGCTCGTCGATGTACGGCATCCAGGGACTGTGGAGCGCGGCCCATTACGACGTCGGGGTGCTCTTCGTGGTGCTGTCCAACGGGGGCTACGCGATCATGGACCGGCTGGCCGAGCAGTCGGGCCGGGGCAAGCCGCCGTGGCCGTCCTTCGCCGAGGTCCGCATCGCCGACGTCGCCGCCGGTCTGGGCTGCCCCGCTCTGCGGGTCGACTCCTACGGGCAGCTCGCCGCGCTCCTCCCGGGGGTGCTCCGGGACCTGGCCGACAGGACCACGCCGCTGCTGCTCGACATCGCGGTGGCCGCCGATCCCAGCTACGGATAGCGCCGCGCCGCCGCGTGTCCGGCGGCGCGGCGGGTTCATCAGGCGCTCGGTGTCTCCTCGACCCCGAGCGCCACGACCAGACGGGACACCATGTTGTACGCGGCGGCCGTGGTGACCAGTTCGACCACCTGGGCCGGCGCGAACAGCCGGCTCACCTCGTCGAACAGCTCGTCGGGAACCGTGATGTCACGGGTGACGACATCGGCCAGCCGCAGGGCGAGGCGCTGCGCCTCGCCGAACGGGCCGTCGGCGGCGGGGTCGTCGGTGCGCAGCGCCGCGAGCTGCTCGGGGCCGAGCCCGGCCGCCTCCGCGTCCGCGAGGTGGGAGTCCCACTCGTACGGCGCGTCGTTCAGTACGGCGATCCGCAGGACGATGAGTTCGCGGAGGTCGGCGGCGAGTCCGCCACCGCGGCGGATCGCGCCCAGGAACGAGTTCCAGCCGTCCGCGAGCCCGGGCGAGTGCAGCAGGACGCCGTCGATCGGGCGGAGCCGGCCGCCCGGCCGCCGGGCGCGGATCCGCTCCGCCACCGCGCTGTCTTCTCCCGCGTCCGGAATGCGTGCCACGACGATTACCTCCTCAGGGAAACGATGGCGCAACCTTACCTTAGTGTCGACAGATTCAGTGATTCAGATTCCGTGAATCGGCCTTTCATCGACCTTTACGCCTCAATCTTTCGCCATAGTGTCGACAGATTTCCCTCACCTACTCCCCGCCCCCGACCCGGTCGCGGTTGATGATCTCGATGAGATTGCCCCAGGGGTCGGCCACGTACGAGAACAGGGCGCCGGGACGAGGGGCCGGCGAGGGCTCGATCCGGGGGGACGCCCCGGCGGAGACGAGACGGGCGAACTCCGCCCGGACGTCCTGGACGCGGAGACAGAAATGCCCGTAGCCGAGGGTCAGGACGGCCTCGTCGGGGGTCGCCGCCGACATTCCCGCCCGCGCCCCCGGGCAGTGCAGCAGTTCGAGCCGGTAGCCGCTCGGCTCGTGCAGGAGCATCACCCCCCGCAGATCCGTGCCGGGCACGGCGAAGGGCGCGCCGGGCGTGAGGTCCAGCGCCTCGCTGTACCACGCGGTCGCCGCCTCCAGGTCGGGAACGTTCAGTCCGATGTGGTCCAGGGCGACCGGCTGCCGTTGGCGGTCCGTCATGGTGTCTCCTCGCGCTGTCGATGGGTCACTGCGTCAGACCTCTCCCATAGTGCCGACACTTAGACTGGATAGTCGATCAGAATTTCCCATTCAACTGGGCATCTTCCGCCCTACTTGCGACACGGCTAAGATATCTGTCGACAGATAACGGAAAGCGGGCGGCTCGCCCCTCACTACGGAAGGCGGAGTCCGTGGCTTCTCACCTGTTCACCGGCGTACGTGTCTTCGACGGCACCGGAGCCCTGCCCCGCCCCGGCGAGGTTCTGGTGGAGGACGGCCGGATATCCCTCGTCACCGACGCGGTGCCGGACGACCGCCGCACCGGGGCGTCCGTCGTCGAAGGCAGGGGGCGGGTACTGATGCCGGGGCTCGTCGACGGACACGCCCACCTCGGCTTCGGGTCATCCGTGGAGCACCTCTCCACCCGGCTGGAACCCGACGAGGAGAAGGCCCTGCTGACGGCCCACTGCGGCCGGGTCATGCTCGACCACGGTTTCACCAGCTGCTACTCCGGCGGCAACCGGATGCCGAAGGCCGAGATCGCCGCGCGCAAGGCCTTCGGCGAGGGCTGGCTCCCGGGGCCCCGGCTGCGAGCCGCCTCCTGGGAGGGCAGCGCCGGGAACCTGGCACCCGGCCGGTACGACTTCTCCGGTGTGGCCAACCGCGTCCCCGACCCCGGGGCGGTCGCCGCCTTCGTGCACGCGATGGCCGACCTCGGAGTCGACATCGTCAAGCTCAGCCTGACCGGCGAGAGCGCCGTCGACGAGGGCACCTCCCGCATCCTGCAGTTCTCGGAGGGCGAGGTCGCCGCGGCCGGTGAGGCGGCCAGGGAGCGTTGCGTCTGGCTGACCGCGCACGCGCACTCCGCCGAGGCGATCACGATGGCGGTCAAGCACGGTGTCCGCGCGATCTACCACGCCTCCTTCGCCGACGACGCCGCGGTGGCCGCGCTCGCCGAGGCCAGGGACCGGGTCTTCGTCGCACCGACACCGGGCATCCTCTGGGCTCACCTCAACGACAAGGAGCACCCGCCGACCGAGGGGATGGAGACCCGCACCACCATCGAGGCGGTCTCCAGGGTGGCCCCCGCACTGCACGAGGCGGGTGTCCGGCTCGTGATCGGCGGGGACTACGGCTTCGGCTTCAACCCGATCGGGCACAACGCTCGCGACCTCCGGCTGTTCGTGGACTGGTTCGGTCTGAGCCCCGCGGAGGCGCTGAGCTGCGCGACCCGCAACGGCGGCCAGATCATGGACATGGGCGACGAGCTCGGCCTCGTCAAGGAGGGCCATCTCGCCGATCTCCTCCTGGTCGACGGGGACCCGACCGACGACGTGTCGATCCTGGAGGACCCCGCGAACCTCTCCCTGATCATGAAGGGCGGATCGGTCCACAAGGCGGCCCCCGACGCCGTACCGGCTCCCGCGCCCCGCTGACCCGTCGGCACGCGGAGCCGGTTCCCGCAGGCCCCGCGGGGGGGCGGCTCAGGAGGCGCCGGCGCCCTCCCAGGCCAGGTACTTCATCTCCAGGTACTCGTCGATGCCGTAGACGGATCCCTCGCGGCCGAGCCCCGACTGCTTCACACCCCCGAACGGAGCGATCTCGGTGGAGATGAGACCGGTGTTGATGCCGATCATCCCGGTCTCCAGGGCGGCGCTGACCCGCCAGGTCCGTTCGGCGTCGGAGGTGAAGAGATAGGCGGCCAGGCCGTACTCGGTCGCGTTGGCCGCCTCGACGGCCTCGGCCTCCTCGGTGAACCGGATGACCGGCAGCACGGGCCCGAAGGTCTCCTCCCGGGTGATCCTCGCCCCTTCCGGCACACCGCTCAGCACGGTCGGCTCGAAGAAGAGGCTCCCGGACCGGTGCCGGCCGCCGCCACAGCGCACGGTGGCTCCTCGCGCGACGGCGTCGTGGACGTGCTCCTCGACCTTGGCGACCGCGTCGGTGTCGATCAGGGGTCCGATGCTCACTCCGGGCGTGAGCCCGTCGCCGACGGCGAGTTCACCGACCCGGCGGGTCACCGCCTCGACGAACCGGTCGTGGATGCCGGCCTGGACGTAGACGCGGTTGGCGCCGACACACGACTCCCCGCTGTTGCGGTACTTGGCCGTCAGCACCCCCTCGACGGCGCGGTCGAGGTCGGCGTCGTCGAACACCAGCACGGGAGCGTTGCCGCCGAGCTCCATGGAGACCTTCTTGACCGTGTCCGCCGCCTGGGCCAGCAGCAGCCGGCCGACCTCGGTCGAACCGGTGAAGCTGATCTTCCGGACGAGCGGGTTGCCGGTCAGCTCCGGCCCGATCTCGCGCGGATCACCGGTCACCACGTTGAACACCCCCGCGGGCACGCCGGACCGGTCGGCGAGCTCGGCCAGCGCCAGCGCGGTCAGCGGGGTCTGCTCGGCGGGCTTCACGACCATCGTGCAGCCCGCGGCCAGCGCCGGAGCGGCCTTGCGGGTGATCATCGCGGCGGGGAAGTTCCAGGGCGTGATCGCCGCGCACACACCGACCGGTTCACGCAGTACGACGACCCGGCGGGAGCCCTGCGGTCCGGGGAAGACGTCCCCGCGGACGCGTTTGGCCTCCTCCGCGAACCACTCGATGAACGAGGCGGCGTACGCCACCTCGCCCCGGGCCTCCGCGAGCGGTTTGCCCTCCTCCAGCGTGATCAGCCGGGCGAGGTCCTCGGCCGCGTCGGTCACCGACTCGTACCACCGGCGCAGCACCCGTGCCCGGTCGGCCGCGGACCGGGCGCGCCAGGCCGGCAGGGCGCGGTGCGCCGCCGCCACGGCCTCAGCGGTGCGCTGCCGGTCGAGCGCGGTGACGACGGCGAGCCGTCCGCCGGTCGCCGGGTTGTCGACCGGCAGCCCGGCGGACTCACCGCCGTCGGCCCAGGCCCCGTCCACGTACGGCTTGGTGCGCACCAGGGCCGGGTCGGTCAGGCCGAGTGAGGAACTGAGCTGTGTCATGGCTTCTTCCTCGGTCAGGCGGGGTTGCGGCCGACGAAGAACTCCCGCAGCGGGTCCATGCTGGGTTCGAGGCCGGCGTCGGCGAGTCCCTTGCGCAGGGCGAGCATCTGCTGGTCGTGGATGCGCTGGGTGGGCTGGCGGAGGGGACCTCCGTTGTAGCCCTGGAGCCAGCCCTGGAACTTCCAGGCCTGCCGGTTGATGAAGTAGCCGCCGTGCAGGGCCGGCGACAGGGCCTTCGCCACCTGGCGCGCGGGGTGCATCTGCCAGTAGATCTCGGCGGCCCGGTCGTGCTCGCCCTTGCGGAGCAGTTCCATCACCCGGGGCACGAGCGGACCGTAGAACTCGTGGTTGCTCGTCGCGGAGAGCTGGATCGGCATGATCTGGGAGAGCGGGATGAGGTCGCTCTCGATCGGCATCGAGATCACGACCTCCTCACCGAAGTGGCGGTTGCACTCGATGATTCCCTGGATGCTGGGGAATCCGCCCTCCGCCTTGATCGCGGCGATGTTGGGGCACGCGTCGAGCAGCCGGCGGATCAGGCGGACCGGGATGTCCGACGGGTGGATGCGGGGGCTGAACCCCCACAGGTACATCGGGAACAGCAGCACGGCGAGGTCGGTCGCGTCACAGAACGCCTTCGTGTACGCGAAGATGTCGTCCTCGGACTCCGGGTAGAAGTTGGGCGGGTAGGACAGCAGGACGAACTCGGCGCCCGTCTCTTCCGCCGCCTTGACCGCCACGATGTTCTGTTCCAGATTGCTGAAACTGGCGTGGTGGGTGAGGACCAGCCGGTCACCGGCCTCGTCCTTGACGATCCGGAGGAAGTCCAGGTACTCGGGCAGGGTGATGGAGACCTCGGAGACGCCGAGGGTGCCGATGAACCCGTGCTCGATGGCGAGCCGGGTGTCGTGACGGATCGCGGTCTCGTTCAGCGCCCCCAGGTCCCGCGTGAAGGAGGGGATGGTGCAGTTGACCGCCCCGACCAGGGTCTCCCTGGCCCACTGCCGGGCCTCGCCCCTTGTGTAGCGCGCCATGTGCGTCGTTCCTTTCCTCGTGTTCCGTGCTGCTCTGAGTTGCTCTGAGTTGCTCTGGGTTGCTCTGGGTTGCTCTGGGTTGCTCTGGCCGTCACTTGACGACGGTGTTGAGGCCCACCGGGAGCACGGTGCCGATCCCCCGGTCCAGTGCCCGTCGCAGGCAGAGGGAGGCGACCGCGAGGTCCTGGACGGCGGAGCCGACGGACTTGTAGAGCACGACCTCTTCGGACGTGCGCCGCCCCGGGGCCCGGCCCAGGAGGACGTCGTTGAGGGAGACGACCTTCCGGTCCGGCGTCAGGCCGGCCCCGGTCGCGGCGATCATGTCGCCGGTGCCGTGCACGACCTCGTCCGGCTGGTCGGCGACCACGACGTCGGCCCGGTCGATCGCCTCGACGTCCAGTTCCCGCTGTTCCGGCAGCGTGGAGCCGATGGAGACGACGGTCGTCCCGGGCGCCAACCACGCGCCGCGCAGCGTCGGTTCCTCGTTCCGGGACCTGGCCGCGCACAGCACGATGTCGGCGCCGACGACGGCCTCGACCGCGGTGGGTGCTTCGTCGAGCGGTGCCTCGACGTCGGACAGGACGTCGAGGAAGCGCCGGCGGCTGGCCGGGTTCGGGCTGAACACCGTGACCGCGGCGAGCTCGCGGACCGCCGCCAGCGCGCGCACGTGCTGCTGCGCCTCGAAGCCCGACCCGATCACCGCGACCCGTACGGGACCCGGCGGGGTCAGGGTGTCCGCCGCCAGCGCCGAGGTCGCCGCGGTGCGGTAGCCGGTGATGAGCCCGGCGTCCAGGAGCGCCACCAGTTCGGTGGAGTGCTGGTCGAACAGGGGGATCAGGTACGACGCGCGGCGGCGAGTGGTGGAGGCCGCGATCAGCTTGGCGCCCATCACGGGGCCGCCCGGCAGTACGCCGGTCAGGGTCCGCAGCCATCCCTCGGAGCTACGGGCGACGGCGCGCGGGGGTACCTGGCTGTCCGCGATCGGCGTCGAGTAGGCGGAGCGGAGCGCGTCGACGGCTCCGTGCCAGTCGAAGACGGAGCGGATGTCGTCTTCCGTGAGGAAGGTCGTCATTCTGTGCCTCCCTAGGCCGGTTCGGCCAGCAGCCGGGTGATGCGCTCCTGGCGGGCGCCGAGGCCGGCGGCGAAGGCCGCCTTGCGTTCGGCGTCGGATTCCATCTCGTTGCGGAGGATCTCGTGCGCCTGGCGCTGCACGAAGCGGACGCGGGGCAGCCGGCGTTCCATGAAGGCGGTCAGCGCCTGCGGCACGCCGTCGTGGCGCGTCAGTTCGTCGGCCAGGACGAGGGCGTCCTCCATGCCCATGCCGGCGCCCTGCGCGAGATGGGGTGTGATGGCGTGGGCGGCGTCGCCGATGAGCAGGACGCGTCCCCGGTGCCAGGGGCCCGGGAGTTCGACCTCCTCCAGCGGGCCGACGTGGATCTCGGTGGCCGGGGTGATGCCGTCGCGGATGTCGCCGATCATGCCCGGGAACCCGTCGAGCAGATCGCGCAGTTCCGTGGCGAGTCCGGCGGCGTCGCGCGGCGCTCTGGCGGCGGCCTGCTGGATCACCAGCAGGTACATGGTGGTCCGGTTGAGGTTGATGGCGGTGGCCTTGACGTGCTCCCCGTTGAAGTACTGGCTGTGCGTCACCCCCTCGGGGCGCTTCACCGGCATGCGCCAGCACACGTAGCCGGTGCCGCGGGGCTCGTGCCCGTCGCCGAACAGCAGCCGGCGCAGCGGCGAGCGGATGCCGTCGGCCCCGACGACGAGGTCGTGGGTGCGGGTGCTGCCGTCGGTCAGGGTGAGCGCCACGGCGTCCTCGTGCTGGCGGATGTCGCTCCAGGTCAGGCCGTACTCGATGCGTGCGCCGAGTACGCGGGCCCGGTCGGTGAGGAGTTCGTGGAGGTCGGCCCGGGTCATGGAGACCTGGAAGGGCACGTCGTCGGGGTCGGCCGGTTCGAAGGTCGCGATCAGGTCCCCGGCCTGGGTGTAGCGCTGGATTCCCCGGTAGACGTAGCCGCGCCGGACCACCTGGTCGTACACGCCGAGTGCCCTGAGCGCGCGCAGCGCGTTGGCCGGGTGGTTCAGTCCGACCCCGACGGTGGCGTTCTCGGGTTTGACCTCGACGACGGTGACGTCCCAGTCCCGCTCGCTCAGCGCGATCGCGGCCGACAGGCCGGCTATGCCCGCGCCGACGACGAGTGCGGAACGTGTTCTCGGGCTCATGCGGCGCACCTCAGCGGTCCCCCGTGCAACGCGATCATGTCCCGTCGGGTCGCGTCGAGGTCGATCGGGGCGCCGGGCGGGGCGCCGTCCAGTTCGGCGTAGGCCCGGTGGAGGTTGGCCACCAGCCGTTCGGAGTCCAGCAGGTCGGCGAACGGGTTGTCCGCGGCGTCCCGCGCGGCCTCCAGGGGGGTGCGCCCGAGCCGGTGCCCGGTCCTGGCCACGTCCTGGACGAAGCGGAGGTAGTCGATCTGGGCGTCGAACACCTCGGGGCCGCAGACGTCGCCGTGTCCGGGCACGACGTGCCGGGCGCCGAGCCCGCGCAGGTCGGCGAGGACCTCGATCGCGCCGGCCACGGAGCCGGCCGACATCAGCGGTGCGCTGCCGTTGAAGGCGAGGTCGCCGGCGAAGAGGACGGAGTGCTCCTCGATCCAGACGACCGAGTCGTCGGTGGTGTGGGCGGGCCTGCCCACCCAGTTGATGTCGCAGCGGGTGGCGCCGGCCCACAGGGTGACCGCGTCGGCGTAGGTGAGGAACGGGGGTGCGGGCTCCAGCGGTCCCCAGTCGACGTCGGGGAAGGGCCCGTTCGGGTCGGGGGTCGTGGGCGCGTGGTCCAGCATCATCGCCCGGGTCCGCTCGTGGGCGACGATCGTGGCGCCGCGGAAACGGTAGTTGCCGTTGGTGTGGTCGGTGTGCCAGTGCGTGTTGACGAGAGTGGCCACCGGCAGCGGGCTGACCTGCGCGACCGCGTCGATGAGCGCGTCGGTGCGGCGGGTGGTGGCGGCGGAGTCGATGACGGTCACCGTGTCGGTGCCGACGATGATGCCGCTGTTGTTGACGAACCAGCCGCCGTCGGGCTGTACGTAGGCGTACACGCCGGGAGCGATCAGCTCGGTGCGGGGCGGTGCGAGGCCGGCGGGCGGTTCGTGGACTGCGTGGGTCATGGCTCCTCCCTCCTAGATCGGTGCGGGACTCCACAGCCCGCTGTCGGTTTCGCTCGCAGCGTCGAGGGCGTAGAGGTCCTCCAGGTCGCCCGCCGTGCCCCACTGGTCGTAGTAGTCCGGGGTGCTCGGCCAGACATGCGCAATCCAGGCGTCCTCGTCGTCGATCCGCGCCAGCTCGGTGGTGTACTCGACGACGTTGCCGTGCGGATCCGCGAAGTAGGAGAACGTGTTGTCGCCGGCCGAGTGCCTGCCCGGCCCCCAGGCCGGCGGGTGACCGTTGCGGATGAGGCGGCCGGTGCCGCGCAGGTACTCGTCGACGCCGCGCATCTCGAAGGAGATGTGGTTGAGCGAGACCTTGGAGCGGCGGGCGACGGCGAGGCTGTGGTGGTCGGTGGAGCAGCGCAGGAACGCCATGCGCTCGGTGAGCCAGTCGGACACACGGAAGCCGAGGAAGCGCTCGTAGAAGCCGACGGTCGCATCCACGTCGGTGCTGTTGACGACGACGTGGCTCAGCTTGCGCGGGACCGCCTCGCCCTTCTCCAGGAGGCGGTACGGCTTCGGGGCGACGTCCACGGAGACCTCGACGAGGCGGCCGTCGAGGTCGAAGAACCGGACGCCGTATCCGCCGCCGGGGGTGTCCTGCGCGTCCGGTTCGCGGACCAGCCGTACGCCGGACGTGGCGAGGTCGGCGGCGAGCGAGTCGACCGCCGCCCGGTCGCGGCCCGCGAAGGAGATGACGTCGATGCGCTTGGCGGGGGCCTGCCGGAGGCGGAGTACATAGGGCTCCGGTGAGCCCACCGAGCCGAGGAAGACGACACCGCGGTCGTCCGCGACCCGGTACAGACCCCAGATGCCTTCGTAGAACGCGCAGGCGCGCGCCAGGTCGGGGACGCCCAGGCCGACGTACCGCAGCCCGGCGACCGGAGACCGGGCGGCGAGCTCGGACGCCCTCACCGGGCGGGGAGCGGCGACGGGCGGCATCGGCTGTGGCCTGAACGGGGGTGGTGGGCGGTCCGCGGAGGCGGTGGAGATGTCGGACATCAGCGGCTCCTGTGCCTTGGGGATGCCCAGAACGATCCGTCGCACGATCGCGAATGTCAACTAGTTGACGTCAACTACTTGACGTAAATTGATTGACGTCAAGCTGTTGACCTCACCCGTGGGGGGATGTCTACGCTCTTGTCCGTCCCCGCAGATGGGGCACGAAGGAGCCGACTGCATGTCCATGCCCACGCCCACGGATTCCGGCCAAGGGGCCGAGACGATCTCGGACAGGCCCATGAACCTGGTCCACCGAATCCGCGTCGCCACGGGCGACGCCGTGTCCACGATGCTCACCGACCTGCAGCTGAACGGCACGCTGGCGATGATCCTGGAGACCCTCGCCGAGACCGGCACCACGAGCGCGGCCGAGATCGCCCGGCGCACCCTGGTCACCCGCCAGGCGCTGACGATTCCGCTCAACGAGCTCCAGCGGCGCGGCCTGGTCACCCGGCCGCCGGAGAGCGTCAGCGTCCGCACCCGGCCGGTCGGGCTCACCGAGGAGGGGCAGGCCCTCGCGGCCGCCCTCCGGGACCGCATGATGCGCATCGAATCCCGCTCGTCGGAGGGGTTCACGCCGGAAGAGCTCGCCACACTGCTCGGCCTGCTCTCCCGCTATGCCACGGCATGGGAACAACTCGCCGACGACAAAACTGCGTTGCAATCGATCAGGGACGCCGGGGCCACGCCGCCCGGCACTGCCCGGACCGGGCGTTCCCGGGGCCGGGAAGCCGGCTGAGCCGCCCGCTCGGGCGGCTCCGGCAGACCTCACCCGAGGAGAAGAAATGCGCTGGTCAAGCTATCGGACATCCGACTCCGGGCTGCGCCTGGCCGTCGCCACGGACGACGGCAGGCTGTTCGCCAGCAGGACCCATGACGACCTCGTCACCGTGCTCAGGGAGGGCCGGGACCTCACCGAGACCGCGGCCGAGATCCTGGCCGACCCGCTGGAGACACTGCGGATCGAGGACGCGGCGCTGACCGCGCCGATTCCGCGGCCCCCGTCCGTCCGGGACTTCATGGCCTTCGAGGACCACCTCAAACCCATCCTGTCCGCGCGAGGCGCGTCCATGGACCCGGCCTGGTACGAGATCCCCGCCTTCTACTTCACCAACCCCGCCGCGACCCGGGGCCCGCACGACGACGTACGCGCGGCACCGGGCGCCGTGGAGCTGGACTTCGAACTGGAGGTGGCGGCGGTCGTCGGACGGCAGGCCGAGGACGTGGACCCGGCCACGGGCCAGAGCCTGATCGCCGGCTACATCCTGATGAACGACTGGAGCGCACGCGATCTCCAGCGCCGCGAACGGGGCGTGGGCCTCGGGCCGGCCAAGGGCAAGGACTGGGCGACCAGTTTCGGCCCGTACTTCGTCACCGCGGACGAACTGCCGCCGGCCGGCGGCTCGGGCCGCCCGGATCTGACGGTGCGCGCGAGTGTCAACGGCCGCGCGTACTCCGAGGCGAACCTCACCGACCTCTACTGGACCTTCGGGCAGATGATCGCCTACGCCTCCCGGGGCACCACCCTGCGCCCCGGCGACATCATCGGCTCCGGCACGGTCCCCACCGGCTGCATCGCGGACCTGTCCGCACGCCACGGCCAGGCCGGGTACCCCTGGCTCCGGCCGGGCGACCGGGTCCGCCTGGAAGCGGGCCGGCTCGGCGCCATCGACGCCCGGCTCACGGCCGCGGCCCCCGTCGTGCCGCTGCGCTGAGGCACCCGCCCCCGCGTTCCGGACCACGCGCGGGCCCCCGGCCGCCGCACGGACGGCGACGGCACTCCCCCAGAACGCCTCCCGGCGTCGGCCGCCGCGCCATGGTGCGGCGACCCATGCCCCCGTCCACCCCGAAACCGAGGAGGAACGTCCGTGGACAAGCCACCCGTCTTCACCGCCGAGGAGATCTCCGCGTTCCGTGCCGAGATCGCGGAGCGGCGGGTCCGAGGGGCCTTCGAACCCGGCCGGTGGTCGGTGAGCCCGCTCAACCGTGACCCCGGTGTCACGGGTGCGATGCCGTCGAAGGTCCGGTTCCGGGACTCGACCCTGCGTTCGCTCGACACCATGCCCGGCACGCGGTTCGGCCAGGAGGAACGGGACGCCTACCTCCGGCGCCTGATCCGAGCCGGAGTGACCGAGATCGTGGGCAGCAGCCCCGCGGGACGGACACTCGACGCGCTGAAGGCCGAGGTCGCCGTCGTCAAGGAGGAGAAGGACGACTGCCGGATACTGAGCCCGCTGGTGTGGACCGAGACGGACATCGACCGGGCGGCACGGGCCGGCTTCGACGGCGTCCAGGTGTGGGTCGACGCCTTCGGCAAGGCGTCCCAGATCTACCGGCCCGTCTACGACACCGCGTGGGCCGGCGAGGACTGGCGCGCCGCGTTGCCGGTCCGCTCCCGGACCGAGGTCCTCGCGGACGCCCAACGGCTGGTCACCCACGCACGCGGACACGGACTGCGGGTCGTCACCCCCATGCTGATGGTGTCCTACCTGGACGACGCGCTGCTGGAGGAGAGTGTCGACGCGCTGCGGCGGGCGGGCACCTCGGAGCTGACCCTGTTCGACGGTCCGGGCGCCGTCGGTCCCGAGGCGTTCGCCCGGCTCGTGACACGGGTCCGGGCGCTCGCCCCGGAGGTCGAGACGGGTCTGCACCCCCACAACACGTTCGGACTGGCGGTGGCGTGCGCGGTCGCGGCCGTCCGGGCCGGCGCCGACGTCGTCGAACTGTCCGCGAACGGCTACTGCGGCGGCCCGGGCAACGCCGACCTGGCCGCGACGACGGCGGCGTTCGAGGCGCTCTACGGCGTGGACACCGGAATCCGGATGGCCGAACTCACCGGGCTCGCCCGTGCCGGCGAGGCGCTCACCGGCCTCCGGGTCGCCTGGAACCACCCGGTCACCGGACCGATGGCCTTCGACTGGGGCGGTACGGACCACATCTCGCAGGAGGTCACCGTGGACGCCCTGCTGCACAACTGCCTGGCGCCGGAGTCCGTGGGCAACGAACGGCCGGTCACCTTCACGCCGTTCAGCGGGCCCTACGCCCTCGCCGACAAACTCACCGCGCTCGGCATGTCGGCCACTCCCCGGCAGACCGGCGAGATCCTGCGCGCCTGCCGGGCCATGGCGGCCCGCGTCGGCGCGCCCCTGTCCGACGAGGACATCAGGGACCTCGCTCTCCGGTTCGACGCCAAGAACGACATCTGACAGAGACCGAAGGAGAACCGTCATGACCGCATCGACCGCGGGTGCCCCGAGCGAGCAGGCTCTGGCAACGGCGATCAGCCGCTTCGAGGAGATCGTGGGGGCCGAGCACGTCCTCACGTCCGGGCCGCAGTTCCTCGAGTTCCGCGACCCCTTCCAGCCCGAGGCCTGGAAGGACCATCGCCCGTCCGCGGTGGTGCAGCCGGAGACGGTGGAGGAGGTACAGGCGATCGTCCGGGTCGCGGCCGAACACGGAGTGCCCCTGTGGACCAACAGCCAGGGACGCAACAACGGTTACGGCGGCGCCGGTCCCCGGCTGGGCGGCTCGGTGACGGTGAACCTGCGCCGGATGAACCGCATCCTGGAGATCGACGACGAGTTGTCGTACGCGCTCGTCGAACCCGGGGTCAGCTTCCTCCAGTTGCACGAGGCGCTCACCGGCCGCGGGCATCCCCTGATGCTGTCGGTGCCGGACATCGGGTGGGGCAGCGTGATCGGCAACTCGCTCGACCACGGTGTCACCTACATGGCGTACGGCCAGGACTTCATGGCACCTTGCGGGATGGAGGTCGTCCTCGCCGACGGGGAGCTGCTGCGCACGGGCATGGGCGGGGTACCGGGCAACCCCGCCTGGAACCTCTACCGGCGCGGTCTCGGGCCCTCGCTGGACCAGCTGTTCATGCAGTCCAACTTCGGCATCGTCACCAAGATGGGCGTCTGGCTCCAGCCCGCTCCGGAGACCGTCATGCCGGTGACGGTCACGGCGCGGGCCGAGGACGACATCGTCCCCCTGATCGACACGCTGCGGGGGCTGCTGCTCGACCGCACGGTCGAGGGGGTGCCGTGCGTGTTCAACACACCGAGCGCGGCGGCGATGCTGTCGCGGCGCAGCGACTGGTACGCCGGCGACGGTCCGATGCCCGAGGAGGTCCTGGAGCGGATCGGACGTGAACTGGAGGTCGGCCGCTGGATGCTGCGTCTGTCGCTCTGGGGCGACAGCGACCTCGTCGACCGGAGGTTCGCCAAGGTGAAGGCGGCCTTCTCGGCCGTCCCCGGGGTCCGTGTCCGCGGCGAGAAGACCACGCCGGACGGCGCGCGGGAGCTGTCGAACCCGTCGGACCGGGTGATATCCGGGGTACCGCACCTGGAACTCGTCGGCATGGCGGGATGGGCCGGCGGCGACCACGGCGGGCACATGGACTTCGCGCCGGTGGTGCCGCTGCGGGGCGCGGACGTGCTCCGGTTCGTCAGGACGTTCCGGCCCATGGTCGAAAGCGCGGGACTCGACTACAAGACCGACCTGATGGCGATCAATCCCCGCAGCGGAATCTACGTGAGCGGCAGCAACTTCGACTTCCGGGACGAGGAGGGCACCCGCCGGGTCCATGACGTGGTCGCGTCCCTGATCCAGGAGGCGGGCAGGCAGGGATACGGCATGTACCGGTCCCACCTCGGCTTCATGGACCTGGCCGCGGACCAGTTCTCCTTCAACGACCACGCGTACCGGCGTTTCGTCGAGAAGATCAAGGACGCCGTGGACCCGGCCGGCATCCTCTCCCCCGGAAAGCAGGGCATCTGGCCCGCCGGCCTGCGCGAGAGCCGCTGATCGCGGAGCGCCTTCCCGGCGCCCGCGAACCGGCCGGTGGGCGGAACTCCGCCGTGGCGCACCGGCCGGTACGGGCTCCGGCCTCAGGAACCGGTGGCCGGCTCCGTGTCCGAGCCGCCCGCCGACTCCCGGGCGAGTGCCGTCAGGTCCGCGTCGGTGAGCGGGCGTCCCTCACGGGTCATGACCTCACGGGCCCGCCGCAGGATCTCGTCGACCTGGGCGGTGGTCGCGTCGACACCGAGCCCGGTCAGTTTGTCCGCCAGAGTGAAAGGACCGCTGTGCAGCGTGAAGGGGACCTTGCGGGCGTTGCCGACGAGGGTCGGCTCAAGGCAGTTGTGCAGCAGCGGGTCGACGGCCGTCTCCTGCGTGATGAAGTCCAGGCCTCCCCAGGAGAAGGCGCTCGTCCCGGTCACGGGGTGGTTCCAGGCGAGATGATGGTCCGTCAGCGCCTCGCCCGCGCGGGCCAGTTCCGTCAGCCGCTCGGTCCGGATCCCGGTGCGCACCCCGTACAGCACCTCGAACGCCATCGTGGTGGCGGCCAGGTCGGCGTTGCCGGGGCCTCCGCAGTAGCCGTTGACCGACAGCTCCACGACATCGGCACCGGCGCGGACCGCCTCGACGGCACAACCGATCGCGAGCCCGAAGGTGTTGTGCGGGTGCAGCCCCACCTGCACTCCGGGTGCGAGCTGCTTGGTACGGGCGACGAGATGCCCGTAGGCCTCGGGGCTCATGGCACCCGGGCCGTCGAAGAGCGTCAGCTCCGTGGCGCCCGCGTCGACGAGGACGGCGACGGTCTCCTCCAGGACCTCCTCGGTCAGGTAGGACACCATCAGCATCGGTGCGATCACCTCCAGACCCCGGGAACGGGCCCGCCGGACCAGAGCGCAGGCCCCGGCGAGGAGGTCGTCACGGTTTCGCGCGACACCGGTGCCCCGCCAGTCCTCGCCCCGCCACGCGTGCTGGTAGACGGCCGGGTTGTAGATCAGGGACGCCTCGCCGAGACCCTGTACCCAGATCTGCACCGCGTCGTATCCGGCGTCGGCGGCCCGGTCGACGTCCCGCGCGGTGCGCGGCAGCGGCAGCACGGCCCGGCAGCCGGTGTTCTCGCCCTTGATGACCTCGACCTCGGCGCGCAGCGCCTTGTCGTCACGGCCGGCCAGACCCGCCGTGACGATCTCGTGGACGCCCGCGCCGACGAGCCGGCGCAGATACGCCTCCTTCGCCTCCGTGGAGGCGACGACGCCCGGCATGGTCTCGACGGAGCGCAGGGTGGAGTCACGTAGCCGCACGGACTCGGGCATGGGCCCGCGTACGTCCGGGCGGCGGTTGAGCGGGCTCACCGACCAGCGGCCCGGCTCGTAGGAGCCCGGCGCCCGTCTGGCGGCGAGTTCGGAGCGGAATCGCTCGATTTCTTCACTGGTGAACACGGCCGGCTTGTCCATGCGCCCTCCGGGCGGTCTCGGGCTGTCCTTGCGCCGTCATTCAATCACCGCGAATTCCCAACTGTCGACACTAGATCCGAACAAACCCGAAGAAGACCGACTTAAGGTCGGGATGGATTTACTTTCTGTCGACACTAGGCGAGACTTCGACGGATGAAGCGCACCACCTGAACCGAGGAGACAAACCGTGACCCACGACGTGGTCCCCGATCGGTCCGGTCGCCTGGCCGGTCGGATCGCCGTAATCAGCGGCGCCGGAAGCGTCGGCCCCGGCTGGGGCAACGGCCGCGCGACGGCCGTGATCTTCGCCCGTGAAGGCGCCACCGTGTTCCTGACCGACCGCGACAGCGAGGCACTGGAGGTCACCGCGGCACAGATCCGCGAGGAGGGCGGCCAGGTCCGCACCGACCTGCTGGACGTCACCGAACCGGACGACGTGCAGGCCTACTTCGAACGCACCGAGCGGCAGGCGGGCCGGATCGACATCCTGGTCAACAACGTCGGCGGATCCCGCGCCGGCGGAGCCGCCGAACTGTCCCTGGAGGACTGGGACGGCCAGTTGCGCACCAACCTCACCAGCGCCTTCCTGGCCTGCAAGCACGCCGTCCCGATCATGCGGCGCGGGGGCGGCGGCTCGATCGTCAACACGGCTTCCGCGTCCGGGCTGCGGTGGACCGGCGCCGCACAGGTCGGGTACGCGGCGGCCAAGGCGGCGGTCATCCAGCTGTCCCGGGTCACCGCCGTCCAGTACGCGGCCGACGGCGTCCGGGTCAACACCGTCGTACCGGGCCAGTTGCACACGCCGATGGTCGAGGCCCGGCTGGCCCACCAGCGCGCGGGCGGCGACGTGGCGAAGCTGCTCGCCGAGCGCCAGGCCCGGATCCCGCTCGGCTTCATGGGCGACGGCAGGGACACCGCGCACGCGGCGCTCTTCCTCGCCTCGGACGAGGCGCGGTTCGTCACCGGCACCGAGATCGTCGTCGACGGCGGAATGACGGCCCGCTGTGACTGAACCCGCCGTCCACGAAGCGGTGCCCTCCCCCGGCTGCCCGCCTCCGCATCCGACACCGCGCAAGCCTTCTCTCGCGCTCCCGCCGGGAAGTTGCGACGCCCACTGCCACATCCTCGGCCCGGCCGCGGTCTTCCCGTACGCGCCCGAGCGCACCTTCACGCCGATCGACGCCCCCAAGGAGCAGGTCGCCGCCCTCCACGCCCGTCTCGGCCTGTCCCGTGCCGTGATCGTCCAGTCCTCGTGCAACGGTTCCGACCACGGGGCACTCGTCGACGCGCTGACGTCGGGGGGCGGCCGGTTCCGCGGGGTCGCGCTCGTCGGGGAGACGACCACCCGGACGGAGATCGAGGCCCTCCACCGCGCCGGAGTCCGCGGGTTCCGGCTCAACTTCCTGCCGCACCTGCGCAGCGCGCCGACCCGCGGGGAGATCGACTCCGTCCTGGAGCGCGTCGACGGTCTGGACTGGGTCACCGAGATCCACGTCCGGGGGCAGGAGGTCGCCGAGTACGAGTCACTCATCCGCTCCCTGCCCGGCCGGGTGGTGATCGACCATCTCGCACGCGTGGATCTGGCGCGGGGACCCAGTGATCCGGCCCTGCGCAGCCTGCGCGCCCTCCTGGACACCGGCGACGTCTGGCTCAAGGTCAGCGGCGTGGACCGGGTGTCCCGCACCGGCCCGCCCTACCTGGACGGCGTCGCCCTGGCCGCCTCCCTGGTGGCCCACGCTCCCGAGCGGGTGGTGTGGGGCACCGACTATCCGCACGTGAACATCGAGGGCGACGCTCCCGACGACGGCCTGCTCGTCGACCTGCTCGCCGGCATCGCTCCCGATCCGGGCCTGCTGCACGGCCTGCTGGTCGACAACCCGGCGCAACTCTTCGACTTCCCGCCGCTCGGCCCGACGGACGATGCGACCGCGCCGGGCCGACATGACGGACATCTCGACACCAACCAAATTGTGTCGACAGAAAGCCAAGAAAAATCAGATCTGATCCCTTGACCCCCATTTTGTGTCGACAGTAACGTCTGGGTACCTCCAGATCGTCTGCGGCGACGCGCCCACGAACAACAGCCGTGACCGTGCAAAGGAGCACACCCCTCATGTCGAAGTCCATGAGCCGTCCACTGGGCCGTTTTCCACTCGTCCTCGTCACGCTCGCCGTCACGGGCCCGCTCGCGGCCTGCGGATCGGGCGGCGCCGACACCGCTTCCGGTGACGGCGCGACGAAGATCACCGTGCTGCGTTCGACCGCCGCTCTCTTCGAGCCGCTCTACATCGCCCAGCAGCAGGGCTACTTCAAGGCCGCGGGCCTCGACGTCACCATCAAGGCCGGCGCGCAGGACACCTCGCAGAACGCGCCGTCCGTGCTGAACGGTGAGGCCCAGTTCGCGATGACGGACAGCTCGGGCTTCCTCAAGGGCGCGGCGAAGAACATGCCGATCCGGATCGCCACCGGACTGGAGTCCGCCACCACCAGGACCGACCCCACGGACGGCCTGCTGGTCAAGAAGGGCAGCTCCATCACGTCCTTCAAGGACCTGGAGGGCAAGACCGTCGGCCTGGCCGCGCTCGGCGGCACGATCCAGTTCATCGTCGAGTACCTGGTCGAGAAGGACGGCGGCGACCCGAGCAAGGTCAAGTTCGTCGCGCTGCCGACCACTTCGCTCACCGACGCGGCCAAGACCGGCAAGACCGACGCCGTCTACTCCTTCGGCGCCTTCTACGCCGCCGGCAAGGCAGCCGGTCTGACCTCCATCGGCGACGGCATGAACAGCCTGCCCGGCATCGCCCAGGGTGTGCTCTTCTCCAGCCAGAAGTACCTGTCCGCCAACGCCGCCACGGCCAAGAAGTTCACCGCAGCCGTCGCCAAGGGCATCGCCTATGCCAACGCGCACCCGCAGGCGGTGAAGGACATCCAGAAGAAGTACACCCAGCTGTCCGCCGACTACATCAAGAACGAACAGGTCTCGTACTACGACAAGACCGTCAACACGACCGTGATGCGTACCGTCATCACGAAGATGCACCAGTACGGGCTGCTGAGCAGTACCCCGAAGGACAGCGCCATCTACTGGGACCAGGCTCCGACCGTCACCGGCTGACTAGCGCAGAGGTACACCCACATCATGGCCACATCCACCAAACGCCGTCGGCGCCCAGCCCCGCTCGGCGTACCACCCGCTCGGCGCGCCCGGCCCGGGGGCCCCGGGCGGTCCGGGCTCCTGCTGCTCCAGTTGTCCGCCGTCGTGGCCGTCCTGTTGTTGTGGGCGGTTGTCGCGG